>CAIKAS010000160.1 GCA_903825445.1 uncultured Acidobacteriia bacterium
GTCTCCAGACACTGGATCCATTATTTACAGGGGCAGAATCTTGCTCGTCCGGCACGAACCTGAGGGGCCCGGGTTTACTCTTGTTCTGCTCGTAATCGATTCCTTCTCGAAGATAAATCTCAACCAGTTCGTTGAGCGGCAGTGTATTTCCAGGTCCGGCGGTCAGGTGGAAGGTTTTGTTGATGCTGCGGCTTAACTGTGCGAGCCGCGCGATTGCCTCGCTGACATAATCCACCGGCGTGATATCGAGTTGGAAATCAGGCTGGCATGGGAGGGAGTCGATGAGCCCAAAATGGATCCCCCGCAAAATCTGGTAGATGCCATGGAACCGGTTGGTACGCCCGGTGCGCGAGTCCCCGACGATTATGCCGGGGCGGTAGATTGTTACGGGCAGGCCCGGACTGGCTGCGCGGACGACACGCTCGGCTTCGAATTTAGACCATTCGTAATGATTGAAGAACTGCTGGCCCGATTCCAGCTCATCCTCTCTCATGCAGCCAGTGCGTGTGCCAGATACATAAGCTGTGGAAATATGATGCAGGCGAACCGGATAACCGGCTGCCTGGATTGCGCGGGCAAAATCAACCACGTGTTTTGTGCCGGCCAGGTTGGTGCCGCTGGCCTGTTCCATCGTTTGCGCAAAGCTGGTGCACGCCGCGACGTGATACACTTCGGCAACCCGGCTCGTCAACTCGCCGTGTCTCATGCCAAGACCGAGGTCTGCAAGCATGACGTCCCCCTGCACTGGAATAACCCTCTGGGTCTGTTCCCGAGTGACATTCGCGAGGATCGGGACCATGCGCGCGCACAGCTCGTCGTGGGTTTCGGCGCGCAGCAGCACGTAAACGCATAAGCCCGGCCGCGCGTCCAGAAGATGCCGGAGGAGATTACCTCCGATGGCACCGGTTGCTCCAGTAAGGAATAAATTCATTAATCGCCTCGCTTGCATCCCCTTTACCGGATGTACCGGTCATCCCTTTCCAGAATCAGTTTTCCTGCTGCCAACCGCCGTCGAGACTGCCTGCGACCGCGGCCCGCCAGGTGACCAGATACGGTCAAACTACCGGCGTTCGCCCGTCTAGACACTAAACTCCGGGCAGGCGACAGGGATGCCAATGTTAGTTGGTAACCGGTCACAATCACCGCCGGGGCGCACCGGGCCGATGCGATGGAGTTGCAAGCACCTCCATTGAGACTATTCGGATACTGGAATCTAATCCCGCCTGAACCTCCGTGGCGGGCATGCCGTAGAAGGGCGGTCACCCATTCACGGCCAAACGGATAATATCCCAACCTCTGCAAAGTGCGCCCAATAAGCTGTATTAGGCACCAAACTACAAACAGAGCAATTGCAAGGGTCCAAACCATTATCTTTAGTTCCCGCTTGTCTGAGAGCCCTTGGCCTTCTGATCGTGGACTGAAGTGGCGCAGGAAATTACTGTCATATTACGCGCGCCGCCCTTGATGCCGAAAACCGCCAAGCCGACACCCGGAGCATTCGCATTCCGCCAGAACACTGATGTGGTATTTCGACTCCGGTATTGAATTCTGCGGCATGGAAAGAGCCTCTCCCGCATAGTACTTGCAAGACGAGCGCCAATCATCCCGGTGCATAGGTAGGAGTATCGTCGATTTGCGAACTATAGTCGGCTTGTTTTCATCTGGTTGAGGTATTTGATGCTCCGGGAGCTACCTTGCGGGATCTACGCTTCAGTTGAGGAGATCAATGATCATTAAAAGCTTAGGCCGGGTCAACGTGTCAGTTCCCGGGACGCCAGTCCCGGTTACGACGAACCCCCGCTATCACCGCATCGAAACTATTTATCCAGGTAATCCCCGGGCTGACGGGCAAGACCTATCTTGGTTCGGCAAGCATGAGCAAGGCAACTCTTGCGGGCGTGACCCGGGTTCTGTGGCCGAACGTAAGTGGCGGCTTCTCGGAGAACTTCTTTCTCGAGTCGCAGGACGGCGCCAACAGCATCCGGTTGGAAGACTATGCCGTCGACGCCGACGTCGCTGGGGAGGGTTTACTCGTGACCTATTGGACGGAATAAACGCGCATTAACTAACGTAGGCCGGTGGCCTGTACGTGGCGGACTGGATGTCTGTTTCCCAGACCTTCACTTCCGCCACTTCCACCGGATTCGGGTTGTTGGCCAATAACGCCTGCATGCTTTGCCCGATATGAATCGCCATATTTTCCGCTGTTGGATTCAGTGTGTCGAACGGAGGTAACTCGTTCAGAAAGACGTGGTCCATCGGCTCGCAGGTATCGCGCAGGTATTTCTTTAGCTGGACGAAATCCATCAGCATGCCGATCGAATCCAGCTTTTCACCACGGACGATGACCCTGATTTTGTAGTTATGTCCGTGAACGTTCTCGCACTTACCCTTGTAGTGGCGAAGTGCATGGCCTGCGGCGAAGGTGTGTTCTACGGCGACTTCAAACATTGAAAAAACTCTCTACTTTGGCGAAATCCATGGTAAATCCGTAATCTGGCAAGCTATCGAAAAAGACCTGGCCGTAACGCTGTTTCGTGATCCGGTGATCCAGCAGCGCCAATACGCCGCGATCCGCGCGTGTTCGGATTAACCGGCCGAAGCCCTGCTTCAACGAAATTGCCGCCTGCGGGATTTGGTAGTCGTAGAAAGGATTCCCACCGGCCTCGCGCACATTGCGCACCCGCGCTTCAACTACCGGATCGCTTGGAACAGCAAACGGCAACTTATCAATAATAACGCAGCTTAATTGCTCGCCGGGCACGTCGACCCCCTGCCAGAAGGAAGATGTTGCAAACAAAACACAGTTCGGCGTTTGTCGAAATTCGTCAAGCAAGGCGGTGCGTGGTCCTGTTCCCTGGGTCAGCACCGGGAATTCCACCATGAGGCTCACGCGGTCATGAATCTGACGCATCTGCATGTAGCTCGTGAAAAGCACGAAGGCGCGGCCCCGGCTGGCATTTAGAATCCGCACAATCTCTTCGCTTGCCGCTCTTACCCAGGCCGGATCGGACGGTGGAGGGAGATCCTGCGGAATGTAGAGCAGCGCCTGTGTCTGGTAATCGAAGTGGCTGGGTACAATCAACGTCCGGGCGTCGTTCAGTCCCAGTCTCGATTCCACATAATCGAAACTGCCTGCTACTGCGAGAGTCGCCGACGTCAACACGGCGGAATCGACTTTGCTCCAAAGGTGCTCACGCAACAGATCTGCCACGTCGATAGGTGTGGCCTGGAGGAAGACACCCCGGCCGCGCCGTTCTGTCCAATGAACAAAGCCGGGATCGTTGCCGCCGATCATGAACTCGATTGCCATGCGCATCTCCTGCGCTCGCCGGAACAGCGGGATCACTTCCTGCGGCGCATCATGGATCAGTTTCAGATGTCCGGCAAGCAGATCGAACGCTGTCAGCAATTCCTGATACTGCTCACCGTGGAGCGCCAGAAACTCGTCGCGCCCGGTGAAACTCGACCGGCCATCGCCTCCTGGCAATCGTCCGAAGAAACCGAGCGAGACCTCTTCGAGGCGAATCAGGATGCGATCCAGTTCCTCCGATCCGAACTTCCGAATACGGCTGAGTGCCGCAATGTCGCGGCGAAGATCCAGCACCTTGTATGTGCTGACCGCAAAGCCGAAGTACTGGCCTGCTACGTCTTCAATTTCATGCGCTTCATCGAAGACCACTGAGTTGTAATCCGGCAGGATCTGCGCCTGATCGGTGCGGCGAACCGCAATATCCGCGAAGAACAAGTGATGATTCACGATGATGATGTCGGCTTCCGAAGCTCTCTGGTGCATCAACGTGATGAAACAGCGCTGGAACTGGGCGCACTTCGACCCCGCGCACATGTCGGAACGGGCGTCGACCTTCGCCCAGGCGGTGCTGTCTTCCGGCAGCGCCGTTACTTCGGCGCGGTCGCCGGTTTCTGTGGTCTTTTCCCACCCCTGAATGATTTGAAAATCCGCGACTTCTTCAAGTCCGGTCAGCACTGGAGTACCCTCTGCATCGTAAATCTTTTGCCGGCAGGCGTAGTTGGAGCGGCCTTTCATGTAGCAAACATGCAACGGTCTTCCCACAACCTTTTCGAGGAATGGGATATCGCGGAAAAAGAGCTGCTCCTGAAGTGCCTTTGTGTTGGTGGATATTACGACGCGCAGCCCTGAAAGCAGGGCAGGCACAAGATAAGCGAGCGTCTTTCCCGTGCCCGTGCCGGCTTCGACGATGAGTTTTCGCTTCTCATTGAGTGCAGCATCGACCGCTTCGGCCATCTCTAACTGGCCGGCCCTTAGCTCAAAAGACGGATGCGCCGCTGAGAGCGTACCGCCCGGCCGGAAAAACTGGCGGACGCCGCTGTTCGTTTTTCCTGTGGTTTTGATACCCGAAAGGCCGGAACTCATCGCGCAAACTCAGTATAGACAACGTTTGCACAAATTCCCCGAACGTCCGGATAAGCGAAGACAATGGATGATAGTAAGAGAGTGCCGTTGACGTCTCATTTCCGCTGCTCCGTGGCTGTGATTGCGGTTCTATTGGTGGCCCCTGCGGCTGCCGACGACTATCTTCCGCCGGGCGGTAACGCGTACCCTCACACCACCGGCAACGTCACAATCCTCCCCGGAGGGCGCGCTTTGAAACCGTTGGGCAACCAGATTGATCTGGGTCCTGGATCTTTTGGCCTGGCGATCAGTCCTAAGGGCCTCATCGCCGTTTCAGAGACCGGCTTTGAACGCTTCGGTGTCACCGTTCTTGAGCCGAGCAAGGACAAATGGCAGGAACGTCTGCTTTGGGCCGTGCCGCCCGATTCCGTCGATTCGCTTCCGGCAAAACAAACCGATGCCTGGAAAAGCACGTCGTACGGAGTCGCCTTCGATTCCGAGAAATCCGTATGGATCGCAGAGGGCGATTCCGGCAAAGTTCGCCTGGTGGACACTTCCAGCGGCGCGCGCCGCAAGTTGATCGACATCAACGGCGGCGAGTGGCGCAACAGCTACACGGCGGATCTTGCGATCGATCCCATGCGACATATCCTCTACGTCATCGACCAGGCGAATTACCGCCTCGTCCTGGTCGACACGGTCAAAGGCGGCATCATTTCATCGGTCAAGACAGGCCGCATGCCTTTCACGATGGCGCTCTCGCCAGATCTTAAAACCGTCTACGTGGCGAACATTGGAATGTTCCGTTACGAGGTGCTTAAGGTGGGTTTGGCATTTCCTCCAGCGGGATTGTCGTCTCCTTCGCTGGGCGATCCGAACGACCGCGAGTCAAATTCCATCTGCGTCGTCAATGTGCAGGACCCCGTTAAGCCGGTCGTCAATACTTGGATTCGCACAGGCGCCGCAGTCGGAAGTAAGGTTGCAAACGGCAAAGACGACCCCGCGAACACAGCCATCGGAGGCAGCGCTCCTTCCGGAATCCTCGCCGTGGGTGACAGAATCTACGTCGCGAACGCGCACTCCGACACAATCTCGGTGATCTCCGCGGCCGATCACCATACGCTCGGTCAGATTGCTCTACGGGTCCCGTGGCTGCTGCCCCTGCGCGGCTTCCTGCCGGCGGGTATGGCTTACGACCCCACCACGAAATGGCTATTTGTGGCAGAAGCTGGCGTGAATGCCGTCGGCGTGATTGACACGGCGCGAAATGTGGTCATCGGACATCTGCCCGTGGGCTGGTACCCCACTCGCGTGGGCATTGCGGATGGCCGGGTGTGGGTGGTGAATTCGCGAGGGCGGGGCACAGGGCCAAACGCTCGACGGCCGTTCGATGGTCCGGACGCGCCATCGACGCTCTACCGCGGTACGCTGACAACTTTCAAGATGCCGGCTCAGGAGGATTTGCAAAAACTCACCGCCACCACGTTCGCGGCCAATGGGTTCTTCCTGGAGAAGAGTATTACGCCTTCTCTGCCGACGGCAATCAAGCATGTGGTCCTGATCGTAAAGGAAGACCGCGCTTTTGATGAAGTGCTGGGTGACATTGGTGAGGCTTCCAACGGCGCAGCGGAAGCGAATGCCAATATTGCCCGCTACGGAATGCATGGGCGTGCCGATGGCCGCGGTACGCGCTTTAGCGTCAAGGATGCCGCTATCACACCCAACCAGCATGCTGTTGCGAAACAGTTTGCGTTCAGCGATAACTTTTATTCCGATGGCGAATCGGAGGTCGATGGTCATCATTGGCTCACCGGTGTCATTCCGGATCTTTTCACCATGAGCGGACTCTATGCGTCATACGGAGGCCAGCGTCATTTCGCTCTTGATGCCAGCACTCCAGGCCGGTTGTCGTTTGCGGGCACGTACGCGGGTACGCTGCCTGAAGAGATTCCTGAGACCGGGACGCTGTGGGATCATCTCGAGCGCAATCACATCACGTTCCGTAATTTCGGCGAGGGTCTGCAGATTCCTGGTCTGGCGGACGCGACCTCACCCGGCACCGCTCCGAGCTACATGACCAACATCCCAATCCCGGCAGCGCTCGACCGCAATACATCGCGCGATTATCCAGGTTTCTCACTCGATGTCTCCGACCAAACCCGCGCCGATAAGTTCATCGCCGAACTCGACCGGCGTTACAAATCAGGGAAAGAGGAACTGCCTCAATTCCTCTACGTCACGCTGCCCAATGATCGCACTGGCGAGGAGCGTCCGGATGCGGGCTACCCTTACGCGTCGTCATGGGTCGCCGATAACGATCTTGCTCTCGGGCGCATTCTCGAGTATCTGTCGCACTCTCCCTGGTGGCGCGAAACTGCGGTGTTCGTAACCGAAGATGTTGCAGCCGGCGGGATCGATCTGGTGGATGCACATCGGACAATACTCCTGGCTGCCGGTCCCAATATTCGCCGCGACTATGTCTCGCATACGAACTCCAGTTTTCCCGGCTTGCTGAAGACGATCTTCGAACTCCTGCACGTACCGGCGCTAAACCTCATGGATCAATCCGCAGCCAGCCTGCGGGACCTGTTCACAGAGATCCCGGACTACACGCCGTTCAAAGCCGTGCCGCCAGAGAAACGGATCTTCGATCCGGCGGAGCTGAACAAGAAGCCGGGCGAAGGTACTCAGCCCTAACCGTCGGCCAACCCGGTTGCATTACTCTGTACTCATGCGATTGTTCGCGCTCACATTCAGTTTTGTCCTGTCCGCGTCGGCTGCCACGCATAACTTCGACGTAGTCGTCTATGGCGGCACTGCTGGCGGCGTGATTGCCGCCGTTTCCGCCGCGCGTGAAGGACTGAAGACCGCGCTGCTTGAGCCTACCGCCCACATTGGCGGCATGGTCACCGGCGGACTCGGCTACACTGACTACGGCAAGAAGGAAGTGATCGGCGGCTACGCCTATGAGTTGTACTATCGGGTGGGCCAGTATTACGGGATGAGCGGTTTCGGCAACGAGGTTGCCTGGCTGCACGAACCGCATGTCGCGGAGGATGTCCTCCGGCAAATGATGACCAGTGCCGGCGTCACCCTGGTCGAACACTCGCGCCTGCAGGAAAAGAACGGCGTCACCAAACAAGGTCCCAGAATCACGGCTATCAAAATAGAAAACGGCGATTCCTACACCGCGACCATTTTCATTGACAGCAGCTACGAAGGCGATCTGATGGTGGAATCCGGCGTCACGTGGACTTACGGGCGCGAATCGAGCGAGCAGTATGGCGAATCGCTGGCGGGTGTCCGTGACAAGACCCCGTTTCATCAATTTCTCGTTGACGTCCCGGCCAAAGGTGCCGATGGCAAACTGCTGCCCGAAATTAACGTGGCAACGCCGCTCACCCCCGGTTCAGCCGATAAGGCAGTGCAGGCTTACAACTTCCGTATGTGCTTCAGCGCCGCAGCCGATCGCATCCCTTTCGCAAAGCCGGACACCTACGATCCGGCGCGCTATGCTCTTCTTGCCCGCCTCATCGAAGCGCGTACGAAATCTGAGGGCCATATCCCGGCACTTGGCACTTTGATGAAGATCGACCGGCTACCCAACGGCACTACCGACATCAACAACAATGGAGCGTTCTCCACCGACTACATTGGCGGCAGCTGGGACTACCCGAAGGCCACCTACGCCACACGCGACGAAATCTGGCGCAAGCACAAGGACTATCAGGCTGGTCTTTTCTATTTCCTCGCCAACGATCCAGGCGTTCCCGCAGCCGTACGCGCAGAGATGAATACCTGGGGACTCTGCGCCGCCGAATTCACCGATACGGACCATTGGCCGCGGCAACTCTATATTCGCGAAGACCGTCGCATGGTTGGTGAGTACGTGATGGTGCAGCAGGATCTGCAGACTAACCTCACGAAACCTGATCCCATCGGTATGGGTTCCTACAACAGCGATTCCCACAATGTTGAACGCATAGTGGACGCAAACGGATTTGTTCGTAATGAAGGCGACATGCAGGTTGCGGTGAAGCCTTACCAGATTCCTTACCGGGTGATGTTGCCCAAACGTGTCGAAATGCAGAATTTGCTGGTGCCAGTGGCCTTTTCAGCCAGCCACGTAGCTTATTCCTCCGTGCGCATGGAGCCGCAATACATGATCCTTGGTCAGGCGGCGGGCGTGGCCGCGAAACTGGCAATCGAAGCCAGAATCTCCGTTCAGACCATTGACACTGCCGCTCTTACGGCAAGGCTCCGCAAGCAGGGCGCCATTATGGAGTACGTGCCGAACGCCCAGGCCACCGCTCTCGCCGCCGCGCGCACCGCAAAATAATGTGGCATACCGACGTCGTCGAAGTCCTCGGTTTCATCACCGGCGCGCTCTGTGTCTGGCTGCTCGCGAAGCAAAATATCTGGAACTGGCCGATCGGCATCGCGAACAACGTCTTTTACGTTGTGGTATTTCTGCGCTCCGGGTTGTTTGGCGACGCGGGTTTGCAGGTCGTCTACATCGTACTGGCAGTCTATGGATGGTGGACGTGGGCGTTCCCGCATCGCACGCATTCGGAACTGCCGGTGGCGCGAACGAGTGCGCGTCAATGGATCTGGCTTGTCTTGATTACCGCCGCGTCCGCGCTGATCCTTCGCGCCTTCCTGTCCACCTATACGCCATCCACCGTACCAGCCTGGGACGGCATCACGACGGCACTCTCCCTAGCCGCCACATGGGGCCAATGCAAAAAACTGGTCGAATCGTGGTGGATCTGGATCGCTGTCGACCTGATCTATGTCCCCCTCTACATTTACAAGGGGCTGAACGTGACCGCTGTTCTCTATTTCATCTTCATGTTGCTTTGCGTCGCGGGTCTGCGGGCGTGGAATCGGGAACTCAATGCGTCAGGTCGTAAACAAAGTAATTCATAGCCACGCGATACGCCAGCGACGACCACTTCTCCGGATAGCGTGCCTCGTCCGACACTTCCCACGCATCGCCCAGATCCATGTTGTGGCAGATGGCTACCATGATCCGGCCCTTATCGTCGTAAATGCCGCGCCAGTGTGGCGTCATGCCGGCCCGGTAATCCAGGTCGCCGTTAGGGTAACGGTCCAGCCCGGCTTCATACTCTTTTCCCGTTTCGAAAAACTGCGCACCTGGCACCTGAAAGCGTTCGTCCAGATCAAAAATCGTGTGAAAGATTGGATCACTGTTCGGTATATCGACGATCTCCCGCCCGGGCAGTGCGAGTTCGATGCCTTTCACGAAATTCTGCCACTCGCCGTTGCCGTGGAAATCGTCCACCATCAGGAAGCCACCACGCAGCAGGTACTCACCCAGTTGTTTGGCGACATCCTCAGGGAGCAGCCAGTGACCCACTTCCACGGCGTACATTATCGGCCAGTTATAGACGTCGTCAGTGCCGTCCAGATCCACCACCTGCTCAGTGAGACGGGTGTTGATGCGCGTCAGGCGTTGCACGCCAGCAAGTAAGTGCCTGTCCGAACGCGGATAGTCCATCGTCCAGTAGCCAGGAAACTCTTCGCCGTTTCGATAGAAAAGTGGTTTGTACGGATAACCGTAAATATCGGGATATCTGAGGCGTGCGCGCACCCAATCGGTCTTCGTGTTCCAGTCCGGTGGAATGGGGAAATTGCCGTACTCAATGGCAGGGTAATCTTTGAACGGACGCTGTGCCAGCAGCGCGAATCCGGCGGCCAGTCCGAGCGAAACAAGCAGAAGTCCGTAACGGAGGCGCATAGCGTCTGAAGCGCCTTCAGAATACCAGAATCCTGGCACTGCGGGGCAGTTTGTGATTGTGCTCCGTTATCAACTCACCGTCCCGTGGCAGCGTGTGCCGTGGCTGGGGCCTTCGCCGCGGGTGTTTGGATGGCACGCCAGGAAAGTTGTCCCCCGATATAGATGAGCCAGACACAAAGCAACAGGCGCATCTTGCGCGGTTCCAGTACCTTAGTAAGCTGCGTACCAATCAATACCGCGGGAATCCCGCCAATCAGCAATTTCTCCAAAACCGGCCACGGCACGCCAGTAGTGCTCGCGTGAATACCGCCCGCAAATATCGAAAGCAGCAGCCCAAACGCCAGATCAGTTCCCACAATTTCTGAAGGATGCAGATCGGTAAACCGCATGAGCGCCACCGTTCCGAGCGCGCCCGCACCGGCTGATGAGAAGCCCACTTCGAATCCAATTGGCGCAAATACAGCCGGTAACCAGCCTCGATGTACTGGCTTGGTTGCAATTCCTGCCGGCGACATGCTGCGCCAGAATGTTCCCAGGGCCGAAATCAGCACAGTCACTCCAACAATAATCAGAATTGGCCGTGTCATTCCTTCCTTGTCGAGGTGGTTGAGGAGGAGACTGCCCAGAATTACCGCTGGCAGGCCACCGCCCGCGATATAGGCGAGCACCCGAAGGTTGACATGGCCCCGTGAAAGGTAAATCGGCGTAGCAATAAGCTTGACGATCGTGCTGAATACCAAAGACGTCGTCACCGCATTCGGGGCCGACATCCCGAAGAATAGAATCAGGATTGGAGCAGTGATGCTTCCTGCTCCTACTCCTGTGGCGCCTATGGCCAGCGCGATCAAAAAACCAGCTAAAATCTCCACTAACCGAGGATACCCTATTCCCGATGGAGATTGTGTTATTTATTCAATTCGGTAAACGATAACCCTGCCGTTTCCAGCTTCTGCCACAGATTTCCCGTCCTGGGACAGGGCCAACTTCGACACTTCCCGGATGCTCATGTGACGCGGCGCTTCGATCAGGTATGCCTGAACGGCAGGCCTCCATGCTGCCACTTTCTCGCCCGTTGCGAAGTCCCACACTACGGCACCTTCATACGGATGCAGGTTCAACCCTGGTATCAACCCTGCCACCACTCCGGGCAATGGCAACGACCATGCTTCTGTGTAGACTACCCGTGTGGCACGGGGGGACGCAACTATGGGCATCGACGCGCCAATCGCCTGTACTTTTCTGATCAATGCACCGTTATCAGTACTGCTACAGCGGATATTCGTCTCGTCATCCGCTTGTGCTGGACTTCTGATCGCCGTGCCGCACAGAGCTGAGCCTTGATCGGCAAAAACTGCCCACGTGAGGTCACCGGCCGAATCAGCGCGTCCCGCGTTCCGCACCACCCGGCCGTCTTCACCACGCACTACCTGGACTGACATTCCCGCATGATTCAGCAGCACCAGACCGCGGTCAGCGAGGATATCGCCGATGTTCCAGGCTCCGTGCACTCCCCAGTGCGCAATCGCATGACAACCAACATCGTAAGTTGTGAACTGCGTCGAACTTGTGTCTTGTCTTCCTGGCGTTCGTCCGATTGCGTGATCTGTTGCGAAGAAGCCAAAAATTCCGGCTGCATGGCAACTCGCGCCGTCCTGCAGCCTGACCAGGTTGCCCCCGGTGACAATGTAATCACCGTTCGGAGACCACCTTGGCGGCCCGCCTCCAGTGCTTGACTGAAAGACGCGGACACTCTCGGCTCCCACTCCAACGCGAGCTATCAGCAAACGGCCGCCAGTTTTCTTCCCGTCCGCCCCGTCGGTATCCGTGAATGCGACCAGCGTCCCGTCCGGAGAAAGACTGACTGTTTCCACGGGGAATCTGTCAGTACGTCCCAGGTTCCATTTCGTCAGATCCAGTTCCCAAACCTTCACAAGGTTTCCTGCGGCGAGGTTCTGCACGCCACACGCGAACGCCGCCGACATCGCGATCACGATGTATTTCGTTGTACTCTGCATGGGCAGCTACAAACAAGACTATCTCGTCGGCGATTGCCCTATGCGCTGCGCCAAATGCCGCCCCGTCAGCGTCTTCGCTTTTTTCGCCAGGTCCGCCGGCACACCTTCGAACTGAACAGTGCCGCCCGCAAGCCCGGCGCCCGGTCCCAGATCGATCACCCAGTCTGCCCGCGCAATCACGTCGAGATTGTGCTCAATGACGATGACCGAAGAACCTGCATCTACCATCCTGTCGAACAGCCCGATCAGTGTGTCCACATCGTTCATATGCAGGCTCGACGTGGGTTCGTCGAGTACGTAGATATTGCCTGCCTTGCCCAGTTCGGAGGCCAGTTTGAGACGCTGCCGTTCGCCGCCCGAAAGTGTTGAGAGCGGCTGGCCCAGTGTCAGATACCCCAGACCCACGTCGTCCAGCCCACGCAGGATCTTCGCTATGGCAGGCTCAGTGAAAAACACCACTGCATCCGCAATGCTCATCTCATAAACATCGCTGATCGATTTGCCGCGCAGAAGGTGCTTCAACACTTCGGGCAGGAAGCGTTTACCCTCGCAGGTCTCGCAGGTTGTGGCCATGGGATCCAGATGCCCAAGGTCGGTATAGACGACGCCCAACCCGTTACAGTCCGGACACGCCCCCTTGGAATTGGCCGAGAAGAGCGCTGCATCCACCGCGTTCGCCTTGGCGAAAGCTTTTCGTACACTGTCCAGAATGCCGGTATAGGTCGCCGTGTTGGACCGCCGCGAACCGCGCGCCAGGTTCTGATCGATGACCACGGTTTCCGGATACTGTTGAGCCAGACAGCCGAGGATGAGCGACGACTTGCCGGAACCAGCGACGCCCGACACCACCGTCAGCACGCCCCTCGGGACAGTGACCGACAGGTCCTTGAGATTGTTAACCCGGGCGTGCGTGACCTCCAGTTCGCCGCTGCGTTTGCGCACCTTTTCCTTAATGGGTTGGTGCTTATTCATGTGGTTTCCCGTCAACGTCCCCGATTTCAAAAGCCCCGCGAAATCGCCTTCGTAAACCACTTCGCCGCCCTTGCCGCCGGCCAAAGGACCCATATCCACCACATGATCCGCAATCGCAATCATGTCCGGTTTATGCTCCACAATCAGCACCGTGTTGCCCTTGTCACGCAGTTGCTGCATTAACCCGGCCATTCGCCCCACATCGTGCGGATGCAGCCCCACTGAGGGTTCGTCGAACACGTACGTAATGTCTGTGAGCGATGACCCAAGATGTCGTACCATCTTGACTCGCTGGCTCTCCCCGCCCGAAAGAGATGAACTCTCCCGGTCCAGACTGAGATAGCCCAGCCCGATCGTGATCAGATTGTCGAGGCGCGCAGCCAGCGCCTCCAGCATCGGCCCTGCCTGCGGCGCCTTGCCGATCTTCATAAAGTTGTTACGGACCAGCGCGGCCAGGTCGCTCACCTGCATCGACGACAATTCGGCGATATTCTTACCGGAAATCCGGCTCGCCAGCGCCTCCGCCTTAAGCCGCGCGCCCTTGCAACCAGGACAAATCCCGCGCGTGAAGATGCGGTCATACTCCGCCCGGATATGAGGTTGCAGCGCTTCTGGATCCTTGCTGCCCAGTGATTGCTTGAGCTTGGGGCGCAGACCCAGATACGTGAGATGGATCTTGTCCACCTTGATCTTTCTCCCGTCGTCGAGATCGAACAGGTTCGCACGCTCGGCCGCCGAGTATTTGCGGATCGGCTTGTCGGGATCGAACATGCCGGAGCGGACATATGTGGACCACCACCAGCTATCGATCTCAAATCCCTTCGGCAAGAGCGCTCCCTGGTTCAAAGACTTGCTCTCATCTACCACCGCGCTCATGTCCATCGTTGCTGCCTGCCCGGCGCCCTCGCACTCCGGGCACATGCCTCGCGGATCGTTATAGGAGTAGTAGCCGGATGCCGGCAGACGCGGTTCACCCAGCCTCGAAAACAGCACACGCAGCATTTGCGCCGTGTCTGTCACCGTCGCCACGGTCGAGCGTACATTGCCGCCCAGCCTCTGCTGGTCCACGATGATGGCCGCCGAAATGTTTTCCAGCACATCCGCATCCGGCTGCCCGTAATGCGGCATGAATTGTTGGACGAACGCCGGATAGGTCGCGTTGATCAGTCTTTGGCTTTCCGCCGCGATGGTATTGAATACCAGGGATGACTTGCCGGAGCCCGAAACACCGGTGAATACCGTAATGCGCCGCTTGGGAATATCGAGCGAGACGTTCTTGAGATTGTTCTCCCGTGCGCCGCGGATGATGATCGAACCGTAGTCGGGAAGAGCGATCAGATCGGACTGGCTTGCCTGGTTAGGTTCTGAACTTTGACGCGAAGGTTTACCTGACTTAGTCATTGCTTCTCAATCCCCCCAAGTTTTATTACCCTTGATCGCCCTGAGACGCCCGGTTCGACATTTGCATATCGAACTGCTCGGCGTATTCGGCGTTCAATCGCTTCCAGCCGAACTTCATCGCGTCCTGGCCAACGGCACGGCCGATCGGTGTTCCGCCGAGAAGGCGATCCATAACGTCAAAACAAATGTGCCATCCGGCGGCGCCCATGGAAATGAAGCGGCGCCCTA
The DNA here is from genome assembly GCA_903825445.1 of uncultured Acidobacteriia bacterium. Lineage (GTDB taxonomy): Bacteria > Acidobacteriota > Terriglobia > Bryobacterales > Bryobacteraceae > BOG-234. The sequence goes on from CAIKAS010000160.1 coordinate 14,753, forward strand.
TATTCGTCCAGAGCGTGAGGCGCGTGCCGCCACCGGAGGCTTCAAGCTCCCAACGCATGTCGTGGTCGCCCCAGTTGTACTCCAGGGCGCGCGCGGGGTCCGCTCGTCTTACCGTTGCTTCCGTAATGTGAAGCTGGGGGGCTCCCACGGTGGTCATCCTCACCGTATTACCCACTACGCCCAGGCTCCCGTCGGCATCGAAGGGCGCCCACTCGCGCAGTTGTGCCGGGTCGGTGAGCGCCTGCCAGACTTTCTCCGGCGAGTGGCGCAGATCTCTCACGAGAACGAGCGTCCACCTTTCTCCGTCCTGACGTACCCACGCCCCGCCCGCCGGACCCGGTTGGTACGGCGATGTTTCAATATCGCGATTGGTCATACGCCGCTCGTTAGCCCTTGTAATGCGCCAATTGGGTGAGCTGAATGAGATTGCCACAGGTATCGTTGAGCATAGTGATAGTGGCGCCGGTGACGTCCATGGGCGGCATGGTGAACTCTGCGCCATGCGTTTTGATCCGCTCGTAATCGCCTTTGATATCGTCGGTGTAAAACATAGCTGCGGGCTGGTTCTGTTGAAACATCGCCTGCTGATAAGCCTGCGCGGCGGGGTTGTCGTTCCGCGCCAATTGCAACTGAGCGCCGTCCGGGTCTTCGGGCGAGCCGACGGTCAGCCAGCGAAATGGGCCGTTACTGAAATCGGCTTTCTTGTCAAAGCCCAGTACTTCTGTGTAAAACTTCAAGGCGTTATCCTGATTGTCTACATATACGCTAGTCAGTTTGATTTTCATATTCTTTCTCCTTGTGTTAAGCCTTTGCTCGTTTCGTTTTCTTCTTTGGGTCCGCTTGTTTGCTGATTGTCGAAGGGGGTGTATCCATGCGGTCCAGATGGCGCTCGAGAGCATCCACATGAATCGACCAGAGCCTGCGGAACGGGGCCAGCCAGGCATCCACCTGTTGAAGTGGCTCAGGTCTCAATCGGTAGAGCCGGCGCTGTGCGTCCACCGTCGCTTCCACAAAGCCTGCCTCACGCAGTACCCGAAGATGCTTGGATACTGTCGGCTGCGACATGCGAAGTTGAAGCTCCAGTTCTCCAACCGACTGTTGGGAACAGGCCAGCAGACTCAATATTGCCCGCCGAGTCGGTTCCGCGATCACTTCGAATACAGATTCCACGCTCTTGTTATACTCTTTCACGTATATGTCTGTCAAGGCATATATAAATATATTCTGGCGACTAGCCCGTGTGCGTGTGTATGCATCCGTGGCCAAGTGTCTTAGGCAAATTTAGAATGGCCGGACCATCGTCGGTTATCATCGTTCTTTACAGGAGGCCCGCTGGATGGCCGTTATGGTCGGACTGCCGAGAGAAACATTTCCCGGCGAACGCAGAGTAGCTCTTACACCACGCGCTTGTGAGACTTTAAAGAAAGCTGGATTCGAAGTAGTTGCAGAACATTCGGCGGGCATCGCCGCCGGATTCACAGACGAAGATTACGTAAAGCGCGGCGTAACCCTCACCTCCCGGTCTGAGGTATTCCAAAAAGCACAGGTCATCACCCAGGCGCGGACGCTCGGAGCCAATCCAGTCCACGGACAGGACGATCTCGCCTTGCTCCGGCCCGGCCAGTTACTCATCGGTTTTGGCGAACCTTTAACTGCCACCGCCGAGTGTGTCAAGGTAGCGGCCACTGGCGCAACCCTGTTCGCGCTCGAACTGGTGCCGCGCATCACACGTGCGCAGAGCATGGACGTGCTCTCCTCGATGGCGAGCATCGCAGGCTATGAAGCTGTTCTTCTCGCCGCCCTGAATCTTCCCAAGCTCTTTCCGATGATGATGACCGCCGCTGGCACTATTGCGGCTGCGCGAGTCCTGATTCTCGGTGCCGGCGTTGCCGGCTTACAGGCGATTGCCACAGCGAAGCGCCTCGGCGCGATGGTCTCCGCATATGACGTCCGCGCGGCCGTGAAGGAACAGATCGAAAGTCTCGGAGCCAAGTTCGTGGTTCTTGATATGGGTGAAAGCGCCGAAGGTACCGGCGGCTATGCCAAAGCCATGGACGAAGCTTTCTACCGGAAGCAGCGCGAACTCCTCGGCAAGGTGCTGAGTGAACAGAACGTCGTCATTACTACTGCGGCCGTCCCCGGACGAAAGGCCCCGGTGCTCGTCACCACAGAAATGGCCGAACGAATGCTGCCTGGTTCGGTAATCGTGGATATCGCCGCGGAGCGCGGTGGCAACTGCGAACTGACGCGTGCAGGCGAGACAATCGTCCACAATGGTGTCACCATCCTCGGTCCGGTCAATATGGCCTCGATGGCGCCGCAGGACGCCAGCCAGATGTATGCCACTAATCTAATCAACTTCCTGAAACCCATGGTGAAAGACGGCGCAATTAATATCAACCGCGAAGACGAAATCATACGCGAGACGCTCGTGACTTACGAAGGTAAAGTCGTTCAGGCGCGCGTACTTGAGTTACTGGGCACCGGGGGAACGAACTAATGAACTACGAATTTGGACTCTACGTTTTCATGTTGTCGGCCTTTTTGGGCTTTGAATTAATCCGCAAGGTTTCGCCGCTCTTGCACACACCCCTGATGTCGCTGACCAATGCCATCTCTGCCATCTCCGTCGTCGGTGCAATTATGATCAGCGGCGAAAAAGACGTGCCCACGCTGTCGCGCGTTCTTGGGTTTATTGCCATTGTCTCCGCGACAACAAATCTGGTCAGCGGCTACATGATTACCGACCGCATGCTCAAGATGTTTAAGAAAAAGGAGCCGGCCGGTAAATGAGCTTCTACCAGTTTCTTTACATCCTGGCGGCCGCCGGCTTCATCCTCGCGCTGAAGTGGATGAGTTCTCCAACGACTGCTCGCCGCGGCGTGATCGCCGGACAGTTGGGCATGCTGCTCGCTGTGGTCGGCACGCTGATTCGCGCTGAGATTTTCAATTACGAATGGATCGCTGTCGGTATCGTCCTCGGCGCCATTATCGGCGCGCCGATCGCCATCTTCATGCCGATGACGGGCGTACCGCAGAGAACCGCAATTTCGCAGGCGTGCGGTGCGCTCGCGTCGGCTTTAATCGGAACTGCCGAATACTACAAGCTGAAGCCGCATGGCTTCATGATGAGTGCTCTGATCGTCGAGACCCTGCTCGGTTTTGTTACGGTAACTGCCAGCATCATGGCCTGGGGTAAGTTGCAGGAGGTTCTGCCTGGGAGGCCTGTCACCTACAAGGGTCAGTTCTTTGTGAATATGACAGTACTGGCGGCGGCCATCGGACTGGGCGTGTTCCTGGTCTTCAATCCCGAGCGCACGGAGCTTTATACGGTCTTCGTGCTCCTCGCCCTCACATTCGGCGTTTTCCTGATCCTGCCAATTGGCGGAGCAGACATGCCTACTGTCATTGCGCTGCTGAATTCCTATGCAGGCCTTTCCGCTTGTGCCATGGGCTTCGCGCTCGATAACAAGCTGCTGATCATTGCTGGTGCTCTCGATGGTTCATCCGGCTTTATTCTCTCGGTCATCATGTGCAAGGCGATGAACCGTTCGTTCTCGAATGTTCTGTTCGGTGGCTTTGGTCAGGTCCAGGCGGCCGTCGCCGGTGTGGAAACACGCCCGGTACGTTCCGCTAACGCCGAAGAAGCTGCGCAGATTCTCGAAGCGGCGGGCAGTGTCGTGATCGTTCCTGGTTACGGTATGGCTGTCGCTCAGGCGCAACACAAGATTCGTGAACTCGCTGACGCGCTCACGAAGAAGGGCGTTGACGTCAAGTTCGCCATCCATCCCGTGGCTGGTCGTATGCCGGGTCACATGAATGTGCTCCTCGCCGAAGCGGATGTTTCCTATGACAAGCTCATCGAAATGGAAGACATCAACCCGGAGTTGCCGAATACGGATGTCGTCCTGATCGTCGGTGCGAATGATATTGTGAACCCGGCGGCCGAAACCGATCCGGCGAGCCCGATCTACGGCATGCCCATCATAGACGCTTACAAGGCTCGCACTGTGATGATCATTAAGCGTAGTATGGGGGTAGGCTTTGCCGGGATCGATAACGATCTCTACTATCGGCCGAATACTCTCATGTTGTTCGGTGATGCGAAGGCCTTCGCTGCCAGTCTGGTTAAAGAGTTAGCTGGATCATGATGCGCCGCACTCATCTCGTGTTCGGTTCTGCGGTCGCACTGTTTACGTTTCAGTCTTTCGCTCAGGCTCCGCCGCGCCCTGAATTCGACGTCGCGTCGCTCAAACTCAATACCGGCTGTGGTGGAAACCGCGGCGGCAGTGGCGGACCTTCCATCGGCCGCCTCAACCTGACCTGCATGCCTCTGCGGATTCTCATCCGAACTGCCTATGCGACGTTCGCCGATGGCCCGCAGATTAACCCCAGGCAGATGGATGTTTTGGGTGGGCCCGCCTGGCTGGATTCAGACTTATATGATCTTGCAGCAAGGGCCGAGGGCAATCCGCCGCTCGATATCATGGCTGGCCCGATGCTTCAGCGGCTGTTGGAAGACCGTTGCAATGTGAAAGTGCACAAGGAAGCCCGCGAGGTTCCGGTCTATGCTCTCACCGTTGGCAAGAGTGGCAGTAAACTTCAGCCAACGAAAGAGAACAGCTGCGTGCCGCTCGATATGAACCATTTGCCGAGTCGCCCCCCACTAGGCCAACCGCAGCCCACTGTCTGCGGCGCCATGGCGATGACTCAGTCGGGACCAAACATTAGCGCTTCTGCAGGTGGGATCACCCTGGCCCAGTTTGCCGGCCGTATGCTCGCGGGCATGGATCGTCCGGTGATCGACAAGACGGGCTTGAACGGAATGTTTGACATCAATCTGCACTACACCCGAGATACCATCGTCGCGGCAGTGCAGGAGCAGCTTGGTCTCCAACTCTCCCCCGACAAAGGCCCGGTCGAAGTTCTTGTCATCGATCACGTGGATAAGCCGTCTGCTAACTGACTTCACAATCGCGTCAGGTACCGCCATCGGGCCGAAGTGGATTCTCGCTCTCAATTTGCAGTCGATGCCCGTCGCTCATGATGGTCACTAACCCCTGCTTGTCGGTCCTGTAGACGGTCACTCGTCGTTCCTGCAGCGCCTTCAGTGTGAGCGGATGCGGATGCCCATACGTATTCTCGAATCCCACAGAGATCAATCCAAACGTAGGTCGCACCGCGTTTAACAGATCTGCCGTGCTCGAAGTCCGGCTGCCATGATGGCCGACCTTCAGGACGTTTGCTGGACTCAGTAGTCCCTGATCGTAGAGGCGCTCTTCGATCTTCTTCTCCATGTCGCCTGTCAATAGAAACGACGTTGACCCGAACTCTACCCGCATTACGAGCGAATCGTTATTTTGAGGCTTCTCGGTCGCGGCGTAATCGGGCAATGGCGCCAGAACCTGGATTGATGCCCCACCGTATGCGAATGGCGCACCCTGCACCATAGCTCTCACGGGAATCCTGAGATTCTGGGCGGTTTTTCTGACCAGCTGCCATTCCGGACTTTCACCCGTCGCGCCAATCCACACTTCGCGAGGGTGGAAGTTTTTCATCACGGCCACCATTCCCCCCATATGGTCTTCATGCGCGTGCGTCATGACGACCACATCCAGGTGTTTGATTGACCGCGTCCACAGATAGGGTGAAACCACGTCTTCACCGATATCGATTCCAGACGGCGTCGTCCTGCCGAAAGAGGCGATCCCGCCGGAATCCACCAGCATTAGTTGACCTTTGGGAAAAGCCGTCAGCAGGCTGTCGCCCTGTCCCACGTCGATGGCGCTCAGCTCAAAATGACCTTTCTCGACAACTGGCGGGAATGGATGAATAAATATTGCAGCGAGCGCGATCGCCGCCGCTATCCATGCCAGCGCCCGCGACCATTTCGTATGCCGCCGCCACGCCGCAGCCAACAGCAGAAAGACGAACGCCGCACCAAGCCACCACGGAGGCGCAGGTATCCGCCACTCCGGCTCCCATCGGGCATGGTACGCAGCGGTCTTGCGCGAGATCTCCAGCAGCCACGCGCATACCGCCGCCAGTGTGTGCGATTGCGTGATGATCGCCATGAATCCGAGCGGGAGCATTGCTCCCAGCGCCGGCACTACAATAGCGTTCGCCGTTAACCCCGAGATTGGCAGCCTGTGAAAGTAGGTGATCATCGGTAGCGCCAGGCCCACTTGTATGAAGAATGATGCGATGAAAATCTCCCACATGTAGAGGCAAACGCGCGCGACACCAACCACAAATACCCGGAACGCTTGCTCCAGTCGTTTTCCGCACATCAGCGTTAGGGTGTAGATTAACAGCCGCAGTTCAACCCGAAACTGGGCCGTTTTTGCAGGCAACCGGAGGTCTCTGCGCGAATCGCCGAGGTCCGGGAGACCGGCGCCGAGTGGTCCCGAGGTGGCGGCGAGCGCCGGAACCACAAATGCGCCGATCAGGGCCACGGCAAGAAATGTAAGTTGAAAACTGGCGTCAAACAGCTGTTCCGGGTCCGCCACCAGAAACAGAATAGCCACGCCAGCCAGGATATTTAGTATTCGCCCGTCGCGATAGAAGCAGCGTCCGATTCCATAAAGGGTCATGCCCGTGGCCGATCGCAATACTGGTGACTGGCAACCCGTGATCCCCGCATACAGCCACGCCGCCGCAATGGTTAACCAGATGGCTACCCCGCGAGGGACGGCGAGGATACTCAGAAAGAACATCAGCACCGCGGCCAGTATCGCCACGTGCGTACCGGAAATTACCAGTGCATGAAAGGTCCCTGTGGACCGGTAGTCTTGCGTCCACATCCTGTCCATCTTCACGGTCGCGCCAATGAGCACGGCCTGCATCATGCCGTCGGCGTAAAGATCATTTGGGTAAAGCTGGTCCAGACGGTTCAGGGCCGCGCTCCGAATGCCGAAGATAAGGCGGGCGAGCCGATTACCGCAACGCCCCGGCAGTACATGCACGGAGGTCGCCGAAGCCGAAATGCTCCAGTAGATCGACTGCCTTGCAAGATAGTGGACATAGTCGAAAGATCCCGGGTTCTGATAGTTGTGCGGGCTCCGTGACTTGCCCTGTAGCTCCACAATCGTGCCGTAAGGCAGGGCGGGGAACTGCTCGCCGGGCTTCGTGAATAACGACACCTGCGCCCGCGCGCCCGGTGCCAGTTCGATCCCGAACCGTTCCCTGTCTGCCCCGACCAGCGCCGGGTCGACTACGCAACCCTGAAAGATGGCCGGTGAGTTGTCAGGAACCGTCAGGTAAGGTGTCGGCTGCGGGGGCCTTGCGGTGACGAGAGCCACTCCCGCAAACAGGATCGCCGTGCCACCCGCCACGCGGGCGGCGACTCCCGCTCGATGAACCAGGTAGTGGGCCACAATGCCCAGCGCCGCGCACAGTCCGGTACCCAGGAGAGCCGATGTCGTGGCGATCGGTTGCCACGTCGCCACCGCGACACCAACGGCGAGGCAAACGAAAGGCAGGACGAGTGGCTCACGTAGTCGCAAGCAACATAGTGGCCTCTGCGGCGATTATTCTCACCGGGGGAAAGCTTAGGGTTGATCGAAGGGAGAGAACGGAAGGAAGGAAGGGAATTCAGACGACGTGAGCAACAAACGTTCGAATCTGCGGGACTTGCTGAACTTCCAGCCAGGATAGGACGACAAATGTCTTGTGAGCCCGGTCTTCGCAATTACGCCAGCGTTCAGAGATGGCTGGATCGAAAAACTCGGGCAGCATTCGGTAAGGATTGACCGGTCCGCCTGTCATTTCGAGGAGACACGCTCCCTGGAATTCAGCAAGACACTCCAGTTCGCCGGAGGTCAAACCACTTAGAAAATCGAGTACAGAATGGAGATTGGAAGCGTTGGCGGTGCGAATCAATGCACCCATCAGGGACGAGCGGGAGGCTACGGCTGCCAAGGTTAGCTCCAAATGTACGCTGAGCAAACGTACAACTTTATTATCCTGGAACTGAAAGGGTAAAGCAAGGCACTGAATCAATTACCACTCAAAATGGCACCAAAGTTTGGAATCTTCATATAGAATCCATGAACGCAGGTGATGGCCTTGACGCAGGCCTCCGTTAATGGTTAAATATTCATTGAGTTGAATAAAAATACATGACTGCCACGTTGCCGCGGCTACAGCGACTCGCTCATCCCGATTTTACGCGAGATCTCGACGCCACTACCGAAGAACTTCACGCGTTACTTGATCTTGCGGCGGACGTAAAGTCCCACCCCGATCACTACAAAGCCGCACTTGCGGGCAAATCCCTCGCTCTGTTGTTCGAAAAGCCTTCCCTGCGTACCCGGGTTACCTTCGAGCTTGCCATCCAGCAACTCGGCGGTTTTGCCATTCTCAATGAAGGTCGGATCGGTATTAGAGAGCCGTTGAAAGATGTCGCACGGAACCTGGACCGTTGGGTTTCGGGCATCGTCGCGCGCACGTACACCCAGAAAACGGTTGACGATCTTGCGTTGTGGGCGTCCGTGCCGGTCGTTAACGCACTCAGCGATCTCTGGCATCCTTGCCAGGCGTTGGCGGATATGCAGACGATTCGCGAGCATTTCGGCGACCCGCGCGGCCTGAAACTCGCCTTTGTCGGTGATGGCAACAACGTCGCCTCGTCGTTGCTCCTCAACAGCACTCGGCTCGGTATTCGGTTTTCCATCGCGACTCCGAATGGTTACGCATTGCCGTCCGATATCGTCGGCATGGCTCCGGCGACTGCCGAAATTGTAGTCACCAACGACCCCGCAGCCGCCGTGCAGGGCGCGCATGTGATCTACACCGATGTCTGGACCAGCATGGGAGAAGAGCACGAAGCAGCCGAGCGACTGGCGGCGTTCAAAGGTTTTCAGGTGAATGACGAACTTTTTGTCCACGCCGCACCGGAGGCCATTTTCATGCACTGCCTGCCAGCACATCGCGGCGAAGAGGTGACCGACGCTGTGATGGAATCCTCGCGCTCGGTGGTCTTCGATGAGGCCGAAAACCGACTCCACGCCCAAAAAGCCCTGCTGCTGATGCTCCTTTCGGGCGGGGAAAGCCGCTCATGAAGCTTTGGGGAGGACGTTTCGAAACTGGACCTTCGGAAGTCTTCGAGCGGTTCTCAAATTCTCTGCATTTCGACCGTCGTCTGCTGCCCGCGGATGTACGCGGTTCTCAGGCGTTCGCTCGCTCGCTGACGCGGGCCGGTGTGCTCACGGACGTCGAGTGTGCCACGCTGTGCAGCGCGTTCGACTCCATCCAGACCGATGCCACTGCCGATCCGGCGTTCTTCGATGGCGCCGATGACGAGGACGTGCATTCGTTCGTCATTCAAAAGCTGAAGCAACGCGTTGGCGCCCTCGCCGACAAGATCCACACGGGGCGCAGCCGAAATGAGCAGGTTTCGCTCGATACGCGCTTATGGCTGCGTGACGAATGCGATCGTACCCGGGAACTGGTAGTCGCGCTGATGTCCGCGTTGCTGGATCTGGCGTCGAAATATCCCGATGCCGTGATTCCCGGCTACACGCATTTGCGCCGCGCCCAGCCTGTTCTCTGGCCACATTACTTGCTGGCGTATTTTGAAATGTTGGCGCGGGATTACGAGCGACTTGGCGATGCCCGTCGTCGGGTCAACGTGATGCCCCTCGGTTCCGGTGCGCTGGCCGGTTCCGGCTTCCCGCACGACAGGGAAGCGATCGCGCGCGATCTGGATTTCGCCTCCATCACGGCGAACAGCATGGACGTTTCCGCCGATCGCGATTTTGCGCTGGACTATCTCTATGCCGCGTCGGTGGTGATGATCCACCTTAGCAGGCTCGCGGAAGACTGGATTCTCTATTCCTCCGAAGAGTTCGCCTGGATGGAATTGGGCGATGGTGTCACCAGCGGTTCCAGTCTGATGCCGCAGAAGAAGAACCCGGATTCGCTCGAATTGATTCGCGGAAAATCCGGACGCGTCATTGGCGCTTTGAACTCGCTGCTGTTCACGATGAAGGGTCTCCCCATGACCTACAACCGTGACATGCAGGAGGACAAGGAGCCGTTGTTCGAGGCTGCCGACCAGGTGAATGGCTGTTTGGAGATGGCGCGCATCGTGGCGGAATCGGTGGTTCTGAAGCCTTCAGTTCCGTTCGTCGCTGCAGAAGAGAGTTGGGTGGTGGCGACAGACCTGGCCGAAGCGCTCGCACGCAACGGGACGGCTTTCCATCAGGCGCACCAGATCGTCGGTCGCCTGGTGCTGGAAAGCGTTCGTCATCGAAAGCGACCTGCAGATTGGAACGCCGAAACGTTGGCGGCTTTCGCTCAGGAGTTTACGCCCGATATCGCGCGGTTGCTGGATCCGCGCGAGGGCATGAAGACGCGCGAGATTGCAGGTGGTACCGGTCCGGGTGTTGTGGCGGCCGCGCTGGTGGCGGCACGTCGGCGTCTTGCAGACATGAAATGATGAAAAGCTACCGGCAAGGTCAGATTCTGAAGTTGATTCGGGACCGCAGTATCTCGACTCAGGAAGATCTTGCCCTCGCGCTCAAACAGTGCGGCGTCGAAGCGACCCAAGTGACGCTTTCTCGCGATATCCGGGAAATGGGGTTGGTGAAAACTCCCGACGGTTATCGCGCCCTCCAGTTACAGAAACAGCCTGAGGATTTCGCCACGGTGGCCGGCGAGTATCTGCGCGATGTTCGTATCGCACAGAACCAGATTGTGCTGCGTACGGCTCCTGGCCACGCCAGTTCCGTTGCGGTATCACTCGACAGCGCGGAGTGGCCGGAAGTGGTTGGAACTTTGGCGGGTGATGACACCGTCCTGGTGATCTGCCCCGACGCTGCTATCGCCGAAGCAGTCCGCGCGCGCCTGATGGGTATGCTCGGCTAGGCGACGATACCGGTATGCCGGAATCGCAGGCCATCTCATTTGCGGTATTCACGGCTGATCGACCGGAGCTGGCAGCCGGATGCCTGAGTAGCTATCTTTCCCTTCCATCATTACCAGCCAGCGTCATTGTGATGGACGATTCCCGCGATGAGGCGAACGTAGCCCGGACCGCTAAGGTCACCCGGAATATATCGGCGCGCTATGCAGGTCGCGGTGAACGTAGGCGATACGCCGCCGAACTTGCGCGAGTCGGCATTCTGGAAGATGTCGCCGCCTTCTGTCTGCTTGGTCCAGATGGTGATTGGTTCACCGCGGGTGCGAGCCGGAACGCCGCATTGCTGGACACGGTCGGCGAGAAGATATTCATGGCCGATGATGACACTCGCGGTCGAACCGTCGTTCAACCGGAGCACAATACCAACGTCCGGCTTGGTGGCCACGAGGATCCGACTGACATCCGCTTCTTCGAGACGCGCAGTGCGGCCAAACTTGCCGCCGAATGGAAACAGGTCGATTTATTTGGACAGGTGGAATCTTTCCTGGGTGCAGGGCAGGGAATTATCCGGCTTGCCAGTTGCGGTGTCATCGGCGATTCCGGATTTTATTCGCCTGCGCACCTGCTCTGGATGGCGTCGCCCGAAACAACGGCGCGGCTGCGGGAGTCGGATGCGGTGTTCTCGATTGCACTGCACAGTCGTGAGGTTATTCGCCTCGTTCCTGAGCCGACTATCACTCGCGGCACTGTTTGTATGGCGACGACGCTTGGACTCGACAATCGGCAATTGCTGCCTCCGTTTCTTCCTGTCGGTCGAAACGAAGATGGCTTGTTCGGGAACCTGATGCTCCGTTGCTTCCCTGAAGCCTGCACAGTACATCTGCCGTTTGGCGTCTCTCATGAGGCTCCTGAGAACCGCCCCTACCATCGTCTACCGCATGAACCACAGACCATACGACTCTCGGAGCTGATCATCCTGCTCCTCTCCGCCTGCACTGCCGATGATTTTCGTGCCTTAGGCGCGCACCTGGTGGAAGTCAGTTCCTCGCCCGAAAGGTTTGTTCAGTATGCGCGGCAGATTGTTGCCGGCGCCCGCAGCGCTCTGCTGCGTAAGATCGAGGAGCGGTGGGCAGCGTTCCAGCCTATGTCGCCGCTCTGGCGCACGCAAACTGACACTTTGCGCACGCGCTTACAGGAACTGATCGATTCTCCAGATTGCTGGCAGCCTCTCGAACTTCAGGACGCTCGAGAAACGGCGCGAATCGTGGCTCTCACCGGAAAACTAATTGCCTGGTGGCCCGATATCGTAGAGGCCGCAGGTCACCTTCGCGCGAAAGGGATTCGAGTCAGTCGGGATTAGCGCCGTTTCCAGCGATCGGCCAGAGCCGCCAGTTTTTCATCCATGCTGGGTGGGGGCGGGGCTTGTACCGGCTTCGGCCGCTCGCTTTTCTTCTGTGCGCCGGCCTCCACTTTGGTCTTCATGGACAACGCGATCCGTTTGGTCTTGGCGTCCGCGGTCAGCACGTGGACCTGCACAATCTGGCCCACCTTCACCACGTCGGACGGCTCTTTGATGTATCGGTTTGAGAGCTCACTGATGTGCACCAATCCGTCCTGATGAACACCCACGTCCACGAAGGCGCCGAATTTCGTGACGTTAGTGACTACGCCTTCGAGAGTCATCCCAGTTTGTAAATCCGCGATCTCCCTGACGTTCTCTTTGAACGCGGGGGCTACAAACTTCTCGCGCGGGTCCCTGCCGGGCTTCCGAAGTTCCTGGAGGATGTCGTTTAGCGTGTAGACGCCGGCCTTCAGGCTGCTCTTGTCGACCTTTTCGAGCAACTCGGGCTGCTCCATCAATTGCGTTACCGGCACGTGGAGGCTCGCGGCAATCTGCTCCACCACGGGGTAGGACTCGGGGTGCACCGCGCTCATATCCAGCGGCTGGTCGCCGTTGCGAATGCGGAGAAAGCCAGCTGCCTGTTCAAAGGTCTTCGGACCGATTCCAGGGACGGCATTCAACTGGACGCGTGAACGGAACCGTCCGTGCTCATTGCGGAATTCCACAATCTTGAGCGCCGTGCGTTCATTGATGCCTGCTACATATCGGAGCAGTGCCCAGGAGGCGGTATTGAGATCCACGCCGACTCGATTGACGCAGCTTTCAATCACCATCTGGAGCGATTTGCCGAGATGGTTCTGATCCACATCGTGCTGATACTGGCCGACTCCGATAGATTTCGGATCGAGCTTCACGAGTTCGGCGAGAGGATCCTGCAAGCGCCGGGCAATTGAGATGGCGCCGCGAACTGTCAGGTCCAGATCCGGAAACTCCTGACGCGCGATGTCCGACGCCGAGTAAATCGACGCACCCGATTCGTTGACCGTCACGCTGAAGAGGGACGTCAGCCCTTCCTTTCGGAAGAACTCCCGCACGAAGGCGTCCGTCTCGCGGGAGGCGGTGCCGTTTCCAATCGCAATGGCGCGGACGTTGTACTTCGTGATCAGCGTCTTGAGAATTCGCTCCGCACCGGCTACGTCATTCTTCGGCTGGAACGGATAGATGACATCGTGGCCGAGAAACTTTCCGGTATCGTCCACTACGGCGATCTTGCAGCCGGTGCGAATGCCGGGATCGAGCCCAAGCACCGCTAATTGCCCGACGGGCGGCGCGAGCAGGAGATTCTGGAGGTTATCGCGGAACACGGCGATGGCGTCTGTGTCGGCGCGCTGTTTGAGTTCCATGCGAATTTCCGACGTGATGGAGGTATTCAGCAGTCGCTTCCAGGCATCTTCGGCCGCTGTGTTGAGCTGAGCGGTCCAGTCACCGGGACGCGTGTGAACTTTGCCCTTGATGATGTCGAGTGGGCGCTGCGGTTCGAGTTCAATCACGAAGTACAGGACGCCCGTCGTCTCGCCGCGGCGAATGGCGAGCATGCGGTGGGACGGAATCTGCTTCACCGGTTCACGATAGTCGTAGTACATCGTGAATTTCTGCTCTTCGTCCACGGCATCTGTCATCTTCCTGCTGACAATCACGCCCTCGTCAAACATCGCCTTACGAAGGAGCTTGCGAATATCGGCGTTGTCGCTAATCGTCTCGGCCACTATGTGGCGTGCGCCTTCGAATGCTTCTTCAACGGTATTAACGCCCTTTTCCGCATCGACAAATGTGGCGGCGAAGGCGTCGAGCGGGAGTTCGCGCGGCTCCTGCTCCCAGAGATAGTTCGCGAGCGGCTCCAATCCCTTTTCGCGCGCGATCATGGCCTTGGTGCGGCGCTTCGGCTTGTATGGAAGGTAGAGGTCTTCCAGTTCGCTCTTGTCGAAGGTCGCTTCGATGCGCGCCTTCAGGTCGTCCGTGAGTTTGCCTTGCTCGGCAATGGATGCGAGTATGGTCTCCTTGCGCGATACGAGCTCGCGGAAGTAGAGCAGCTTCTCTTCGATGTTGCGGATCTGGACTTCGTCCAGGTTTCCGGTCACCTCTTTTCGGTAGCGGGCGATGAAGGGAACGGTAGCTCCTTCGTCGAGCAGTTCCACCGTGGCAAGCAGGCCCTTGACGGGGACCTGGAGGATTTGGGCGATGTGAATCAGTAGTTCAGGAGTGAGAGTCTGAGGCGCAGTCATTGAGGAAAGACTCTCCAGTGTAGCGTGCGAAACAATTCGTGAGAACTTCCAATTTGTGTAGGAAGTTAAGTGAAGAAAAGGCGTTGTGCATTGCCGCCTCGGATGCCTGCGCGTTCGTTTTCGGAGGCGAAGGCCAGCAGTTCTTCGAAGCGTGCGGATTGCTTCACATAATCCGCCTGACTGGTTCCCACCATCCCCCAGATCATGCGTTCGGGGCCGAAGGTATCGTAGATGCGTTTGGTTAACTTGCCCAAGTCACCCTTGTATTCGGGCCAGTTGGAATACTTGAGAATCACGTGCGGCAGTGCGGCTAGTTTCAGGACTTCGTCGTATTCCGCTTCCGTGCCTTGGCCGGGCCGGCCCATGTGATCCAGGATCACGGTGGTATCCGGGAACCGCGCGGCCAGGGCGTGGATGGCGGGTGCCTGACCGGGAATGAAATGCATCTCCACCGCCATCCCTAAAGACGCTATGGCTTGCCAGCAGGCCGTCATCCTGGGGTCTTTCATGTCACGATTGCGGATTGGCCCGGTGGTCTCCGGGGTCATCGACATTTCGTGGATGCGCATGGCAATGATTCGGCGTGGCCAGCGATCGGACAGTTCGCGCAGACGCTGTGGCGTGTCCGCGCGGAAGGGGTCGAACAGGCAAGTTGCTTTGAAATACCCCGGTCTTGGTTCATGCGCGAGGCAGTATTCCAGATAGCGGTGATCGTCCTGATAGGGTTCCGGGTGGACGATGATCGAATGCGCGAGTCCGGCGGACTCGACCAGTTTCAAGTGATCTTCGAGCGAATACGCGGTCGGCTTGTAGGGCGCGTCGGGAGCGTAAGGGACGCGGGTCGGGTCGAACAGATGAACGTGGCTCTCAATCGTCATTCCCGAGGCGGCCTCGGCAGTGGCGGCTGTGACGGCGCCCGCCGCAGTCAATATAGCCTGGCGGCGGGTCAGGGTGGTCATGTCCGTTGTTATATCAGATCTGTTCGTCATAGTGTTCGGTGTACATTCTGGATTGGCGCAGAGACTTGAGAGTTTGGATGATCCGGTTGCGGTCTACGATGCCGTCGCTCCGTCGTTTGCTTTGCTTACGGCTGAACGGAGGGCTTATCTGGATGTGGTCGACCGGCTCGTTATCGCGCACGCTCCGGCTGAGACTCATCGCCTTCTCGACGTGGGGGCCGGGGATTCCCGGCGCGGTCGGCTGATTGCGGATGCTTTGAAGTGTGATCATCTTGTTCTCCTCGAGCCAAGTTCGGCTATGCGGTCGTTGGTTTCTTCATCTGACTACGTTGACCTGCGCGTTGAAGAACTCTCCCGCCTGGAAGGGTCTTTCGATGTCATCGTTTGCCTCTGGAACGTGATCGGCCACGTTTTCCCGCATGCGGCGCGGGTGGAGGCGATGCGGCAGTTTCATCGGCTGCTTCGCCCCGGTGGCCGGGTGTTCGTGGATGTGGCGCATCGGTATAACGCTGCGCGTTATGGGGCGGTGCGGACTGCGGGCCGATGGCTGTACGATCACGTCGCGCCATCGGATACGCACGGCGACGTGACCGCGTCGTGGAACCTTGCGGGACGTGAATACAACGTCCGGGGGCACGTTTTCACTCATCGGGAATTCGCGGGAATGGCGTCCGCAGCGGGCCTGGTGATTGCGCGCCGAATCGTAGTTGATTACGATTCAGGCGCGGAATGCAGTTTCGGATTCCAGGGCAACCTGGTGTACATCATGGAACGGCCTTCTTGATTAACAGCGTTTGACCCAGTTCGACGGACCGGAGCACCTCGACGATCTTCTCTGCCGCGTTTCCGTCGCCGTAGGGGTTCTTCATGCCGCGCAGTGATTCGCGGAATGTGGGGTCGAGGGCGCGGTTGATGGCTAGTCGGATTGCGGTGGCGTCGGGTTCGGCGTTCAGGATGTTGCGGCCCTGCTCGCGGCCGCGCTGGCGGATGCCGATGTTCACTGCGGGGATGCCGAACGAAGCTGCTTCCATGATTCCGCTGGAAGAGTTGCCAATCAGTACGGTCATCCTGCGCAGGAGGCTCCAGTATTCCACTGTCGGGAGGTTTACGAAGAGGCGAGCATTCGGATGAGTGTTTACGAAAGCTTCGGCTTGGGTTATCAGATCGCGGCTGCCGGCGTCGGCATTGGGGTAACAGAAGAGCAGTTGTAGCGGAAGGTCTTCCAGGGCTTCGAACATGGCGTCCGCTTCGCTCGTGGTGTCGGGCAGCATCGTGGTGGGATGGCATGTCAGCAGCGCGGTGGGGAGAGTTAGGTCAATGCCGGATGGTTCCGAGAGCCGGCTCTTGTGGAGATGATCTAAGGACGGCGCGCCCGTGTGATGCACTCTCCACGGCTCTTCGCCCATTGCGATCACTCGGGCGCGTGCTGAGGCTGTCGAGGTGAAGTGCAAATGGCACATCTTGGTTAAGGCGTTGCGCACCGCATCGTCGATCGCGCCTTCACTGATCTCGCCGCCTTCGATGTGGGCCATGGGGATTCGCAGCGCCAGGCCTACGGTCGCCGGCGCCAGGAACTCATAGCGATCCGCGATCAACAGCATAATGTCGGGTCGCATCTGGCCTAAGCAATCGGCCAAACCGAGAGTCGCGACGCCAATCGTCTTAGCCATTCCGATATCGGTATCGGAACTTAGAAGGCATTCGACGCGGGCCGCTATATGCAAACCGTCGCGCTCGATTTCAGCGGCCGTATTTCCGAACTCGGGCGAAAGGTGGGGACCCATCGCAATGATGCGAAGGTCGATGTCGCTGTATGCTGCCAGGGAACGCAGGGGCCAGTACAGGTGGTTATAGTCGGCACGCGACGAAGTCACAACGGCTATCGTTCTCATGGCTTGTTCATCACGAAAGCGTAGATCACGTCGCCCGCAATCACGGTCACGTACTGCTTTCCGTCGAGCATGTAAGTGATCGGGGCTGAAGGACCAGCCAGGAGTCCCGCGCCCCACAAAACGTCGCCGCTACTCGCGTTCAGTGCCATCAGCTTGCTTCCATTTACCGTGAAAACTACGTTTCCGGCGGTGGTCAGCAGCGCACCACCTCCACCGGTCAGCCATTCATGCTTCCACCTCGCCTTACCTGTCTTGTAGTCAATCGCCTGAAGTGCGTTCGGACCAACGGAGCCGCCTCCGGATTCGATTCCGCCGTAGCCTTCCGGGTGATCGTCGGTATCGGAGAGATAGAAGATGCTGTAACTCTGGCTCGTGTTCACGTAAAAGAGCCCGGTATCGGGATTGAAGGCAGGCGGGAACCAGCCGACCACTCCGCCGGATGACGGGGCTACCAGGGTACCGCCTACCGAAGGCTCTTTTGCCGGATTTGGTTTCGGTTCCCCAGTGGCAGAAACTCCAAGTGACCAGTTGAGGGTATCGATCATCGGCGCGGTCAATATGTTCTTGCCCGTTTGCCGGTCGAGCACGAAGAAGTAGCCGTTGCGGCTGGCTTGTATCAGCAGTTTCCGCTTTTGCCCCGCCACAACACCATCCACCAGCACCGGAGTCTGCACAGCGTCCCAGTCATGCGTGTCATGCGGCGAAGACTGGAAGTACCAGGCCACTTTGCCGTTATCTGGATTGATCGCAAGGATGGTACACGTGTAGAGGTTGGCGCCCTTGCGGCTTTGGGGCGCGTAAACAGGATTCGGATTGCCCGTCCCCACGAAGTAGAGATTCAGCTCAGGATCGTACGTGCCGGGCAGCCACGGTCCACCTCCGCCATGGGTTGCCGCGTAGGCGTCCGGCCAGGTTTCACTGCCAGCTTCTCCCGCCTTGGGAGTTGTGTAGCGCGTCCACTGGACATCGCCTGTTTCGGGGTCGCGGGATTGCAGGAAGCCAGGAATATCGAGGTTATCGCCGCCAGTCCCGATGAGAACGTGATTTCCGATGATCACGGGCGGCATCGCGGAGAAATAAAACTGTTTGGGATCGGCCACTGGCTTAATCCAGCGCTGCTTCCCCGTTGTGGCATCGAGTGAGACCAGAAAGTCGTCGCGTGTGAGCATGTAGAGCCAGTTGCCATAAATGCCGACACCCTTGTTGTTGGTGCCAAGGCCGCCGTTGCCCACGGAAGTGCGGTACCAGTGCCACATCTCGCGTCCATTGCGCGCGTCTACGGCCCAGGCGTTGTCATTGGCCGTGAAGTACAGCATGCCGTTGGCCATGAGCGGCGTGCCGGATACGCGAACGCCTGCGCCGATGCTGCCACCTACTATCGGCGGGCCGCCGCGTCCTGCGTTCGGCGCACCTCCCGCTGGGCCGGCATCGGTGATCCGCATCATCCATCGCAGGGACAGATTCTGCACGTTGCCATCATTGATGAGCCGGAGCGAACTGTACCGTCGACCGGTTAGATCGCCGTTGTAAGTCGGCCAGCTGTCACTCAGGGGTTGGAGAGTCTGCGCGGCCAGAGCAGTAGTAAACGCGAAGGCGAGTAAACAGCGCCTCATTTCAAGGTCACCAGGTAGGCGGTCAAGTCGTGCATCTGTTCGTCTGTGAGGCTCCGCGCGATTTCGCCGTGCTTCGCCATGGGATTGTGAAACTCAACTGTCGGGTAGCCGGCGACGCGCGTCCACGAGTGGTATTCGCCTTTCGTATCTCTCATGGCGATGTCAAAATCATCGACAGACAGCGCCACACCCTCCACGGTTTCACCGGATGCCAGACGCACCGTTATGGTGGCGCCCGACCCCATGCCGCGGCCCCCGGCTCCTCCGCTCACTACTCTCGCTTGAAGCGTGGGCGGGTTGTACTTTGCTCCGATGCCCGCCAGATTGCCCGTGACGGAATGGCATGCCGTGCAGCCGCCAGCGCCCGTGAAGAACGCCTTGCCCCTGGCCGCGTCGCCGACCAGGATATTCGAATAAGTGTAAGTGCTGCGCGTTCCTGCCCCGTAGACCTGGGCAAACAGCCACGCGGCAATATCGGATGCCTGCGCATCGGTCACGTTTGGCTTGGGCATACCTTTATCGGGCCGACCCTCGCGCAACAGTGGGGTGATTAGCGTGCCGGTGCCTTCGTCGTCTTCCACCAGGGTCGAGCGCACTAAATCCGGTCCGGTGGCAGTGCCCTTGGCGGCTGCACCGTGGCAGTTCGCGCAGCTGATCGCGAAGTATCCGGCTCCGCGTTTGACGGCCTCCGGGTCCATGCGGCTTCGGGTAATCGCGGCAGGGGTGGCGGGCACCTGCGCCAGGAGGTTTATTCCGATCACGGCCATACAAGCTGCCACTGTTCCGACTCGCTTCATCATTGATAGGATATACAGCACATGAGTTTCCTTTCCAGACGTGAATTCGCCGTCGTGGGGGCAGGCGGAGTGCTGGTCGTCCCCGGTGCAATCGCCCAGACCCCCACTGTCACTGCTTCCGGCGTTGTGGATCGTATTCGGGCCAATATCGGTGTGGACTGGAAAGCCGACACGGTCGACACCTTCAAGGTTGGCGACCCTTCGACGGCAGTCAAAGGCATCGTCGTCACCACCATGGCCACTATGGATGTCCTGAAGAAAGCTGTCGCCGCGGGCGCGAATTTCGTCATCACCTCCGAGCCTACTTTCTACTCCAAAGCCGACAATCCGAATCCTCCTCCAGGTCGCGGACAGGCTGCGAACGCTCCGCCCGACGCCGTACTCACCGCGAAGAAAGACTTCATCCAGAAGAACGGGCTCGTCGTTTGGCGGTTCAGCGATCACTGGCGTCTCCGGACACCAGATCCGCTAGCCGCAGGCATTTCCAATTCCATGGCCTGGGATAAATACCGGGCAACGGGAGACGCCACGCATTTCGAACTTCCGTCGACCACCCTCGCGGCGCTCGCTGCCAACCTCAAGCTGAAACTTGGTGTGCGGGGCGGCATGCGCGTAGTCGGAGATCCCAAAACGGAAATTAAAAAAGTCGCTCTGCTCACTGGCACGACGGCGCTGGCAGCTTCGGTGAAGACTCTTCCAGGAGTAGATGCAATCGTCGCCGGTGAAGTTCGTGAATGGGAATCGGTCGAATACGCGCAGGACGCTGTAACGGCCGGCCTGAAGCGCGGAATGATTCTGCTGGGCCGCGTGGTCTCCGAAGAACCTGGCATGAAACTCTGCGCGGACTGGCTGCACACCATCGTCCACGAGGCCCCCGTCACGTTCATCGGAACGGGCGACCCGTATTGGAGGCCCGCGTAATGGCACTCACCGCAGGAGATGTGCTCGACCGCATCAAGAAAAACCTGGGCGTGCCGTGGCAGGTGAACACGACGCGCGACACCTACAAGGCCGGTGGACCCGACACGGTGGTGACTGGAGTCGCGACCACCGTGATGTCCACGTTCGACCAGGTTCGCCGCGCCCATGCGGATGGCCTGAATTTCATCCTGACGCATGAGACGACGTACTGGAACGACCGCGATCTGCTGGACGGCCTGGCGGACGATCCGGTTTACAAGGCGAAGAGCGAGTTTTGCGCGAAGAACAATATCGTGATCCATCGCTTTCACGACAATCTGCACGCCATGCGGCCGGATTTCACGTTTCAGGCGCTGATGCGGGTGACGGGATGGACGCAGTACGAAAGCCCGGCGGGTTCGCGGCGCTTCACGTTGCCTGAGACGACGCTGGGCGCGCTGGCGGCGGATATTGCGAAACGGCTGGGGTCGAAGGCGCTGCGCGTGGTGGGGGATCCGGCGGCTAAGGTGAGCAAGGCGCAGATGGGAGTGGGTTACGGGATGCCTCGCGCGGCCGGGGACGTGGATGTGGTGATGAGCGGCGAGGCGCAGGAGACTGACGGCGCGGTGGATAACACTGAATATGTTTTGGACGCGGCTGCGCTGGGGGTGGCGAAGGGGCAGATTATTCTTGGGCATGCGATTTCGGAGGAGCCTGGGATGGAGGACTGCGCGGAGTGGTTGCGCGGGTTCATTACTGAGGTTCCTGTGAAGTTGGTGAGGGCTGGCGAGCCGTACTGGCCTGGGTAGGGCGTACTCAGATTTACCGTTGCAGGTTTCACGCAGAGATCGCGGAGTTCTCGCAGAAAGACGCAGAGAACCTTTGGCCACAGATTCACACAGATTCACGCGGATAATAGAACAAGGCAAACAGGGTAAAACCTTCGTTACTGATAGGCGCTGATTGGTGCCGATTAAAAAACAAATCAAACACGTCAAAGGCTTAGCGGCCGATTTACGCCGATTCACGCCGATAAGAAAAGGCATAAGACAGGTTAAGACAGGACGGGGGCGGCGTTTTTGCCGCAGCAGCGCTTGTGTTTTTGGCCGGAGCCGCAGGAGCAGGGGCTGTTTCCAGGCGATTTTAGCGTTTTACAAAACGAACTTAACCGGGCGGTTTCGACTTCCATGCTGTGGAGTTGCGCACGCTCCTGGAGTTTGCGGCCATGGTAGCCGGCGATGAACTGCGAGTCCAGCGTTTTGCGGACAAAGGCCCAGTCGCAGAGGCCGTGTTGGGAGAAGTCGGTACCGTCTTCGAAAGACTCGATGCGGAGACGGCGTTCGGTCTGGAGTTTGCGCAGTTCGGCGGTGCATTTGTGGAGCAGGCGGTGGTACTGGGAGCGGGCGCGGTCGACGGAGAGCTGGAGTTTGGCCTGGGAGTCGAGCTGCATGGGGTCGGGGATGAGGGCGAGGGGGTCGGTGTGTTCGGCGGCGAAACGGGCTTCGATTTCGGCGCAGCGATCGAGACGCCAGATGGCGCGGAAGATTTCGTCAACGACGTTGTTTTCGAGGGCGCCGACGGGGGCGAGTTCGGTGTGGAGGGAGATGCCGAGTTGCTGGTGGGCGGATTCTTCGCCGGGCCTGACGAAGTCGCGGGCGGCGTAGAGGCCGAAGGCGAGGGCGTTCTTTGAGGAGATGGCGCGGCCGGCTTCGGTGCTCGGGCCTCCGTTCGGGTTGGGGGCGGGGGATGGGGCGGTGGCTTGGTCGGTTGGTTCGAGTTGGGGTGCTGGAGACATTTTGGATTCCTTTTTTCGGTTGCGAGTTTTAGGGAGAGAATCAATCCTCTCCTGCTTGAGTTCTAGCAGTCGGAGGTGGGGGTGTTTTTGCTCAAAAAAACGCAAGTTTATGAAACTACGGCAAATAGAGGTCGCATTTCGTTGTCACTTGCTTTGAAGGCGTGATCGAAAAGTGGAATGCGGGGAAATTGCGCACAACGCTGTTGTGGGTACCTGATAGAGTTCAAATCATGCCGCGTCCACTCACTGCTGACGACATAATGCCGCTGGTGGCGTGTCTGCCCGATTGTGAGCGGGTCAAGTTGCTCAGGCGGATCTCGTCGTTCTGCGGCGACGATGCTTCCGTTTATATGACGGTACCCCCGACCCGCGACGAGTTCTCTGGCGATAAAGAACTGCTCGGTTGGAGCGCAGACGGTTGGGATGAATTTCGTTGATACGCGGCGAGATCCGCTGGTACACGTTTCGGCGATTTGGGCGTTTGAGTTCAGACGGGCACTTTGGCGGAAGGTTGGGTCCGTCAGGTCCGTTTTGCCAGTTTCAAGGTTGTGCCCTATGTGCCCTGATTAATGCGCCAGCGACAATGCCCATCAGTTGAATTGCTGTCCGTGCGTAGTCATCGGATACGGTCGGCAGCCAAGGGCGCCCGTGTCCGGTTCCGTGCCTATTACGCAGCGCGTTTACCGCACATCCTGTCTCGTACAGCGAACGTTGCAATCGCGCCGCCGGAGGTTCGCCGGCGGCTGGTGAGGTCTGGGTTGTATCCATACCCACAGCAACGAAAGCCTGACCTAATAGCGTTGGGAAGTTCGCGTGTTGTGGGTAGCCTCCGAACCGTTCGGAAATAACGTGCGCCGCGGTTGCCTCTAATAGATCTTTACCCGTGCCAACGAGCAGGGCTGCGTCTTCATTTCCTCGCTGGGCCCTACGAACATACGATTCCAACGCATCCGTCAGCTGAAGCCCTGTAAGGGTGTCAAGGCCTGCCGGGCGAAGCTCGCCTTCCGATGTGAGTTCAAAGCCCTCCGAGCGGAAAGCATTAATCGCATCCGCGATAACATGTTCACCCACATAATTCGGCGAGGCACTCCGAAAACCGCCCTTCGCGCGAAGCATCGAAATTAGTGCGGGTATGAACTCTTCCGCTCCATCGGTGGCATTTTCGAGCGCCCAGCTCAGGGCCGCGCGTACCCGCTTGGCTTTCCCAACGGTTTGTCCATTGGAGTAAGGGTCGCCCGCAGTCAGCCCTGCGCGTTCAAACTGAAACGAAATATCGGAGTGGCTTAGCTCGCGTGTTGCGGTTTGTGCGTCGTCTACCAACCGTGAAACGGCAACAATAATTGAATCGTTTACTGGCGCGCGTGGTCGTTGCGTTTTGACAGGCATATGGTCGTGTTTTGCGCTCAGTATCGCGCGGTATTTGTTCAGGTATTTGGTCGCTTTTCGTCAAATAGTTTGCTTTTCATATTCGTCATCTTGAGGCCAAGCTGATGCCGCGCATCACTCGGCATTGCCAAGGCGATATGTGTCATCCCCAGTGTTCCCGGAATACCCGCGGAACAACTGGTTCGTTGTACAACATCCTCTCAAGCTCCTTTAAGTCATCGCGGAACAGCGCGGGGCTTACCCGTAAATAGCGCCACGCGCTGAAGCTATCAGTCGAATCGGAGTCTGCGACTACGGTCGCGCGGTGCCACAACCCAAGGGCCATATCTCGGTCGCCGACGGCCCACGCCGCAATCGAAAGGCACTGCAAGATATTCTTCGCGGTCTCGCTACGCTCATAATCTGGCCCTAGTTCAAGAACCCGGTTGAACAAATCTAAGGGCGGAATGTGTGTCAATCCCCATTCGGCCATAGCATAATTGAACGCGTCCACGATATCTACGGTTGAAGGATTCGGTCGTTGGCCACCCAGCGCCTTGTCGAACTTACCCTGCCCAATCAAACAGAGCATCATGGAAACGCGAATCGTCTCGCGCGTTGGCGCGTCGTCGGAACGTTCGACCACCAATCTCAGGATGTTCTCGACCACTGGCAGGTAGTTCGCTCCGGCCAGCATCTGGTCGCAAACGGAGACCTTCTTGGGAACAGTTAGCTTTTCAAATGCAGGCGAATTGCTTATTGTCTGCAATGAGGACGGATCGAGTTGCAGACAGAGCTCGACCGCCCGGCTTACGGTGAACTCATCCGCTAACGGATGACTCAGCGCTTCGCCGATATTAATCAAGGCGCCATCTCTGTTATCGTCCTTAAGAAGGTCTCTGGCCGAATCCAGCATTGTTTCAGGACTACGGAACCCGAGACTCGTGGCTCTATCCAGGAGTAGGCGAGCTTCGTCCTCCCGACCAAGGCGCTTCGAAATCTGAGCGATCGAGTGCAGAATTTCGCCGTCATTAGTGTGCAGTAATTGAAGCGTTTCGAGAATCTTCGACAGCGAGTCTCCTTCTGAGCGCAACAAACGGGGAAGCCCTGAGGGGTTGTTAAGCAGCCGTAGCGCGACGTCTCGATCGGCAAAGTTTCGGCTAGTGATCTCCTCGGCCAATCGGCGATACTGCCGCGCTAATCGCGTTCGCGCTCGACGTAGAACGAACACTTCGTTATCAAGCAAAGATAGGCTTTCATAACGATGAATAGTCGCCGCCTGTTTTTCGAAATTCAGGCGTTCTTTTGCTTGTTTGACGCGTTTGGCCAATATTCCATTTTCGTCGTCAAGGTAAGGCACATTGGAAACCACGAAATGGAGAAGGATTGACCGGCCCTTAGCCTTGGAAGATTCGTTCCTTATGTCGCTAACGACCGTCTCGAGCCCACGTATGTTCTCTTCGTTTGGTATAAAGCAGGCAACGACGGAATCAGCAAGTTGCCTAGTACAGATCCCACCGACGTCGGTATGCCCGGTCCGCGAATCGATCAAGACATAGTCTGGGTTTAGCTGCGCCGCCCACTGGGCCTTGAGATCCTCAAAAAGGAGATAGCCGTCGTGATTTTTGTAGAGATTCTGCCAGTCTATTCCACTCAGACGCGCACTGTAACCTCGGTCAGGCAACCCTGAGCGCATTAACGCTAGTTTCCCTCCTTGCACACCGGGGACGTGGCAATTGGCAATATAGTCACTGGCCAACGGTGCTACCCCCGTCCTTACGTAGTCGACTACGAAATCGACAATGCCGGGAGTACGCGGGTCTGCATTGAAACTGGAAAACGAATCGAGACCCGGGGCTTCGAGGTCGAAGTCCACCATCAGCACTGATTTTCCCTGCAACGCGAGTTCGGCGGCGACATTCACAAGTGCCAATGTACGTCCGACGCCGCCCTTAAATGAATAAAACGTTATTACGTACATACTAGTTAGGCCGCCGGCCTCAGTTGAAAGTCCTGTTGTTCCAAACGATACCGCCTAATGTCAATACACCTGAATGCGCCTGCGCCCCGTTCGGCGTTATCCGCGTCCGAACTGCGCCTACGCATTGTCAAACGGCCGACATTGTCGTGAAACTGCAGAAGAAAAAGATAATTATCGTAGGCCTTCGTCTGCAGAGATGCACCCGTTTCCCACCGCGATTGGGATGCCTCCCCTATTCCGGTTAGTTCCCTGAATTGTGCCTGTGTTCCGACACTCTCGCGGAGCTCGAGTACTTCCCTTGGTGTGAGCAAGTTGAGGTGCCGGCAGACGGCTTCGTGCCGAATAGCTTCCCCCGCCTCGTCTACAAACTCCCAGCCGCACTCTGCACAGCTACGGACGGGGAGAATGCACTGTAGTTCAACAGCCTCGTCGGCGACACCATATGTGAAGGCATGGGGCGTGAGCCGAGTGGAGACCCGTGAGCTACCGCAGTCTGGACAGTTGATGTTTTCAATATTGCTCTCTGGAGACAATGAATTCGTTCGCATATGTGAGTTACCGTGTACTGTAGTGAAAGCTGCGACCGAGTATTCGGCCACGCCTGAGACAGATCTTTATGTATATTCCAGGTTGACCGTTTGTTCCGGCAAAATGCAACTCGTACGCAATCGCCCCCGGTGGCTTCCGCAGAACCACTTCAAAAATCGGACAACCTGCTTCAACTCTGTCCGCGATAAAATGCCAGGCCGTGATGTCGGTAAACGGGATTCCTACACAGGGGTTGATTACTTGACTCGGCTGCCA
>CAIKAS010000161.1 GCA_903825445.1 uncultured Acidobacteriia bacterium
ACTCGCGTCGGGACGGACGGAACTATCCTGTTGCCAGAGCTTTCAAATCCGCTTCGCGTGGAAGGCCTCCTGCCTCGCGAAATCGAAGAGCAGATAGCGCGCCGTTTTGTGGACGAGCAGATTCTGGTTCATCCCCTGGTGACCGTCTCAATTACCGACTATGCGTTCCGGCTCATTAACATTGTCGGCAACGTCAAGTTCCCCGGCCAGATCAGCATCACTAATCCCATCACTTTGTTGAATGCTTTAAGCCGTGCGGGCTGGATTACTCAGGATGCCGGTGCCGATCTTCTTCTAACGATCAACGATACGGATGCACCGCGCAAGATCAATATTCACGATCTGCAAATGGGCACGGACCCGTCGCTGAACATTATGCTGACAGGTGGAGAGGTTGTCAACGTCCCTGATGCACAGAAAGTCTGGGTCACGGGGAATGTGACCAGACCGTCTCCTGTGCCCTTTAGGACGTTATCCGACGCGACCGTTTTGAAGGTCATCGCCAGCGCGGGGGGCCTGACGCCTTACTACAACAAAATGGCTTACATATATAGACTGGACACCACGGGTACACGGCGCGAAATACCAGTCCAGCTGAAAAATCTGATGCACCGAAAGGTTCCGGACGTCCAGCTATTCTCCGACGATATTCTGTTGGTCCCCGATGACAACGGCAATAACAGACGGGCGCTCTTGCTAACTTTGCAGAGCCTGGCGGGTGCCGGTGCGTCCGCCGCGGTCGTAACCGGAATGCGGCCCTAAGTCGCAAGTTCTGACAAAACGATAGTCCACACTAATTTATGGCAAGCGATAGCAATGAATATAACCAGCAGCCAGCGCTGAATCTCCAGCCTCCGGGCGCTCTTGGCGTGCTGGCGCCATCTGGTCAACCCCTTATCACTACGCCGTTGCACCTTTCTCCCGACGACGGGTCGGACGTGCAGTTGCCGCTCTCCCACTATTTATGGCTCGTTCGGGTTCATTGGATAAAGATGCTGGCGTTCATTGTGTTTGCAGTTATTGCAACCGCAATGGTTACTGCGCGAATCACGCCCCAGTACGAAGCGACCGCGTCTCTGTATCTTGACCGCAATGCAGCGAAGAACCTCGTGGGCCAGGACTCCCAGAGCGGATCGGCCAACAAGGGCGACATTGATGCATACATTACGTCCCAGATGCAAATCATCAAGAGTGACGCAGTGTTGCGGCCTGTCGCGGAAAAGTTCAGGCTTCAGGCTAAGGTGAGCGATGCCAGCGAGGAGAATCGCCGTCAGGTTGCGAAGGTTAACCAGGCCCCAGTCCAAATGGCAGGGTTGACCGTGAATCGTCCGCCAACGACGTATATTGTTGACATCACGTATCGTTCTCCGGACCCGGTGCTTTCGTCCCAGATTGCCAACGCGATTGCGTCCTCGTACCAGGATTACGTCTTTGAGATGCGTGTTCAGGGGTCCGACCAACAATCGGAATTCATGAAATCCGAACTTACCTCACTGAAAGATAGAACCACGGCCTCCGATGAAAAGGTTGCCGCGCTGGAAAAAGAGTTAGCGGTGATCAATCCTGATCAGAAGACCAGCATTGCTTCGGCCCAACTGCAGCAATTGACCACGCAGTACACCAATGTTCAGGCCGAACGCGTCAAGGCCGAATCTGCGTTCATTTCTCTCCAAAACGGCGGTCTTGACGCTGCACTCGCGTCGCCGATGGGTGGCCGGACTGCCGACGATGTCGCGAAGCTGAAAGACGCACAGGCGAAGTTTGCGGACGTCAAGTTGCGCTATGGCGCTAAAGCCGGGCTCCCGTACCAGCAGGCTGAAGAGGCTGTTGCACAGATGCAGGCGCAAATCGAAAAGGACATCACGAGCGTCCGAAGCCAGGCGCAGGCGAACTACTCAAATCAAAAATACCAGGAAGAACTGGTGCAAAAGCAACTTGCCGATGCCAAATCGCAATACGACCAGTTAAATATGCGGATGCTGGACTATCAGCAAGCGAAGCAGGAAGCGGTCACAGACCGTGCACTCTACGAAGAACTCCTGAAGAAGATTAATGAAAATAAGATCAATGCCAGTTTTCAGAACGACATGGTCCGAATTGCCAACCTGGCGCGTCCGCCGGTAGGCTATGTTTACCCAAAGCGAAGTCTCAACCTGATGGTCGCGTTTTTCGTTTCCGCCGTGCTGGCTTTTGTCGGTCTCGTCGCCACCGACCGTGTCGACACGACTATCCGGAATCCGGAACAGGTGGCGCAAACTCTGAAGGCCCGTGTCATCGGCGGTTTGCCCATGATGAAGAAATGGCGCGCTACTCCGAGCCTCGCCTTACTCCAGAACGCTTCGCTCGCAGAACAGGATGGAACCGGGGAGAATAAGGCCGTTCAGACCCGCAATCAGCTTACAGGTTTTGAAGAAGCCGTTCGAACTTTGCGCAACGCGATCATGCTCACGGATTTCGATAGGCGGCTGAAGTGCATCCTGATGACAAGTGCCTCGCCCTCGGAAGGCAAATCCACGGTTGCAGGTCATCTTGCGATCGCCCATGCGGAGCAAGGCCACAGAACGCTTCTGATCGACGGCGACATGCGGCGTCCCAGCCTTCATAAACTATTCGGCGTGGCCAACCTCGTGGGGCTCTCGAAGGTGCTCGAGAACCAGACAGACTGGCACGACGTCCTGATTAAGCCGCGGCCGGATCTGGAGCTACAGATCATGCCTGCTGGTCCCTCGACGCGACGAGCTGCCGATCTGGTCGGTCAGGCGCTCCCGAAACTTCTCGATCAGGCCCGCGAAGAGTTCGATCTAATTATCCTGGACGCCCCGCCTTTGCTGGGTTTCCCTGAGCCCCTGCAGATGGCAGCCTCGGTTGATGGCGTCATCATCGTTACGCGCGCCGGACAGACGGAGCGCAGCGCTGTGGCGGCCGTTCTGAATACGCTTGGCCAGTTGCGCGCTAATGTTATCGGCCTCGTCCTCAACGAAGTGAAGAAGGACATGGGCAGCGGCTACTACTATTACGGTTACGGTTATTACGGCAAGTATTACGGAAAATACTATAGCGACCGTAAGGAAGACCGCGTCGCCAAGGTGTAAGTCGGCCCGGTTAATCCTCCATCCCCTGGTCGCTCGCTCGCAGCGCCAGATGCCGCAGGCTCGTCAGATGCTGCGGACGAACAAGGCCCGCCGACCAGACGGTGTCGTTTGAAAAGCGCAGCCCCACAAAATAGGCTCCGTCACGGAACGTGCAATAGCAAACGTGGCCGTAGAACGGGGTCGTATCCATGGTGAGCATCATGATGGTGTCGAGTGGCACTTCCTCCTCCAGCTGGACGCAACCTCCCAGCGGGGAAATGTCCTCCAGAAGTGCCTGTTCGGACCGAAGTGTCTCGCCGGAGAGCCAGTCCAGGCGCACTAAGTCGGCACAGAGGAATCGACCATCCGAACGCCTGTCTTCCATATGCGGAACTTATCGGCTGACGTCCGTGCCCGTTAGAGATCAGGAAGCTTCAAAAAGATGGCCCATCTTCTCGCGCTTGGTTCGCAGGTAGGCCTCGCTTGATTCCACTGGTTCGGCAACGCAGGGCACGCGATCGGCCACTACTACGCCGGCGTCCTCCACCGCCTTTACCTTGCCCGGATTATTGGAAAGCAGCCGGACAGCCGGAATTCCAAGATGGCGAAGAATAGCGCCTGGCAAAAGGTAACTGCGCAGATCGCTCTCAAATCCGAGTTGCTCGTTCGCTTCCACCGTATCGGCGCCGCGGTCCTGTAATTCATAGGCGCGGAGTTTGTTCATCAGGCCAATGCCTCGGCCTTCCTGAAGCTCATAGATGATGATGCCGAGCCCCTCCGCGCCAATCATCCGCAGCGCGATCTCGAGTTGCGCGCGACAATCGCAGCGCAGGCTGTGAAACGCGTCGCCCGTGAGGCATTGCGAGTGAATGCGCAAGAGCGGTGGCTGTCCGTTACGAACGTCTCCCATGGCAAGAACGGCTGCCTCCTCTACGACCTTCGACACCTCACCCTCGCCGTTCTGCGACTCGAAATGGCCCTCAAAGCCGAAGATCCGGAACAAACCGTATTCAGTCGGAAAATTCGCTTCGGCGGCCTGCACCAGGGTGAAACTATTTGGGGAGTTCATGAATTGAGATCGGAAACCGCTAGACTTAAGCTAATTCCAATTATAATGAGCACCGGGTGAAGGACCAACTCATCACGCTGCTGGTCAAGGTTGGCGTCATCGCGGCCATTGCCAGCTTCGGCGTTCGCAGTGCGGCCATAGGGCGAATGCTGCTGCGCGAAGAACGAACGCTGGATCAGCGCATCCGGCTCTCGCTTTGGTTCACGGCCATGTTCGCGCCTGGCGAAATCATCC
>CAIKAS010000162.1 GCA_903825445.1 uncultured Acidobacteriia bacterium
CCAGACTACTCGCACGGTCATGAAGACGTTGCAGCATATCGGTTTCTCCTGCCGCATCGAAACGGTGAACGCGGTCGAGGCATGGCGCGGGAGCCTTCCGGGTGACGGTTACAGAAACGTTCGCCGGAATCTGCTTCACACACTGAACGTTGCCGACCTGCTTCCGATCACGGCGGTCTGGGCGGGGCAACGCGATAATCCCTCGGCGCTGATGCCGAGGAAGAGTCCACCCCTGTTGTACGCCGCTACAAGCGGCTCGACGCCCTTTCGATTCAATTTGCATGTTGGCGATCTCGGCCACACGATGATCTGCGGGCCTTCGGGTGCCGGTAAATCGACCCTTCTCGGCCTGCTTGCGGCGCAGTGGTTCCGCTACCCCGGAGCCCAGGTCTTTGCGTTCGATCGTGGCTATTCGCTCCACGTTCTCACGCAAGCGGTCGGCGGTGAGTTCTACGATCTGGCCGGTCCAGGAACGGATCTGGCGTTCTGCCCTCTGCGCCACATCGATTCGGATTCGGATCGCATTTGGGCCGTGGGTTGGATCGAGGCTCTGTGCAGGCTGAACGGCCAGGTGATCAGTCCGTCGCAAAGAAACCGGATCGCCGAAGGCGTTGAGAGTCTGCGCTTTTCTCCGACTCGCTCTCTAACCGAGTTGAGGACCAACGTTCAGGACGAAGTTGTTCAGGCCGCACTCCAGCACTACACGTTGGGAGGGCCTTTGGGCCAACTCCTGGACGCGGAAGCCGACGCACTCGGCACCGGAAGGTTCCTGACGTTTGAGACGGAGCATCTTCTTCAGCTTGACGAAAAAGCGGTCCTTCCGATCCTGCTATACCTGTTCCGGCAAATCGAAAAGCGGCTGGACGGCTCGCCAACGCTGGTGCTGCTCGACGAAGCGTGGAGCTATCTGAAACACGATCTGTTCCGCGAGCGCATGCGCGACTGGCTGAAGACGATGCGAAAGCAGAATGGCGTCGTAGTCATGGCGACCCAGCAATTGAGCGACATTCTGAGTTCCGGGATGTCAGACGCCATCCTTGAAGCCTGTCCAACAAAGATTCTGCTGCCGAATGCCGAATCGAAGAGCCCGAACTCCAGAGCGTTTTATGAGCTCGTCGGCCTGAACCAGCGGGAGCTCGACATTCTGCAAACCAGTATCCCGAAGCAGCATTATTACGTGGTTTCGCCGCTGGGTCGTCGCCTGGTGGACATCGGGGTGGGAAAGGTCGCGTTGTCGTTCGTGGGGGTCAATGGCCGCGAGGAGCGGCTGTTGATGGAGCAAATAAGGAAGCAATTTGGAGACGGATGGAGGTCGGAGTGGCTTCGCTTCCGAGGTCTCGGCAGTTGGGCGGATTACCTCCGCCGCCTCGCGGCGGAATTTGAAGGAGATTCAGAATGCGCAAAAGCATCATAGTGATCGCGGGTTTGTTTGCGATGGCGGAGTTTGGGAGCACCCCACCTTCGGTTCATGCGGCTATCCCCATACCAGTGGCAACTGAATTCACGCAGCTACTGAATTATGGCCAACTGCTGAGCGTGAACCTAACGGCTGCTACCCAGCTTGCCAACGAGATTCAGCAGTTGCAGAACTCGATCCGAAATCTTGTGCGTCTTCCGAACCAGATTTTCGGACCGATACAGGCGGACATCAACTCCCTTGCAGGCATCGTCCAGGGTGGTTTCTCGCTGGCCTATTCGATGGCCAATCTGGATGCGCAGTTTACAAACCGGTTCAAAGGGTTCGCCGGATTCACGCCGAACAACTACTACCAGAACTACCAGACATGGTCGCAGACTTCGCTTGATACGACGTTGGGCACATTGAATGCGGCAGGGATGCAGGGCCAGCAATTACAGAGCGAACAGGCTGTGCTGGCATCGCTCCGAACAATGGCTCAAACCTCAGACGGCGCGGTGGAGGCGCTCCAGGTACTCGGGCAGATCTCGGAGCAGGAAGTTCAGCAGCTCATGAAGCTGCGGGAACTCA
>CAIKAS010000163.1 GCA_903825445.1 uncultured Acidobacteriia bacterium
ACCCTCTCCGTGGTCTTCCGTTTTCAGTGGCGGGAGAGATTCTGCCACCCCGGATCCTATCGGGAAACTCACTGGTGGGTATCGTTGCCATGCATCAGCCAACCCGCCGCCGGGCCGATCTCTCAACCTGAAGCGCTCGCTTCACTTTCCCATTCCAGTATTCAACATACGTGAGGTAGGCGTCCTTGCTGGTCAAGAAGCGGAGGTGCTGCAAGACAGTCAGCCTGTATGCGCGGAGGGTGTTTACGCCTTGGCGCAGTGCCTTCTCCACTCTGTGGTGCCCGTCGATCAGGTTGTAATGTCCGGGTGCGATCTCCACAAGCACCACGGGGCGACTGAGATCAACCGAGTCCACATGGGATTCATTCAGCGACGAGAACCCTTGATCAAGGTCGCACACGGCGATTTCCACAAGTTCAACATCCGTGGGCTCCTTCTCCAGATACTCCAGCATTCTGCTCACATTGAACACGAAGATGCCATTGGGGAACAGTTCGTCGCCTTCGTCAACCGGGCATGGACTAAAACGCGGATCCGCTCTCAAGGGCTGAATCATGTTGTTGTCCCTTTGGCCGTTTGAATTCACCGATCAGTTGTTAACCGGGGGCAAAGCTGAATCATCCGCCCCGACATGATCTCCTATTTCATCCAGACCGATTCCAGCTTTGTTCGGATATCGGCGATCACTTCGGACAGGTCCGCCGTTTCCTGGTCCAATCCGTTTTTTCTCAGAAACGCTTTCCACATAACCTGCTTGTCGCGGGCAAAGCTTTCGGACAAGCCGGTCGGCACCTGATCCGGCAGTTGGGAACCACGCCGCCGGAAGGTGGCCTGTATGGCGTCGGATAGCCAGACCGTGTCGAGGTCGCCGGCATTCAGCAGAATCGCCAAATCGAAAAAATCCTTCATTCGCGAGTTCTGCGCATCCAACCGCACCAGCGCCTCGAATTTCTCGGCGATCACGGTGATGGCCGGATAGACCCGCAGCGACGCAGTCGGAAATCCCGTCAGCAGCGCGGGGAACTCTCTGGTTTCGGGACCCGGCACAACCGCATCGCCGAAGCCGACATCCACCTGCACCGGAATCCTCACATTGCCCAGTTTCGCAAGGAACCTTGCCCGCGTGCCGCCATAGGACATATCCTCACGGATCGGTTCCACGACCATGGACGCTTCATCGAACCGAAGTCCATCCTCAGGGACGACCGTTCGAAGCACCTCCAGAATCGACTGCCGTACGGATTCCTGATCGTCCGGCCCAAAGCCCAGCAAATCAAGGTCCCGTGTCGGGCGGTGCATTTTCCGGTTCCACACATGGAACAGCATGGCTCCTTTGAGAATGAAACGGTCCGCTTGCCCGGAGACGCTCAGACGGTAGAGAAAGCGCTCGACTCCATAGCGGGCGAGCACGAAATCGAAGGCTTCGCCATTGGCGCGCGCGAGGTTCATCAACCGCTGGCGGATGGAGGCGATCAGTCCTTCGGGTTTCATACGCCCAGGGACTCCAGAT
>CAIKAS010000164.1 GCA_903825445.1 uncultured Acidobacteriia bacterium
CGCGGTTCATGCGGACGGCACCGAAGACATTGGTATCGAAGAGGCGCTGACCTTGCGCGGGTGTCACGGCTTCGGCGAGGTCTACGATGGCGTAGCCTGCGTTGTTCACTACGGCGTCGATGCATCCGTATTTTGCGATCACTTCGTCGATAGCGCGGTTTACTGAGTGCTCGTCGGTGACGTCGAGTTCCAGAGCTTGCAGGGCGAGAGATTCGCGTTGGGCAAGAGTCTCGATTTCTTTGGCGAAGTGGGCGTTGCGGCCGTGGACTTCGCGCATGGTGGCGAATACGCGATAGCCATGGCGGGCTAATGTTTCGCTGGTGACACGACCGAAGCCGGTGCTGGCGCCTGTTACTATGACTACGCTGTTACCCATATTGGCCATATTCTGTCATCTTATTCCGGCATGGGCGTGCGGTCATCTAACTGCCACAGGGTTTCACGCAGAGTTCGCAGAGACCTCGCAGAGAACGCAGAGAGCACTCTGGGTGAAGATGAAGAGGATATGGCGACAGACCCTTCCTCATCTCTCGACCCCGTTGACTGGCCGGTGTTTCGGGAACAGGCGCACAGGATGCTGGATGATGCGCTCGACTACATCGAAAACATCCGGGAGCGGCCGGTCTGGCAACCGATCCCTGGTGAGGTGCGGGGCCGGTTCCGCGAGCCCGTTCCACACGCTGCCTCCGACCTGGCCGATGTTCATGCGGGATTTCTGAACGACATTCTGCCTTACGCCACGGGCAATACTCACCCCGGCTTTATGGGTTGGGTGCATGGCGGCGGAACTCCCACGGGGGTGCTGGCGGAAATGCTGGCGGCGAGCCTGAATGCAAATCTGGGCGGCCGGGATCACATTCCGATTGAAGTGGAACGGCAGATCGTCCGCTGGATGCAGACGATTTTCGGTTTTCCGGAGAGCGCGACGGGTTTGTTTGTCACAGGAGCCTCGATGGCGAATTTCATCGCTGTGCTGATCGCCCGAGATGTGGCGATAGGTTTTGAAGTTCGCTGCACAGGCGTGGCCGCAAGCGGGGCGAAGATGACCGCCTACGCCTCCGCGGGCGTACACGCATGCGTTGCCAGGGCGATGGATTTTTGCGGGATCGGCAGTGATGCACTCCGTCTGATTTCGGCCCGCCCGGGCGAAGGGATGGATTTGGCCGAACTCGAAAAGGCGATCGAGGCGGACCGGCGCTCAGGGTTCACGCCGTTTCTGCTGGTGGGTACCGCGGGAAGCGTGGATACCGGCGCCATCGACAATCTGACAGCGCTGGCGGATATCTCGCGTCTGGAGGGGCTCTGGTTTCACGTGGACGGAGCCTGCGGGTCGCTGGCAGTGCTGGCGCCGGAACTTGCGCCGCTGGTGCGCGGAATCGAGCGGGCGGATTCACTGGCATTCGACTTCCACAAATGGGGCCAAGTGCCCTATGACGCGGGATTCATTCTGGTGCGCGACGGCGTGCTGCACCGCAGAGCTTTCGCCATGTCGGCAGCGTATCTGCGGCGCGAGCAAACCGGATTGGCGGGCGGAACGGAGTGGCCGTGCGATTTCGGACCCGATTTGTCGCGTGGCTTCCGCGCGCTGAAGACGTGGTTCACGTTGAAAGTTTATGGCACGGACGCGCTGGGAGCGGTGATGGCACGGACGTGTGAGCTGGCGCGCTATCTGGAAGGCCGCATTTGGGAGACACCAGAACTGGAATTGCTGGCTCCAGTCCCGCTGAACATTGTTTGTTTCCGCTATCGTCCGACGAATGGCGTGGTCAGAGACGACGCACACCGCGTCAACGCGCGCATCGTGGTGAGTCTGCAGGAAGCCGGTGAGGTGGCACCATCGACCACTGTTATTGACGGACGACTGGCGATCCGCGCGGCCATCGTCAATCACAGAACGAGCCGGACGGAGATTGATACGCTGATTGAGAAAGTTGTGGCGGCGGGCCGCGCCATCGAACGCAATGCCATGGAGAGCCATCAGACACAGCCGGCAGAGCAAGAGGCGTGGAAGCCGCGAAACCTGAAGGACTCTCGACTGCTGGAACTGGAGGTGGAGATTGCGGCGAATCCGCCGGCGATTCCACTGCGATTCGAACGTGCCTGTTTGCTGGCGGAAACGGGCCGTACGACCGAGGCCAGGGACGCTTATATCGACGTGCTGTCACGAGAGCCGTCGCATCGTGGGGCATTGAATAATCTGGGCAGACTGCTGCGTCAAACGGGATACCGGACCGCGGCGCGTACTGCTTTCGCTCAAGCCGTTGCGCAGTATCCGGACGACCCCACGGGGCATGT
This sequence comes from uncultured Acidobacteriia bacterium, assembly GCA_903825445.1. Lineage (GTDB taxonomy): Bacteria > Acidobacteriota > Terriglobia > Bryobacterales > Bryobacteraceae > BOG-234. The sequence goes on from CAIKAS010000164.1 coordinate 2,296, forward strand.
GAATCTGGCGGAGACGTTACGCGAGGGCAACGATCCGGCTGGCGCACGCGAACAATACGAGGCAGCTCTGCGATTACAGCCGGACCTTGCGGAAGCACACCAGGGGCTGTCCTGTATTCTGCTGGATGCTGGCGACACGGAGGGCGCGGCCCGCCATCGCAAGCTGGGGTTTGGGAGCAGACCGGCAGTGGTGCTGCCCTATCGCGGTGAGAAGCTGCCGATTTCACTAGTGGTGCTGTCCGGCACGGCCGGGGGGAACGTCCCGATACTCCATTTTCTTGACGATCAGGTTTTCCAGACCACCATTGTCTTTGTGGAGTTTTTCGACGCTGCGCAACTGCCGCCGCATCGGATGGTCTTCAATGCGGTTGGTGATCCCGATATGGAGGCGCCGGCGCTTATGGCGGCAGAGCGTTTGCTTGCGCTGACGACTGCGCCGATTATCAACCCGCCTGCCGCTGTAGGCGCGACGGGGCGCACCGACAATGCGCGCCGGCTCTCCGGCATTTCCGGAGTGGTGACTTCGCGGGCCGTTACTCTGCCGCGCGCGATGCTGGAGGCGGCTGATGCGGCTACGACGCTGGCTCGCCACGGTTTTGAGTTCCCGTTGCTGATCCGGACGCCGGGCTTCCACATGGGGCGACACTTCCTGAAGGTCGAAACGCTGGCGGAGTTGCCCGGTGCACTGACAGAACTGCCGGGCGAGGAACTGACTGTTATGCGCTACCTGGACTCCCGCGGGGCGGACGGCAAGGTGCGCAAGTATCGGGCCATGATGATCGACGGCGCGTTGTATCCGCTGCACGCCGCTATCTCAAGCAACTGGAAGATTCACTACTTTTCGGCGGACATGTCGGATGATCCGGAACACCGCGCGGAAGATGCGGAGTTTTTGGAGAACATGGCCGGAGTGCTGGGACCGCGGGCGATGGCGGCGCTGAGTGAGATTCAAGCGCGGCTCGGGCTGGACTATGCGGGCATCGATTTCGGGTTGAGCGCGGCGGGAGAGATTCTGCTGTACGAGGCGAATGCCACGATGGTGGTGCCGCCGCCGGCGCCGGATGAGAAGTGGGCATATCGACGGCCCGCTTTCGAACGAATCAGCGCGGCCGTTCGAAAAATGCTGATGGACAGGTGCGGTGCGCGATCTTAGCGAGGGGATTAGCGGGGCATGCACGGAACAAAACGCCGTGATTACCCGCAGTGAACCGATATGTCCGAAACCAGTGTATTGATCGTGGGAGCGGGGCCGACGGGCCTGACTCTAGCGATCGATGTTGCGCGCCGGGGCATCTCATTTCGTTTGATCGACGCCGCCGCATCACCGCTCGAGGGGTCGCGCGGCAAAGGTCTCCAGCCACGCACGCTCGAAGTGTTCGACGATCTGGGGATAATCGACGAGATTCTCGCGGCTGGGGCGCTTTATCCAAAATTCCGGACTCACATTGGGCCTTTCTCGATACGAGGAGGTTCGATCGGTTCGTCTAAGCCGGCGACCGAGCGCGTGCCCTATCCAAACCTCTGGATGGTTCCTCAATTCCGCACGGAAGCGATCATGCGCAAGCGTCTGCAGGAGCTCGGTGGCGACGTTGAGGTTGGCAAGGCGCTCACGACGTTCACGCAGAGCGAACACGGCGTCGACGCCACTCTCGCAAACGGCGAAACCGTTCGAGCTGCCTATCTGGTCGGATGCGACGGCGGCCACAGCACGGTGCGCAAAACACTCGACCTGCGGATGGCAGGCGAGGCGCTCGACGAAAAACCAAACCCGTGGCTGGTTGCCGATATCGAGGTGGAAGGGCTTGATCGCTGCGACTGGCATTTCTGGCCGTTCGCCAAAGGCGGTTTCATCTCGCTGTGCCCGCTGCCAAACACGCAGTTGTTCCAGCTCAGTACGAAGGCGAAGACCATGGCTATGGGCATTGAGGGCGCGGTACGGAGGGGCACCGGCCATCGGGTCCCGCGCATGGCGTGGAGTTCAATCTATCAACCGGCGGTGCGCATGGTGGACCGTTTCCGTGTCGGTCGCGTATTCCTGGCGGGAGATGCGGCCCACGTGCATCCGCCTTCAGGAGGCCAGGGACTCAACACCGGCATTCAGGACGCTTACAACCTGGGCTGGAAACTTGCACACGTTACGCGCGGCGGACCCGACTCGGTGCTCGATACCTACGAAGCTGAACGCCTTCCAATCGCCGCAGCGGTGCTCGGTCTGAGCAAGAACCTATACCGGGCGCGATCGATAAAACGAGGCGATGCGACAGACCAACTCGCCTTGCATTATCGAACCAGTCCCTTATCCACAGGGTCAACGATCGGAGAGCTGCATCCCGGTGATCGCATGCCCGATTTCAGGTTTGAGGATGGTACCAGGCTCTTCCAGCATTTGCGCGGTCCGCACGCAACGGAGATCATAACGCCGGACGGGACGCGAATTCTGATTCGCCCAGACGGCTACGTTGCGCATATTGGCACGACGCATTTCCCAGAGTACGCAGGCCAGCCAACCCGGCAGGTCCGCGGAGCGATCATTCCACTCAGACGGCAGTAGCGAGTCTTTCCGCCTCATCATGGAGAATGCGGACCGAGAGTTCGCCTTTGCCCCAGACAGACTGGCGGCCAACGCCAGTCCAGCGGGCGGCTTCGAGATAAGGCAGGAATTCGGCGAGATCGCCTTCGTATTCGGCTGTGCCAACGAAACCTCCGATAGAGTGCGTCTGACGGGTGCGACTGCTGCGGCGTGTGGCTTCGATTCTTCGCACATTGCAGCTTGTCATCCTAATCGCCGCAGCGCGGAGACCGGCGGCGTGGAAGTCGATTTCGAGGGGACCATCGCCGTACAACATTCGGAGAGTGCTGATGCGGTCGCGGACACGCGCGAAGAGGATGGGGAATTCGGGGCGATCGACAAGATGGTGGTCGTGCTTTAGTTCGGTGGGGGAGAGGAATTCCACGCGGATCTTTTTGGGCGCGGCCGGGGACGGAGCGAGATCGAACGAGATGGGGTCGATATCGGTATTGAGCTCTCCTATATTCTGCGTGGCGGCATCGTAGAGAGTTTGTTCGGGCTGCCCGGCGACTGCGATGCGGGTGACGCGCTGAAGGTCGGCTTTACCGCGCCGCGGACCGAGACCTTCATCGGCAAGCGCGGCGAAGGTACGGACGAAGGCAGCGCGGACGGCGGGCTCGGGCGTGAAGAGGTTGAGATCGAAATGAAAGCGCTGGCCCGGATGGATGGTGCGGCCATCGAGATGGCGGGCGCGGAAGACGAAGGGACGAGGGGGATCGGCGAGACCGCTGGGGCCGGCGGCAGTAGCAATGGGCGCGAAGACAGTGGCGTAAGGGCAGGAATGGCGGCGTTCGCAGGTGGGTTCGGCAGCGATGCTGGTGGCGCATTCGGGCGTGCAGACGATTTGGCGGAAGATGGTTCCGAAGGCTCCGCGCAGGATGTTGGTGGCTTTGACTCGCGGGAAGTAGAGCGATTCGCGCGCTGTGAATTCGAACCGCAGCGGGTAGAGAGTGAATCGCATGCTCCGGTGCGTCAATTTTCCGATGGCCTTTCGGCATGGTCGATCACCAGAATTGGCACGGGGCCTTTTGTGGCTTCCAGTTTCAGGCCAAGCTGCTCCTGAATGGCGGTGAAGAGGGACGGAGGGTTCGCGGAGTTGGAGACGGGCGATGGTGCATCGTCCTCAGTCCAATTCAGGTTCACTTCATATCGTCCGCGCAGTCCGGTCTGATCGATGACCGGGCGCCCCAACCGCCAGGACAGTTCGAAGGCCAGGATGGCGAGGGCATCATCGGCTCCTGAGATGCTGATCCGACCGCGCCCTCCCGTTAATCCCCCGTTTGCGTGGGTCTTGATGAGCCTGGGGCCACCCTTCGCTATGACGATTGCGTAGATTGACATCTCTCGTGTCTCGGCATGTGCCGCGAGCTTGAAGCGGTCGGCGAGGAGCGCCCGCAGCATTTGCCGCTTCACTGCCTTCCCCTGGTCGATGGAGAGGGCCGCCAACTGCTGGTTAAACGCCGCGTCAGACTTCGCTTCGAGGTCGAATTTTTCCGAAGCGGCCCACGCCGGACCGCCTGCCATCTGCGTGTCAGGAATTTGAAAGGCAACTTCGAGGAGGTCTCTCACGGTGACGTTGACTGCTTTAAATTCGGAGTTGCGCGGCGAGTTGGAGATGTGGGTGGGCGCGTTGTCAGCGTAGGTCATTGGACGAACGGCGGCGACGTCAAAGGTCGGCATTGACGGAACCGCGGCAGATTGCCCAAAGGCAATGGTAGTGGGGGCGGCGAAGGTGCCAACAATGAGGATGGCCGAAAGAGTTTGGCGCACAAGGATCCTGAGAGTCACGGCGTGCATTGATTTAAAGTCTAGCGCCGGCGCGGCCACGTTCTGATCTTCATTTAAAATGACAGTAAAGGAGACACGCGATGGACTTTTGGAGAGCTGCGATCCGGCAGCAGTTCCATGCAGCAATCGACATGCTTGCGAACGCTATCAAAGCATGCCCGGATTCAGTCTGGTCGAGCGAAGGGCGAGGAGCATTTTGGTATCTGGCGTTTCATGTACTCTTCTTCCTTGACCTCTATCTAGGTTCGGTCGGCGAGGAGGACTTCCGTCCGCCACCACCGTTCGGTGTCACCGAACTTGAAGACGATGTCTTACCGGAGCGAGTCTACCGAAAAGATGAACTGCTTGACTACCTGGAACACTGCCGCAAGAGACTGGATGCAGTGATGGAAGGGATGACGGAAGCGTGGGCCACGGAATCTTGTCCGTTTCCGTATCGTGCGATGAGCAATGGTGAACTGCTCCTCTACAATATGCGGCACGTGCAGCACCATGCGGCCCAACTGAATTTACTGCTGCGCCAGACGACGAATTCAGCGCCGCGCTGGGTGTCAAAAGGCGGCAGGAAGCCCGGACCGTAGCGTTATTTCCCTGAGATCTCAAGCAGTTCGATTTCGAAAACCAAGGCGGCACCACCAGGAATGGAAGGGCGACCCTGATCACCGTAAGCCAGATCGGAAGGGCAGATGAGTCGCGACTTGCCGCCCACCTTCATCAGTTGCACGCCTTCGGTCCAGCCCTTAATGACGCCGTTGAGAGGGAATTGCGCCGGCTCGTTGCGCTTGTAAGAACTATCGAATTCGGTGCCGTCGATCAATGTGCCGCGATAGTGGACCTTCACCGTATCGGAAGCTGAGGGGGAGGCGCCGGTGCCGGGGGTTAACTCCTTATATACGAGACCGGAGGGCGTCCTGATAGCGCCCGGTTCCTTCGCCGCAGCATCGAGATACGCCGCCGAGTTTTCTTTCTCACGCTTCACTAAAAGTACAGCGCGGGTGTCGGCGAGGCCCTGGATTTTGGGGCCCCAGGTGTCGAGTTCAACGGCTGGTTTGCCTGCGTCGGCATCGGTGAGAGCGCGCTTGACGAGGTCAAGCTCCGCAGCCGAGAGAACAAACGGCTTGAGAGAGCGTGACACGCTGAGGCCAAGGGCGTAGATTGTTTTTTCTTCGTCGGTCATTTCTTTTGGGGGAGTTGGGGGCGCGGATTTTGTTGCGGTTTTAGGCACGACTCTGGCAACCGGTCTTGCGCCACTGGCTCCCGCGGGCCGGGGAGCAAGCGTTGCGGCGGTGGACTTGCGCGCGATCGCTGCTGTAGTTCCAGAGGCCGCCGTAGCTTTGGCGGCGGTCGACTTAGCGGCAGTCGACTTTGATGCAGGTGGCTGCGCGAAGGCAGACGTAATCAAAATGCCGGGGAGAACGGCTGGCAGGACGATGTAAAAAAACCGCACGGTCTTAGCCTAGCATTGGGCCGCACAAACAGCAGTGGTCGTTTGGTCTGAGAATCGATGAAAGGCGATTGTTATCTTAATATGAATCCAAAAGAAAGCGCTTTTGCGACTCCTTCTTTACGGTTACTTGAAATTCTTCCGGAAATCGCAGCAGACGATGAGCAGCCTGAGAGGCGAGAGCGGCCATGAGAAACGGCTCTCCAAGACACAAATGATAAGCAAGAGCAAAGCTACGAACAAGGCAAAAACCACGACTCTTATCGCGATTACTTTGCTTGCCGTGCTCTCCGCCGGAGTGGCCTGCCGGGTTGGACCAAGTGCCTCCGACTACAACAAGCGGGTCTACAAGATTGGCTTCGGCTCTAACGCACGACCGCTGCACTTTGCGGACGAGAGCGGCAGGCCGGACGGGCTGGCCGTGAACATAGTGCGCGAAGCGGCGCGCCGCAGAGGCATCCAATTGATGTGGGTGCAATCGGCAACTCCCGGACTCGATGCGATGAAGAAGGGAGAGGTGGACTTCTGGGTGCTGATGACCGACCTGCCGGAACGGCACAGTCAGGCGCACTTCACCGAACCGTTCCTGGTGGCGGAGTATTGCTTTCTGGTGCTTGCCGACAGTCCGTTTAAGACGGTGGCAGATCTTTCCAATGCGCGGGTGAATTCCAATGGTTTCGAAATCATTCGCAAACGCCTGGGTGAGTTGCTGCCGAAGGCTCAGTTTAGTGTGGAGCCATCCCCTCAAAAGGCACTGGACTCGCTGATTGCAGGATCATCGGACGCGCTGTTTTTGGAGCAATATGCGGCGAGCGATTTGGTTCTTACGGGGCGTCCGGCCAGAAAGCTGAAAATGATCGCGGCTCCGGTGCCCAGAGGGTACATGGGGATGGCGGCGAATTTCGATGTGGCACCCGTTGCGGACGAGATACGGGATGAGATGAAGGCGATGGAATCCGACGGGTCTTTGGCACGGATATTCGGAGCATGGAGTTTCTTTCCGAGTCAAAATGTGGACGCGACCGACAGCCTTTCGAAAGCACAGCGGCGAGTGGAGTTTCTGATTGCCGGCGTGGCTGCGCTCCTGCTCTGTTTGGCCACCATGGTCGCCTTGCTGGCGCGAATCAGGGCACAGCGAAATAAACTCAGGGAGACTGAGCGAGCACTGGGTGAACGCGAGAAGGATCAACGAACGCTCATCCAACTGCTGCCCGACACCATTTACGTTGTATCGCGCGGGGAGAAAGAAAGCGGCAGTGCGGCCTACCGACTTGTGCAGGGCGATGGCCTGGCACTGGACTGGCTGGTGGCAAGCGAATGCCACAAACAACGGGTTCTTGAAGTGCTTGCCAGCGGTCATCCGACGATGGCGGAACTGGAAGCCCCCGATGGACGCCACCTTGAATACCGTCTGGTGCCTTCCCGTGAACCGGGCGGAACCGTGAACAGCGTGATGGGGATTCTGCGGGACCGGACCGAACAGCGACGGGCAGAACAGGAGCGGGCCAACCTGGAGGAGCAATTACGTCAGGCTCACAAGATGGAAGTCGTGGGGCGACTGGCGGGCGGTGTGGCGCACGACTTCAACAATCTGCTGACCGTCATTATGGGTTACAGCAAGATGTTGCTGGGTCGTTTCGCGGCCGAGTCTACGGAGTACACGAAGCTGAAGCAGATCGACACCGCAGCCCGAAGCGCCTCCACTTTGACTCACCAGTTGCTGGCCTTCAGCCGGAGGCAGGTAATCCAGCCAGAGCGCCAGGACCTGAACCGAATACTCGCGGACTCGGGCGAGATGCTGGGACGCCTTTTGGGACAGGACATTCAACTGGAGACGCGCCTGGCTCCGGATCTGCCTTGGGTAGTGGTGGATCGGGTTCAGGTCAATCTTGTACTCATGAATCTTGCCGCCAATTCCAGGGATGCCATGCCTTATGGCGGGCGCTTTACGATTTCGACAGAGCGAACAATAGTAACTGTGGACGATGCGATCCATTACCAGGGGGCCGTCCCCGGTCCATGCGTCCTGCTCTCCGTGACAGACACGGGGCCAGGTATGGACAGGGCAACCGCGGCAAAGATTTTCGAACCGTTTTTCACTACGAAACGGGAGGGCGGAAGCGCGGGCCTTGGGCTTTCTATCGTCCACGGCGTAGTGCATCAGAGCGGCGGCCGGATTCAGGTGGACAGCCGCGTCGGATATGGGACCACTTTCCATATCTATTTGCCTGAGGCTGCGGATGCATTGGCGGAATCCCCCTCTGGTGAAGATGAAGGGGAATCGAGCCCCGTGTTGCCTGCAAGCGAGACGATCCTGATTGTGGAGGATCAGGAAAGCATTCTGAATTTTGAGAAAGAAGTCCTGAGCGCGTGCGGGTACCAGGTGATAGGGGCGATCACTCCGGCGGAAGCGCTGCGGGCGAGTGAAGGATTCCATGGTGTCATACATTTACTGCTGACTGACGTTGTGTTGACGGAAGTGCGCGGTCCGGAACTTGCCAGGCAGATCAGGAAACAGAGACCGAAGATCAAACTGCTTTTTGCCAGTGGTTATGCAGGTGAGCTACAGCCGGAAAGAGACAGGCTGATTCTTGAATCGGAGTTTTTGCAAAAGCCGTTTGCCGCCGAAACGCTGGTGGATGCAGTCAAACGATGTCTGACGACCGCGTGAGAGTTCGGTGTCACATTGGCCCAGCGGCCTCGTTTTGCATCGGATACAATCGGACTCACGATGAAAAAGTTCGTCCGGAATCTTGTTCCGCTGCTGTTTTGTTTCAGCGCCGGCGCTTCTGCGCAGCTGCGCGTAGAGGTAGTCTTCCCTACTTCGGTTCACGCCAGCCCGATCACGGGTCGCGTCTTTGTGATTCTCGGGCAGAACGGGCAGCTGTTCGGGGAAGATATCAACAACCTGCGACCCGATGGTGTGGCTGTTGTCGACAACGCTGCCGCCGGATTTCCAGTCTTGTCGCTGAAAGACGTTGCTGCCGGGGACTACGCCGTTAAGGCGATCATTTGCCCATACACAGAATTCCACCGGGCGGATGGGCACACGATCTGGGCTCATATGGACCAGTGGGAGGGACAGAACCCGGAGTCATCACCGGGCAATTTGTTCAGTGAGACCAAGACGGTTCACGTGGATCCAACTCGCCCTTCAACCGTGCGGATAACGGTTACTCAGGTTCTGGCGCCCGTTGCGGTACCAGCGGACACAGCGCTGTTGAAACACGTGAAGATCCAGAGTGCGCTGCTGACAAGGTTTTGGGGACAACCGATTTACATTGGTGCGACGGTGCTGCTGCCGAAGGATTACGACCAACATCCGGACCAACGTTATCCCACCATCTACCAGCAGAACCACTTCAGTATTGGCGCACCTTTCGGTTATAACGGCAACGTCGCGCAGGGCTTTGCCGCCGATTGGAATACCGACGGCTTTCCCCGGGCGATCGCCGTCACATTTCAACACCCCACCGTTTACTACGACGACTCGTATGCGGCGAATTCGGCCAACAACGGTCCGTATGGCGATGCGCTCACGAAGGAGTTGATTCCTTATCTGGAAGGCCACTACCGCATGATTTCCGAAACACGGGCACGGACTGTCACGGGCGGGTCAACTGGCGGGTGGGAAGCGCTGGCGCTGCAGGTTTACTATCCGGATGTTTTCGGCGGCACGTGGGTGTTCTGCCCGGATTCGATCGACTTTAGCCGATACTTAATCCTGGACATCTATAACGATGACAACGCATTCGTGCGTCCCGGCGTAAAACCCGGCGCGGGCGTCGTCATGGCGAGCGATGAACGCCCGATGCTGCGCAATCCAGAAGGGCAGACGACGCGGACACTTCGAGAGCAGAGTCAGATGGAAGATGCGGTGGGTTCGAAGAGCCGATCAGGAGGACAACTTGCGGGGTGGGATTCTGTTTACGGTCCGGTGGGCGACGATGGATACCCGAAGCCGTTATGGGATCACGCAACAGGGAAGATCGATAAAGAGGTCGTGCAGTATATGAAGGAGCATGGGTACGACCTGGCCCGATACATCGAAGGGCACTGGACGGATCTGGGGCCCAAGCTGACGGGCAAGCTGCACTTCTACGTGGGCGATATGGACAACTGGTTTGCGAACCTGGCGGTCTATCGAATGGAGACACTGCTGACGAAGCTCGACGCGCACGCTACGTTTACGTACGGACCGCGTCAGGGGCACATGTGGTATCCGATGAGTCAATCTGAACTGGTGCGCTCGATGGCGGATGCGATGAGTCATTTGCCGGGACATTGATTCGATGCAAGCCGGCGAGAGCAGCCAGTGACGCGGTTCCGGGTACGGAATGAGACGCCTCGAGTGCTTCCAAGCATTCGGCATCGAGTGCGCGTGGGGCGTCCTTGTGCATGAGATTCCAAACAGCCTCGAGGGGTAGTGCGTCCCGGTAGGGCCGGCGCGCGGCAAGAGCATCGTAAACATCAGCGACGGCGAGAATCCGCGCCGGCATTGTAAGCTGCTCGGCACCCCAGTGGCGAAAATAGCCCGAGCCATCGAGCTTTTCGTGATGGGCGGCGGCAATGTCGCTTAGATCCGCGAAACCGGGTATCCGGCTCAGAATCTCGAGCGTATAGTAAGGGTGTTTCCTCACGACCTGCCACTCTGATTCAGTCAACTTGTCGGGCTTCTCAAGGATGGTGTTCGGCACGCTGAGCTTGCCGATATCGTGCAGAAGCGCGGCTCGGCGAATCAGATTTATTTCCTCGGCAGGCATTCCTAACTGTCCCGCGATGCCGACGGCGGCCTGAGCAACACCGTTCGAATGACGGTACGTAAATGGAGATTTTGCGTCAATCACTTCGGCAAAAGCAAGGCAGACATTGTCGAGCATCTCTTCATTGACGAGCAGGTGACTGTCGCGCGGTTCCAGCGCGCCCACCTCGGACAGCAGATTTTCGCTTTTGAGGCCGGACCAGAGGGCACCGGTATGGGCAAGTGATTTCGCAGCTTTGACAAGGTCGGGATCGAACCACTTGCCCGCGCGCTTTTCGATGACCTCGATCGCGGTAGCAGGGCCATAGGTATTCCAAAAAACCGCCAGCGTCTGGGCCAGGTTCATGATGCGAGACAACAGCGGAATCTGTTCACCGCGTAACCCATCGGGATAGCCACCACCATCCCAGTGTTCGTCGAGGCAGTGAATTGCCATGGCCGCTGACTCCGGGAACCCCATACGGCGCGCGATAGACGATCCGCGTTCGCAGCGAATCTTCACCAGCACGTGGGAATCGGCGCGATGATTGGCGGCGACCTGGATCAGCGTACGCATGCGTTCGAGAAAGGGTTTGCCGGTAGCGACATGATCCACTGCATAGCGAACGCTGTCCCATGCGACACGGGTCCAGTCTTTATCTTTGACATCGCCTTTGGCGCGGATCTCATCCGCCTGAATAATGTGAAAAAGCTTTGAGGCATTACTGCTGCAGCCAGCGTCCTTGAGCAGCAATGCGTAATAGAGAGCCGCCCGTGCATCCGGAGGCAAATTAATCTGGGCGGCCAAACGCATGCCAGTCATGCAGCTCTGGACCGAATGACCGGGTGCCTGGCCTTCGGTCAGATCGAGCGCAAACGACAGGGCGGAAATGATCTCTGAGCCGCGAATTACCGTCGGCGGATGAGACGTTATATCTGCTCGCAGCGATGACACCAATCTGACCTCCCCTTATCCGGGCGCTGGACCCGTACCCTGGACCCGGGAACAAGTGAACACACCCAATAGGTACGTATCGGCGGTAAAAACAGATTTCTCGAGGCCAGGCGTGAAATCAGTGTTGACCGGCTCTTGAAACGGGCTTCTGACGTGGCATGTTAGAATCACGTTTCGTGCATCCCCGGCCTCGTTTTCCGGGTTGAGATAAGACTAAGTCAGTCCAAATCAAGACCAGGAGAGGCATATGCAGCAGAACAGGTTTTACCGCATGGCGTTTTTACCCGCCATATCGGGCGCGTTTTCCGCGTTCTTCCTTTTCAGTTCCGTTGTCGTTTTCGGCGGCGCGCCTTTGTATGGGCGCGAACCGGTGCGGGCACGGCACGCTATGGTCGTCGCGTCGCAACCCGCCGAACAGGTGGGCGTGGAGATTCTGCGCAAGGGGGGCAACGCGGTAGATGCAGCGGTTGCCGTCGGATTCGCGCTCAACGCGGCGTATCCTTTTGCGGGCGCGATGGGTGGCGGCGGGTTCATGACGATTCGCCTCGCCGACGGTACCAGCACGTTCATCGACTTCCGCGAGGAAGCGCCGGGTAAGGCGTCGAAGACGATGTATCTGGATGCCAACGGAAACGCAACGCGAGAGAGTGCCACGGGCTGGAAATCCTCGGGCGTGCCGGGAACGGTGCGCGGGTTCGAATTGGCGCAGAAAAAATACGGCAAGCTGAAATGGGCCGAGGATCTGGCACCTGCAATCGCGATGGCGCAGCAGGGATTTCCGGCTCCGTATGCGCTTGCGGAATCACTGAGGACCGCGCGCAGTCTGGCGGGCAACGCAGAATCAAAGCGGGTCTTTCAGCGGGATGGCAAGTTTTATGAGCAGGGGGATACGATCACGTTTCCCGATCTGGCCCGGACTCTGACACGCATCGCGCAGGGTGGGGCGGACGAGTTTTATCTGGGCGAGACGGCCCACACGCTGGCGGCGGCAATGGAAGCGAACGGCGGGCTGATCACGCTGGACGACCTGAAGAATTACAAAGCAATCGAACGGGCTCCGCTGACGGGCAAGTATCGAAATTACACGATTATTACAGCTCCGCCGCCGAGCGCGGGCGGGCTGGGGATTTTGCAGATGCTGGCGATGCTGGAAGGCAGCGGCTACGAGAAGGGTGGTTTCGGATCGGCTTCGGCACTGCATTACGAGGCGGAAGTGATGCGAAGATTTTACGCGGACCGGAATCAATACATCGGCGACCCGGATTTCGTGAAGAATCCGATTGCAGGTCTGCTGGATCCGGCATATATCGCCAGCCGGAGGGCGTCGATTGATCCGGCACATGCGACTCCGAGCACCGTACTGGGCCCGGGCAAGCCGGCAGGCACGGAGAGTTCAGAGACAACGCATTTCGACGTAGTGGATGAACAGGGCAATGCCGTCGCGGTGACGTTTACGCTGAATGGCGGATACGGGAATGGCATCACTGTGCCAGGACTCGGCTTCCTGCTGAACAACGAGATGGACGATTTCACATCGAAACCAGGTGTGGCGAACATGTTCGGCCTGATTCAGGGCGAGGCAAATACGATTGCGCCTGGCAAACGACCTGTATCATCGATGGCTCCAACCATCGTACTTCGGGACGGCAAGTTGTTTGCCGTATTGGGAGGACCGGGAGGCTCGCGGATTCCGTCGGCGATACTACAGGCGTTTGTGGATGTAGTGGATTTCGGAATGAACGCGCAGGACGCGGTGGATGCGCCCAGGATTCATCACCAGTGGATGCCCGACCGAATCACGATGGAGAAGGGGCTTTCGCCCGATACGATCGAGGCATTGAAGGCCCGAGGGCATGACGCACGGTATGAGGGCGGACCGGTAACGGCCGAAGTGGAAATGATTCTGATCGACGGCGGGTGGCTGCAGGGAGCGGGCGATCCGCGGAGATCGGGAACGGGAGCCGGTTACTAGCGGCGATCTGGGCGTCGTTTCGCTTTTCACCGGTGTGTGCTGTTGACCTGACGTGCCCGACGCGCTCAGTTCCCCAGCGAGTCGCCGCCGGACGGCGCGGGTCTCTGGAGAACAATAGCCAGGTATCCCATTGCCGAGTTGGTGGGGTTAACGAATTGACCAGGCTGGAGGCCACCGAGTATGTAGCCGAAGCCGTGGGCATAATTGAAATTGCACTGAGCGATCATGTAGCCCTGGAACGTGGCCGGGTTGGCAGTATTCACGCCAAGCGCCTGTGTCAGAGTGAACGCATATGTTTCGCCCGGAAGGTACGGCTGGTTGGCGCCGTTGGTCAGGCTGGGCGTCGCGCACCCCGAAACGCCGGAGGCATAAAAATTCAGATTGCAGGTGCCAGCTTGCGCCGTGGGGCCGAACGGGTCTGTACTGGTATTGGAGATGGCCAGCCCGGTATCAAAACCCAGTTGATTCGTCACGAACGGAAACAGCAAAGAAGTTTGCAGCGAGGTCAACATCGGAATTGTGTTGATCTGGGTGAGACTGATTGACGATGACGAGGGTGCAGGGGCAGCAGGACTGAGGCTGCCAAAGAGACCACTGCGCACGTTGATCGTGGAGGGAACATACAAAGTGGCCGCCGACGGGATATTTCCAAATGTGAGCTTAATCGCCGAGCCCGGGTTACTGGCCGGAAATGAGGCAGGAAACGGTAAGGTCAGCCCCGATCCTCCAGGCGACCATGGAATGTTCAGCGGTCCGCTGGGGCTGAAAGGAATGCCCGGAGGAGCGATGAACGTTGTGCTGTCACCGCCCATCCCCGTCGCGTCAGCGTGCTCCAGCGGATTGGCATGGACAAACTGATATGGGTTAATCTCACGGGGATCACCGGAGGATAGCGGGTCACGCGTCAGGAACCGGGCCGGGCCACTGTCGTAATAGCGAGCGCGCATGTAGTACATAGAGGTGGAGCCCTCGCGCATGATGCCGAATTTTCCCTGCCACGTAAATGGATTTATCGTCGACCCCGTCTGCGTCATTGTGTCGCCGTAGATCGAAATGGCATAGGTATCTGTGACGGCGCCTGTACTGTCGGTGAGCAGCATAGCGGAGCCCGATTCGTCGAAATGGTAGAAGCGCCGCGAGCTATCGGCGGCCGAAATGCTGTTGAGCAGCGTCCCGTCCGGAAGCCACACGTAGTAAGTCTGATCGGCTCCGCCGGATTGAACGGTGGAGAGACACGGCAGCGGCATTGCATAGTTCCAAACGTAGTTTTGGGTGGTGCCTGATGAAGTGCGCGACAAACGCTGCCCTTCGGCATCGTACGTAAACGACGCCGCGCCATCCGATCCGGTGTAGGAAGTCAGCCGGGAAGCGAGATCCCAGGTATAGCTGCGGACGGCATCAGCTGTGTCGCGTCCCTGCGTGTCGAATGTTTCACCGAGGACCTGCGCCGCTCCATCGTATGCGAGAGGCAGTATGCCTTTGGCCTCGGCGGGTATGTTGGCGGAGGAGCGCGTCGCACTGGTCACACGGCCCAGCAAATCGCGCGTCAGAGTGACGGCCGCGAGAGTCGTCCCGCCTTTGGCAACGGTTAGCGTCAGCAGGCGGCCATCGGTATCCCACGTGTTGGTCTGAGTCACACCATTGGCAAGCGCCATTGTAGTCAACTCGCCCGCAGCGTCGTAGGTGAATGTAGTGTTTCCTCCGACCCAATCGGAAACCTGGCTGAGAAATCCGCGATTGTTGTATGTGTAATTCACTGTCTTACCCGATGCGTATGTGACGGAGGCAATACGCCCGGCGGCGTCGTGAGTCATTTGCAAACCGTTGGACGTAGTGATACGCCCGTCAGAGTCATAACTGAGCGCGAGTCCGCCTGACGCAGTCAACCGGTGGTCGGCATCCCAGGAATAACTGAGATTTGTGCCATCGGAATACTTCAATGACGAGGGATTCCCAACAGCATCGTAAGAATAGCGGGCAGTTCCGTTGGGCAGCGTGACCGTAGAAATTCGCTGGCGGGTATCGTAGGTGAACGAAGTCTGTCGGCTCAGGGGATCCGTTGCCGAGATCAGCCGCCCCATACTGTCGTACGCCCTATTCCAGATATTGCCCACGGGATCTGTTGCACTGGTCGTCAGGCCGAGCGAGTTGAGGGTGAAGGACGACCCGACACCGCCCGGCATGACCGCCGCGGTCAGAAGACCACGCTGATCGCGCGTGTATTGCACTGTACGGCCAAGCGGGTCGGTCGCCGAAGCAAGCCGGTTCAAAGCATCGAAAGAGTAGCTGAAGATTTCCTTCTTCGGCGTAGACATGGCGGTGATATTTCCGTGAGCGTCGCGGGTGTAACTCGTTGTCCTTGACAGCGCGTCGCTGACCGATACCGGATGACCTTCGGCATCGAGCGCGTACTTGTAGCCATTGCCGGAAGCATCCGCCGTCGCAGTCACGCGGTTCAGACTGTCGTAAGTCCACGCGATACCGTTGCCTGCCGCATTGGTCAGCGATGTCAGACGAGACTGAGCATCCCAGGCACCGGTGACCGCCTTTCCAAGCGGATCGGTCGTGGATATCAGCCGATCGTCCAGATCGTATGCCATGCTCGTGATTGCGGCCAGCGCATCCGAAGCACTCTTCATATTGTTATTGGCGTCGAATGCCACCGAGACTGAATTATTCAGTTCGTCGGTTGCCTTCAACAGGTTGCTCACGGCGTCGTACGCGAGACTCCTGGTGCTGCTGTCAGGGTTATTAATCTGATTCAATCTGCTCACGCTGTCGTAAGCGAACGTAGTGGTGTCGGTGGACGGCACCTGAATAGAGGACTGCGTGCCGTCGCCGTTATAGCTGAACGTGTAGACACCGCCAGAAGGATTCGTCATGGTGGCCAGCAATCCGCCGGCCGTGTACGTGGATTGCCAGACAGCGCCCGACTGATCTGTCATCGAGGCGATATTTCCCTTCGCATCGCGCGTCAGAGAGACGGTTGAACCGTCCGCGAAATGCACTCCCGCCAGATCGTGAAACGTGAACGACCCGGCCGTCGACGCTGCGTAAGTGAATGTTGTGGTGTTGCCGAGTTCATCGGTGTAGCTTGCGGGCATGCCGCTGGCGGAGTCCCAGGTTGCCTGACTCTGATTGCCGACTCGGTTGATCGTCAGGATGGGCCGATTGTTTGCGTCGTAGCTGTACTTGCTGACACCACCAGTGGGGTCGCTCTGAGAGGACAGATTCATGTTCGGGTCGGTGACTTGGGTGTAGGTGGTGCCCCCCGATTCGGAGAGTGTCGCACCCCCGTTCGTATTGGCATAGTTCAATGTCAGCGTGTTGCCGTAGGCGTCAAACTGTTTGGAGACCCGGCCAGATCCGTCATAGATCTGCTGGAACGGCTGATTGCCGTTAGGGCGTGTCTCGGTGGCTTTGGTGGTGGTCAAAATGCCTGCGCCCGGAAAAGGGATATAGCTGAAGCTGGTCGTGTGTCCGTTCGCATCCGTTACCGAAGCAAGACTAACGCCGTCGTACCCGAAGCTGACTGAGCGGCCTGACTGGTCCTGAACTTTGATCAGGCTTAACGTCGAATAGGTAAAGGTCAGGGTGCGACCCAGACCGTCGCTCACCTGGGAAGGCCCCAGCCCATTGGGACTCTGCGCGACCGTTATCGTGTTCCCGTTGCGATCGGCGATTGACGTAAGCGCGCCCGCAGTGTTAAACGAATAGATCAGGTTCGAGACCGGACTGTAGAACTGATAACCGCCGCTCACACTCACTAGCTGGTAAGGCTGCTTTTCGGTGCTGGCGAGCTGCCAAGTGCCAATTAAGCCAAAATAGACCGTCTTGCCTCGGAATAGCGTGACTCCGGCCGTGTTACCCGCCACGGTTACATGCATGTCATAGTTGTGCATCCAGTTTGGGCCCAGTGCGCTCGAAACGCCATCCACATCCAGGTATGAGCCGTAGTAACGACGAAAACTCACGTCGAGCGGGCCACCCAGATCGAGATCGGCCCGGGCCGCATCTCCGAAGAGTTCGCCGGTAGCCGTGGCGATAGGTTCACCAACGCCGGGAGTAGTGGAATTGGTCGCCGCTGGTGGGTCATACGGCGGGGAAGCAGGGGTGACGTTGACATCAATGGCGATGGCGCCAGAGCCATCGCAATTACCCGTAGTAAATGGATCGGCAATCCAGGAGCCGCTCAGGAGAACCGATTCGGATTTGCCTACCGGCGCCCTCAGCACGGTAACCACGGCAGTTACGTCCAGAAGCGTCTTCTGCCCCATGGGAAACGTCACGGAGACCAACGGGTTCGATGAAGGCGGCGGGGCGAGGGTGGCATCTACGGTACAACTTTCACCGGCGAAATGCTGGATCAGTATCGTGCCGCTGGTCGGTCCCACCGGCGAGAGATTCAGAGTCGCGGCGGCGCCAGGAATTACGTTGTGCGCCTGTAGCGCAGAGCCAGCCAGGAACGATGCGCACAAAAAGAGTCTTCTTCTCATGTTCATTTCTCCTATTTGAGCGATACCGTCAACCCGGCCTGGCTTTGCGCCGAGCCTACGGTGACCACGACTGGTACCGCACCAGATGCAACGTTTGTGGGGACGGTAAACGTGAGTTGAAAGACCCCAGCGACCAGCGTCGGAGCCGCGCCCATGTAGAGGATCGCCGAGGTCGCATCCACGTCGCCTACTGAGACTTTTACCGGCAGCACCGGCTTTGGGTAGACCGAAAGCGCGATTCGGCCGTTCACGCCGGGAGGATTCGTCTGGCCTTCTCCTGTCCCGTATAGCGAGATGTAAGAACCGCGCGCGGCCGGGTTGGACGGCGAATTGACGGTGCCATCAGCGTTGACGATTGACCCGTTGCCGGTACCGGAAGAATTGGATGAGAACAAGCCGGGGGCCGATGGCGCGACTGAGAGCTTCATCGGCGCGGAAGCAACTCCGTTATAAGTCACGACCATCTGCGTGCTGCTTTGCCCCGCAACCGAGTAGGGGACTATCGCCACGGTCTGCCCGGCGTTTGCATAGTAGAGCGCGGCCGGAATTCCATCGAAAGTGACCACTGTGTTTCCGGCAATTGTATCGAAGAAACTGGCTGGTGTGATCGAGAAAAAGGCGGTAGTAGAGGGCCCGACACCGCTGCCGTAAATCACTACCATTTCGCCAGGAGCGACTGTAGTTCCCTGCTCGCTGGCCGCGTTAACCACGCCGTTGTTGCCGGGTGCGGGAGCAGGGCCGGTGCCTGTGGCGGCTATGTTTTTGCGCAGCAGGTTGCCGCTGGCATCGTATGCGTATGTGGCTGTGGTGCCGTTGGGATAGACAACCGATGCGAGATGGCCTGCCTGGTCGTAGCTGTAGTTAACCGCCTGCGCCGCGAGCGTCGCGGCACAACAGAACACGAGTAAACCGGAAATGAACCGCATGCCTTCGATCCTCCGATGGCGCCGGAAGGGTCCGAGACGGACGTCCCGGATCGATTCCGCTACATATATTCTGGTCAGCATAGCGCAAAATGCAAGCGCCTGCAATGCAGTCAGCCTGAGCTGCAGTCAGCCTGAGCCCATGGGGGCCTGGAGCATGATCGCGCCTTCAGTTCGAGTTCACCTTCAGCGATTATTCAGACGGATCTGTTCCCATAGAACTGCAATCGCCGCCGCTTCCTCCAGGATCGGCGGCACAGGCAGAAAGCAAGAATGGGAAATCCGGTCGCGACACTCTACATTGAAGAACTCAAAGCCACAATGCGGGGCCGGTTCGCATGGCTCGGTGTCGCCGTGGTTCTGCTCGCCCTTGGTGGTCTGGCCACCGTGGGAACTCAGGACACTTGGCTCGATGGCTTCGGCATGATCGCCTACGGGGTGGTGCCGATGGCGTTCATCCCACTGGCGGCTGGCTTTCTGGCAGGTCCGCGCGCCAATCGTTTCGTCGAGAGCGTCTTCACTGCCCCGGTAGGGCGGCGCGACTGGCTGATCGCCAAAGTCCTGGTGCTGCTGACTTTCGCTGTCGCCTATTATGTCGCTTTGCTCCCAATGCTGTTCGTTTATGTGGCGCACGTGGGGCTGCCGTTCTTGCTGGGTCGTTTCTTGCTCTGGACACCCGGGATCCTACTCGCGAGCGTGGCGGCAGGTACGCTGATCGGCGTGCTTTTTATCGGCAGGAGTGTAGCTGCTCCTGCTGCAACTGGCATGGGAGTTCTGCTGGCTTACCTTGGGTTGGTGCCGCTGCAGGAACTGATGGTGGCGCGCGGCAACGGAGCAACACATACGGGGCATGTCGCATTGGCGAGCCCGGCAGTCCTGCTGAAGAACGCGCTCGGCTTTACGCTGGTGGCGGGCAGCATCCCGACGACAACGACGCTGACGTGGATCAGTCTGGTCGCAATCGTGATCGGTGCGTTCGCGCTCGCCTTCTGGGTATTCCTTCGGGCACAAGGGGTAGAAACGTGGGAGGCGACCGGACGCCAGCGGTGGACCATCCGGCTGGCGATGGTGGCGCTGGTTCTGTTGCCCGTGATGCTTGCGGATACAAACTACGACAGCCCCGCGCCCCCTGCAAACAAAGCTCCGGCCGGACGCGGGGGCTTCGGACGTAACGGCGTTAATCTGGCACTTGTCTCGACGGGGGGGAAACTGCCGAAGCGTTGCTGCAGTCCTTTGCTAAACAGGGAAACGTCAGCGCTCGGAACCGACGAGCCGAACCGGCGAGACCTGCTCCTTTTGCTTCCGGTGGATGCCGCCCAGCGCGTGGACAACCTGAGCATTCGCATAGCCGGAGAGAGCGGGCTTACGGTGAAGGCGAATGGCGAACCACAACTGGAAACGAATGAGTACGTGAACGATTCAGGTCCCGTCACGGCCGACGGCGGACACATCGCAAACGGCTGGATCGCGAGAGTCCCCGTTACGATATTGCCTGCGAAGCCCTGGGACATAGGAGGGAATCGATATCCGTTGTCGGTTTCCTCAGGTTCCGGGGCAAACTGATAGGCACTTACAGCACAGGCATGAAACGCAGGGTGGAGATTGCACGCGCGCTGATGGGCCATCCGAAGGTCCTGTTTCTGGACGAGCCGACGCGGGGACTCGACCTGCCAGCCAAGCGAGACATGTGGAATCTGCTGCGCCGGCTTGCCGCCAACGAGAACGTTACGACATTTCTAAGCAGCCATGACGCGCAGGAGATCCGGACTCTCTGCAGCGAGATCAGCGTAATCGCCAACGGGCAACTCATCTACACGGGCGCTACGGGCGAGCTTGGCGCGGATCTCGACACCTTTGAGGAAAGACTCATCGAACTGTTAACGCAGCAGAACCGCGGCTAGCGTTGTATCTCAGAGTTCCACGGCAATTCAGGAGAAAAACTCTTCGCGTTTCTCTTTGCAGTCCTGACGCTCTTCGGGGCTGAGAGTCTTGAGGCGGGCGCGGGCGGCGTTGAAAACGGCGCGGGATGAGAGGCCGAGGCGAACGAGATTATCGCGATCCTGACGAGGCAGGATGAGGTAATGCTTGCGGCAATCGAAGGTGCGGCACAGGATCGGGCGGCGATCGTAAATGGTGCAGCCGGAAAGGCCGAGGTAGACGCAGTGGCCGTCGGGGTTGGCGGCTAAAAGGAAAACGGGAGTGCCTGTCGCTTGATCTGTCAGGACGCGGTGCGCATAGGATTCGACGTCGTCACCTTGCTCGGGATGGAGGAATAGGCCCTGGTTGGTCTTGCAGCACTCGGTGCAGGTGTTGCAGGGAACTTCGGTGGGCAAGATCGGGAGCAAGCCTCATTCTGGCATGTTGAGAACTATACACCAGGCAGCGCACGGCGCTTCAACAGAACACCGAGACCCAGCCCGGAGACAAGAAGAAGCCACGCGGCCGGCTCAGGCGCGCTGACATTCTCGTCGAAATTGATATCCTCGATTCCGACGTTCCAGTTGTTGCCAAATTCGATTTGAAGCGGGCCGGAGGAAGTGATGCCAACGGTGAATTGGGTAGAACTGGGGCCGGAACCGCTTATGTTTCCCGTGTAACTCCACAGTATGTTGTTGTCGGCGTCCAGAACTTCGACCGGCTGGTTGCTGTAGTCGGTTTCGTAGTAGCCAGCCAACTCAAAGCTGTTCAGCGTCACGGTTGCGCCGTTCTGCGGAGTTAGAGTGATGTCCGGAGTATTGCCGCTCATCAGCGAATACGCGGCACCAGGCAGGTTGCCGTATCCAGTGGGCCATTGCGCCATCTCAGCGGCATATCCCAGGGTGGCGTACGAAACCGCAATATCGGGAGTGAAACCATTGCCCTCACCGACGCATCCCGCCTGGCCGGAGCCCGTGCACGCCGAAGTCATGTTGGAGCCATAAGTGTAGAGCGAGGCGTAGGTACTGAGATTCTCGAACTCCAGGATTGATGCACCGGCCGTGGATGCGCCGAGTGCGAATAACGTTAGTACGCCCAGGAATTGTCCGGATTTTTTGGCGCTCATAACATCCTCCTCCACCTTTGCTGGCGGTATTCGGTTATCGTACAAAACTGTGACGGGCACGTCAAGTGTTCGGGTAGGTTCATATTTCTGTAGGCCGGCAAGCACTACGGGGCCCAAATAGGCGAACTTCCGCAGGGCGAAATGCGTCATAATCGCATGGAGGTGCGGAAGGGAAAACATGAAAGTCACATTTGGGCTGGCCGCTGTGCTGTCCGTGCTTTTTACCATCGGATGTAACGTCGATTCGGGGCCGACGCTGACCGCGAGCGATCAGATCGATGCGGGCCAGGCGGAATCTGTGCAGACGGAAGTTCACATGAGCGCGGGCACGCTGCGCATGGAAGGCGGCGCTCCGAACCTGATGGCGGCGTCGTTTCGGTACTCAGAGAAGTTCGGGCGGCCATCGGTTCGGTATGACGTGACGGGGGCACACGGACGACTGGTAGTCGAGTCGCCCAAGAGCAATTCCAACGGCGGCAAGGTGAATGAGTGGGACTTGCGGATGGGCTCGGAAGTGCCCCTCGATGTAAATGTGTCGCTGGGCGCGGGAGAGTCGACCCTGGACATGTCGCAGATCCGCTTGCGATCCATGGAAGTCAATGCGGGTGCCGGAGAGATGACGCTCAATCTCACGGGCAAATATACGCGTGACGTCAGCGTCCAGGTGAATGGCGGTGTAGGCGAGGCTCGAATTCGATTACCGAAGGATGTGGGGACGGTGGTTGATGCCCACGGTGGAATCGGCAGCATCGATACCAAGGGACTGACGAAACGCGATGGGAAGTACTACAACGACGCCTACGCGGAAGGTAAGCCGGCCTTGCATCTGGAGGTGCAGGGCGGGGTTGGAGAGATCGTATTGACTGTGGGCGAGTGAGTCAAATGTCCCTGACGATGTCGGCGGAATGAATCTTTCTCTGCCCGGATTCGTGATAGAATTCAGACCGGAATTCCGCACAGGAAGTATGCAAAGTGGGAAAGCTCTCACGCGACTCCGGCCTCAAAGCAACGGTGGCGGCCCGGCTTTTGCTGCTTGCATCGCTGGCCGTTTTTCTTCCGTGCCGTGTTCACGCGGCGCCGGGCGCTACGCTTTCCACATCCAGCCTTTCGTTTGGAAGTGAGGCAGTCGGAGTTCAGAGCGCCGCCCAAAAAGTAACCCTGACCAACAGTGGCAATACCACTCTGACAGTGAACAGTTTCACAATCACGCCCACCAGTGGTTCCGACTTCGGCTTTGGACAGTTGCTTTGTGCCGGTTCGCTGGTCAACGAAAGTTGCTGCCCACCCACGCTCGCGGTGGGTGCGTCTTGTTACGTTGAAATCTATTTCCAGCCTCGCGCGACGGGCAACCGAACCGGCACGCTTAGTGTTGCGGACAGCGCATCTGGAAGCCCTCAGACTGTCGCGCTGACAGGCACAGGAACCGCGCCAACCGCTTCGCTATCCCCAACAACCTTGAACTTCGGAAGTGTATACACTGGCCTCGCGAGTTACGCGCAGACAGTGACGCTATCGAACACGGGCAACGCCACTCTCATCCTGGACGCGATTTCGATCACTGGCGGCAACAGCTCTGATTTCTCCCAGACGAACTCGTGCGGGAGCCTGGCCGCCGGCACGAGTTGTCCGATCAGCGTGACACTCAATCCGGCCGCTCCCGGTGCGCGCGCGGCCTCATTGAGCATTACCGACAACGCCACTGGCAGTCCGCAAACCATAAGTCTCTCAGGGACCGGCGTGGCCGTGCCGCCGGTGATCTCCCCCGGAGGCATCGTACCGCTTTACAGCACGGCAAGTACGATTCAGCCCGGCGAATGGATATCGATTTACGGAAGCAATCTGGCATACGGCACCACCGCCTGGTCGGGAAACTTTCCCACTTCGCTCGGCGGCACGAGCGTAAAGATCGATGGCAAGGCGGCATACCTCTCGCTTGCCAGCCCTGGGCAGATTAATTTGCAGACACCGGACGACACCATGACCGGCACGGTTCCGGTGACGGTGACCACGGCTGGGGGGACGGCGTCCTCAACTGTCACCTTGGCCCCCAGCGGGCCGTCGTTCCTGCTGCTGGATTCCACGCACGTGACGGGAATCATCCTGCGTTCCGACAATTCAGGAGCCTACGACGGAGGGCTCTACGATCTGATCGGCCCCACCGGAAATTCCCTGGGGTATTCCACGGTGGCCGCAAAGCCCGGCGACAGCGTCGTACTTTTCGGTGTCGGGTTTGGGCCCACCACTCCGGCCGTGGTGCCAGGTCAGGCGTTCGCCGGTGCGGCAGGGACTAACAGCCCTGTGAGCCTTACGATCAACGGCGTCAGCATTACACCTTCGTTCGCCGGATTATCCGGCGCCGGCCTCTACCAGATCAATGTGACGATTCCATCGGGCATGGGAGCAGGGGACTTTCCACTTCTGGCTAGCGTGGGTGGTGTGCAAACCCAGGCGGGAGTGCTGATTTCGCTGCGGAATTCAATTTCAACGACCTTTTCGATCACAACGATCTCGAACTCGGCCCCGGTTCCGCTGACGCCTCTTAACATCGGCACAAAGGGCCTGAGCGCGGGCACAGCGGTACAGGTCAGTTTTTCGAATAGCTCGGGCTACTCGGTGAATGAACAGGCAGTACGGGTTGGCCTGGACGGGACGGTGGTGGTTGGCGTGCCACTGTATATCGCGCCTGACACGGAACAGATTTCCGCAGGTACCGTCTCAGTGGCTCTGACACAAGGCACGCAGACGACCACTGCCACATCCATGACCATTCAAACGCTTCCGCCGCTGAGCACCTACTCAACTTCCCCTGGGCAGATCAGCCATTCGTTTCTCGACCTCGAAGCGATGCTGGAAGCCAGAAGGCTGAACCAGCTCCAGGCTGCGCAGGCTCTTGCAGGAAGCAGTCTTAACATGACGGCGTCTCAGGCAACACTGCAATCGCTCCTGGATGCCTCGATTTTGGCGCGCAGCGAAGTCGACTCGGTGCTGACCAATAACTCCACAGTGATTGCCTGGCCGACTCTTCCGGACAGCACTGCCCTGCAATTCGACAAGAATCAACTGACACTCATGGACCAGGTGATCGCCATTTACCTTACCCAGCAGTTCAGCGGTTTCTCCGCCGCAACGGCAGTTTCCGGCTTGCTTTCGGACATGGAGACGCAGAGTGGGGTTCTGTCGCTGATCCAGTATGTTCAGGGATTGGCGAACGGGGACGACGCGAAACTAGCGGCACTTGACGGGCTGGCCGCTAACATGGGCGCGGCGAACGCAGACAAATTCACAGGCCTCGCGGGGCTGGCGAGTGGATTTGGCCACATTCAGGCAGTATCGGATGCGCTCGGTCGCGATATCGCACCAACGGCACAATGCCTCGAATCGTCTGGCTGCAATTCGGCAGCGCAATTTGAAGCGGACATTCTGGGACCGCAGGCAGAGCTGGTCAGTTCGTTTTATTCCACCGTGACAAACGTTCCCGTGCTCGCCGGTCTGGAGCTTGAGGCAAGCACCACAGCGGTGCCGAGCGTTGGCGCCACTGCCATTGCGGCCTTCGCGGAACTGGGATTTAACGGGCAGATAAAGCGTGCCGGCGATACGGCGGTGCAGATTGTTTCTCTGCCCGCCTTCGGAGCGATGGTGCAGAACTGGGGCTATGTGTCTGGATCGATAGTTACTACTCTCGCTGCGAGCACGACGACTCCCCTGAACTCGGTCGGCCTGTGCTGCTTCGGCGCGAGCGGTGCAGGCATGAACGCGCTTGCCGATGCGAGCGGGAGTTTCGACATCGTCGTGCCGATCGGCGTCGCAGGGACCAACTACGGCGCGTTGTCGCTGAATCTGATGGACCCCTTCAGTGGCGCCGTCCTGTCAAAGCAGAACGCAAATCTGGCTGGGCTGAAACCCGCGTCCAGCGGTACTTCTTCCGTCCCGTTGAACTCGGCGCCACCGCGTACCGACCTGGCGCTGGCGCCGGGCACTTTCATAACCTTGCCCGCAATCCAGTGGAGCCCTCTGCCCACGTATACGCTTTCGGTGGTCGAGGCTGGCCTGGGTACCGGCACGGTGAACTCCATGCCGGCGGGCATCGCGTGTGGCGCAATCTGTCAGGCGGCGTTCCCCACACCCGCACTGGTGACATTGGTGGCGAAGCCGCAGCCCGGGTCCGGATCGGTTTTTGTTGGCTGGAATGCGTCGTGTCTGGAAATATTCGCGGGTAATGGTCCGTGCACACTGAGAATGAACCAGGAGCAGAGTCCTATCGCGACTTTTGCGGTGGGGCCTCCGGTGCTCGCAGGACTGAACCTCTCGGTCATCTCAATTGTGGGTGGGAACGCCACCCTTGGCACTGCGATCGTGACTCCGCGCCCGCTTTCGGCTGCTAGTCCCGGCCCCGGGGAAGACCCCGCCGATCGCAATACCGTCCTGCGCGAACAAGCCGGTGCTGGCAACCTGGCCGTCACCCTCCAAAGCGACTCTCCCTACGTGGCGGTGCCTGCCAGCGTCACCGTACCCGCTGGTCAGACTTCCGCCAGCTTCCCGGTCACTACGTTGGCGGTGTCATCCGCAACAACCGCAGTCATTTCTGCCAGTCTGAATGGAACTACCCTGACTGCGCCTTTGACCTTGACTCCTGCGACTACGGGCGGCGGAGCGGTGACGGGCATCTGGACGGGAACCTGGACGGATAGCGAACCCAGCGCCCAATTCACCTGCGTCCTCACATTTCAGCTGACGTGGAATCTGACACAAACCGGTAACGCCGTCACCGGTACCTACAGCGCCCTGATGACATCGGATGTGCCGCAAAATCCGAATACGCAGGCGAGCCTGTGCACAGGTGCGGTGGGAACCACGACAAGCGGCAACTTCGTCGGTGGCACCGTGAGCGGTACAGCAGTGACTCTGCCTACCGACGCGAACCTGGGCGGCCTCGTTTTTGCAGGGAATCTGAATGCTGCGGCAACCACAATAACCGGAACAGGCTCCGGCGCGAGCGGTGCCGGCGACAATGGGCCGTTTACAGTTCAAAAATAAAGTTGCCACCAGGCGTCGGTGCGTTAGGATGTGGCATGCGTTCTCGTTTTTTCGGCGCTGGACATGGCGCGTTAATCGGCCTGCTCCTCTGCGCGTCCGCCGTTTCCCATGCGCGACCGATTCCGGTGAAGGTCGTGATCGTCGCGATGTTCGAGCGGGGCGCCGATACTGGCGATCAGCCGGGCGAACTGCAATATTGGGTAGAGCGAAATCATCTGGATCGCGTGATTCCCTTCCCCCAGGGCTTTCACGACCTGCGAATGAACAACGACGGCGTACTGGCCGTCCTGACCGGCGTGGGCACAGCAAAGTCGGCGTCGGCAATCATGGCGCTGGGGATGGATCCCCGCTTCGATCTCAGCAAAGCTTATTGGCTGGTGGCAGGGATAGCAGGAATCAATCCGGCGCGCGGGAGCATCGGGTCGGCCGCGTGGGCTGAGTGGGTGGTAGACGGGGACCTGGCACGCGAGATTGACGCCAGAGAGATTCCAGCCGGCTGGAAGACGGGCTACATTCCGCTACGCGGTTCTGTCCCTTACGAAGTTCCACGCGATTCCACCGAGGGCGAGGTTTACCATCTGGACGCTGGCCTCGTGGACTGGGCATTTCAGCTAACAAAAACTGTTGCGCTGGCAGATTCGGAGGCTATGCAGGCAGCGCGGAATCCCTATCCCGAAGAGAATGCCCGTCGGCCTCCCTTCGTGATGAAGGGCGACACGCTCTCTTCCGGCACGTTCTGGCATGGCGCACTGCTGAACGATTGGGCCACGGATTGGGTTCGCTATCACACAGGCGGCGTGGGCAACTTCGTCACGACGGCGATGGAAGATACCGGGACAATGCAGTCGCTGACGCTGCTTGAGAAAGCGGGGCGCGTCGATCTTCACCGCGTCCTGGTGCTGAGGACGGCCAGTAACTTCGATCTTCCGCAGCCAGGCGTCACAGCAGCGGAGAATCTGGCGCGAATCAAGCTTGGACAATACACGGCGTATTTGCCCGCGCTGGAGGCGGCATGGCGCGTGGGGAACACTGTGGTGGATAACCTGGTGCGGAATTGGGGGAAGTTTCGCGATGTGACGCCGGCTGGACAGCGTTGAAAATCTGGGGTACCAGGTTACGATGGAGATGGCCTGTTTCCATTGCGACCTCCGTCGGTCTCCTAATTCAGCAGTTCCACAGGAGATGAGATGTCAACACTGCCACCCAAACTCACGATTGCCGGCCTGACTGCGGTGTCTTTCGCACTGCTGTTTTCGATCACGGCGAAGCTGCTTCCGGCCCAGGGCGACGACGCGGCATTAATTGCCAAAGCCAAAGGCATCCACGAACGCGTCCTTAAACTCGACACCCATAACGACATTGAGCCGGTGAACTTCACGCCGGATTGCAATTACACCATGCGCCTCACAACGCAGGTGAATCTGCCAAAGATGGTGGAAGGTGGCATGGATGTTTCGTTCATGATCGCTTACGTAGGCCAGGGGCCGCTGACGCCGGAAGGGTTCCAGGACGCCTACCAGCAGGCGGTGGCGAAGTTCGA
The DNA here is from genome assembly GCA_903825445.1 of uncultured Acidobacteriia bacterium. GTDB lineage: Bacteria > Acidobacteriota > Terriglobia > Bryobacterales > Bryobacteraceae > BOG-234. Next base: position 30,801 of record CAIKAS010000164.1, read on the forward strand.
CGCGGTGCACCGGCTCACGGAAAAGATTGCACCGGATCAGATCGGTCTGGCGCTTTCACCTGCCGATGTGCTTGCACTCCACAAAAAGCATCTCAGGATCGCGGTGATCGGCGTAGAAAACGGCTATCCGATCGGCATGGACATTAAGCACGTGAAAGAGTTTTACGATCGGGGCGGGCGCTACATGTCCCTGGCCCACAACGGCAACAGCCAGTTGGCCGATTCAAACACCGGAGAAACTCAGGGTTACCTGTATAACAACGGGCTCTCGCCGTTGGGACGCGAAGTGATTGCGGAGATGAATCGCCTGGGCATGATGGTGGATCTTTCCCATCCTTCGAAAGGCGCCAACATGGAAGCGATGCGGCTTTCCAAAGCTCCGGTGATCGCGTCGCACTCGGCGGTGCGGGCTCTCGCCGATGTGAGCCGGAACATGGACGACGAGCAACTGCTGGCGCTGAAGAAAAACGGTGGTGTGATTCAGATTGTCGGGTTTGCGTCATATATCAGGATAGATTCGAAAGAGCGCACCGATGCGCTGGCAAAGCTGCGTGACGAGTTCGGACTGGCAGCGCCGGCAGCTGGCGGACGCGGCGGCAGTGGTGGAATTGGCGGAGGCCGTGGCGGGCGCGGCAGTAGCGGCGGAGGCGGTCGCGCCGGACGTAGTGCTGCCGATGCTTCGGCACGGGTGTGTCCGGTAGAGGGAGCGCCAGGTGTTGCAACCCAGGGTCGCGGAGCGGCTGCGGGGGGCGGCCGGGGACGCGGGAACGCCGGCCTCGACGCGCTTTCGCCGGAGCGGCGCGCCGAGTACGACAAGCGACTCGCTGAGATCGATGCCAAGTGGCCGGCGGCGCCCCGCGCCAACGTGAAAGATTTCGTGAACCACATCGACTATGCCGTGAAACTGATCGGGATCGATCACGTCGGGATTTCTTCCGACTTCGATGGCGGCGGCGGAATCGACGGCTGGAACAGCGCGGCCGAGGCCTTCAATGTGACGCTGGAACTCGTGCGGCGCGGGTATACAGAACAACAGATCGGGATGTTGTGGAGCGGCAATCTGCTGCGTGTTTGGGGAGAGGTGGAGCAGGTAGCGCAGAGGCTGGCAAAGAAATAAACTGTGCAAATTCAGCTATACTAAAAAACCATGAAAGCAAAATTCCTTATTCTCACTGTTGCGGTCGGCGCATGCGCAGGCACCGCACTTCTTTTCGCCCAGGGCGGCATGCAGCAGCCGACCACACTTTCGGCCATGCTGAATCAGCGGTACACGCAGGTGAAGACGAGCATCACGAATGCGGCGAACGAAATGCCCGAAGAAAACTACAGCTTCAAGGCAACACCGGCAGAGATGTCGTTCGGTGAATGGGTGGCACACGTAGCCGATACACAGGTCCGGCAGTGCTCAACCGTGAACGGCCAGGTCAAGACGGTGGGCGCGGCGCAGAAGACCACGAAGGCGGACATCGTCGCGGCTCTCAAGACCTCGTTCGATGAGTGCGACGCCGCGTTTGGCAAGCTGACGGACGAAAACGCAATGGAAGCCGTGGGAACCGGTCGCGGTAATGCATCTCGCGCGGGGCAGTTGGCGTATGTCACTGCTCACGACAACGAATGCTACGGGAGCATGGCTGTGTACATGCGACTCAAGGGAATCGTTCCACCTTCCACTGCGGCACGCGGCGGCGGAATGGGTCGCGGCGCAAGTGGCGGCATGGGACGCGGACGCGGCCAGTAACGGTTAACCCAGGTAAGGAGCACCTGGCTGAACCGGCAGGGTGCTCCCACCTGCGTCCACGTTGAGAATGGTTCCGGTGACCTGCACGGATTCGTCGGAAAGCAGATAGAGCGCAGCCCAGGCGGAATCTTCCGGGGTTTGGTGACGGCCGAGTGCCAGCGTTTCACCCTGCTTTTTCAGTGCCTCCAGTGTGACGCCGGTTTTGGCGTGCAGAGCGATTTCACCTTCCGTGAGCACCCAGCCAGGAATAAGGTAATTGACGCGAATGCGGTCGTGCGCCAGCGCTCCTGCCAGCGTGCGGGTCAGCGAAAGCAGTCCGCCTTTGGCAGCAGAGTAAGCGACCAGGTTCGGCAGTCCCTGAATACCGTTCAGCGAACCGACATTGACGATGCTGCCTCCACCGGCAGCACGGAGATGGGGTGCCGCGTGCTTGCAGCAGTAGAACGGTCCACGTAAATTGACGTTCTGAATCTGGTCCCAGAAGTCGCTGGTGGTTTGTTCGAGAGTAGCGCGGGGATACCAGCCCGCGTTGTTGAGCAGACCGTCAATGCGGCCGGTGGGACGTGCGGCCTCAGCCATCAGAGCAGCGCAGTCGGACTCGCTGGTGACGTCGGCGCGGACGAAGCGGGCCTTGAGGCCGTCGGCTGCAATGCGGGCAGCGGCAGCTTCTCCTTCGGGCTGTTTGACATCGGACAGGACGACCGACGCGCCTTCTTCGGCAAGCAAACGCGCGCAGGCGAAACCGATGCCCTGGGCGGCCCCTGTAACGACGATCACTTTACCTTCGACTCTGGGTTTGCGTGGTTGTGGCATGGTGGCAGGAAATAACAGACTAACAAAGCAATACAGTTCCGAAGACGGCAGACGCGTTCAGATCACGCCGAGTGTAATCGCCGCGGCTCCCAGCCCCGCATGCGACAGCGCCACGATATAGAAGCTCCTGGTTCGCAGGAATATCAAGGCCCATATCAAACCGACGACAAAAGTGAGCACCGTGGTGGTGGTGTCCCTCGCGATGGTGTGCATGAACGAATAGAGCACCGCCGAAATGACAACGATGCCGAACCTCGGCACGCGTGCTGCGGCGAGTTCGGCGAAGAGGAAGCTGCGATACAGGAATTCCTGCGCCGGCGCGGAGAGGAGCACGAAGAAAAGATAAAACGGCAGGCGGGGAGTCAGCTGAAAGCGGTGCTGCAGGTCAGCCCAAAAGACCCCCGCCAGGAGCAGCACGGAAGGAATTACCGACCATGCCAGAACCGAGAGAAGTTTCGGGCGTCCCATGCCAAGACGGATTGCGCTGTACCGGCGGTTGACGGCAAGCGCAGTGGCAGCGATCGCGACAGCGATCAGAATGAAGAAACGCCAGCTATAGGGGATCAGTCCGGATCGCAACAGGAAGACAGGGGCCACATAGATGCCGAAGATCATGGAAAACGAGCGGAGGCGCGATTTTGCAGTGTCCATGCGTTGACGCGAGGCCCCACAGGCATCCTGCCCTAAGGCCGACGGGTGAATTACGCTGCAGCTGTGTGACGGAAGCATGTGAACTGAATTACGGATACGTTACAAGATTAACGCGCCGTAGGCGGCTTGAGACGGCTTGAGTAAGAATACTGCCCTTCATTTCGAGCTAACGCGGCGTTCCGGTCATTGGCCCTACAGTTGCTTGCTATTGTTGAGGAGTCGGGTCGCGAGGGCCGACGCGCAAGGAGAGCCTTGCGAGCTTGACAGCCCAGCCAGCGGATATCGGCGCCGCAGAATGAGGTACTTCCTTGCAACTCCGAGCCGGTTTTGAACTGATCTATAACTTTCCACAGCCAACGCCTATCATCCTGCTGGTGAACGTTCACGATTCGCGGGCCCGCGATATGGTCATTCCCGACCATCTGATGACGGCACCTGCAATTCCGGTGAGCGCATACCGGGACGCATTTGGTAATCGCTGCAATCGGGTCCTGGCGCCCGCCGGCCGACTGCGTCTAACGACGGATTGCGTCATCCGGGATACGGGCCAACCCGACGAGATGATGTTTGGCGCCGGGCAGGATTCCGTGCAGGATCTGCCCGAAGACGTGCTCGTATTCCTCCTCGGCAGCCGGTATTGCGAGACTGATTTTCTCTCCGACGCCGCCTGGCAACTCTTCAGCGGCATCGCGCCAGGTTACCCGCGCGTGCAGGCGATTTGCGACTACGTTCACCGTCACATCGCGTTCAATTATCAAAACGCGCGGGCGAACCGCAGCGCAGCCGGCGCGTTTAATGAACGCACCGGCGTTTGTCGCGACTATGCGCACCTGGCGGTTACATTCTGCCGGTGCATGAATATTCCTGCGCGCTACTGCACCGGTTACCTGAGCGACCTCGGCACCGAACCTCCCTATGGAGTGGGGGATTTTGCCGCATGGTTCGAGGCCTGGATCGGCGGCCGCTGGCATACCTTCGATCCGCGTAATAACGTGCCGCGCCTGGGGCGTGTGCTGATGGCGCGGGGCCGCGATGCCTGCGATGTGGCGATCGCCACAACGTTCGGACCGAACCAGTTGGAAAGCTTCCGTGTATGGACGGACGAATTGGCTGACGGAGAAGTTCCGGTGCTGGGACCAGCGCAATCGGCGCTGTCTTCAGGCGCGGGCCATTGATGTCGCTTCTCACCGTTCGCCACACAACCGTATATCGATACAAAGAGCCGGTAGGTCTGGGGGAACATCGAATGATGTTCCGTCCGCGCGAAAGTCATGACCTGCGCCTGATCAGTACGCATCTGGCGATCACGCCGCGTCCGGCCCAGTTGCGATGGCTGCACGATCCGTTCGACAATTCCATCGCCATCGCTACGTTTGACGAGACCACCACGGAGTTGCGTTTTGAGAGCGCCGTGAGATTGGAACACTTTGAGTATTCGCCGCCAGAGTATCCGCTCGAAGAGTATGCCAAACGGTATCCGTTCCGCTACTCGGACGAGGATTTCCCTAATCTGGAGCGCGCGCTGGCACATCACTATCACGCCGAGCGCGTAGCGGAATGGGCTTTGCAGTTTCTGGACCCGTCGGAAACAACCGACACAATGAAGATCCTGCGGGCGATGACGCACGGCATCCGCGAGCAGTTCACCTATGCGAGACGGATAGAGAAGGGTGTGCAGACGCCGGGAGAGACAATCGAGACCGAGCAGGGCAGTTGCCGCGATTTCGCCGTGCTGATGATAGAAGCGGCGCGGTCGCTGGGTATTGCGGCCCGGTTTGTGAGCGGGTATATTTTTGCTCCCGGAGACTCCGGCATCCACGGTGGCGGAGCAACGCATGCGTGGATGCAGGCATATTTGCCCGGCGCGGGATGGATCGATTTTGACCCCACAAACAGCATAATTGGAAACCGCAATCTGATTCGCGTGGCCGTGGCGTGGGCGCCGGAACAGGCGCTGCCTCTATGGGGCACTTATGAGGGGCCGGCTAGCGCCTGTCTGGGTATGGATGTTGCTGTAAGTGTGAGCGCTTCGTAACAGCGTTACGCGTAAATGCCGCGAAGTTTCATGGCCTTTGCCACACGATCGAGCGCCAGCATGTAGGCTGCTGTGCGGTTATCCACCTGGTGCTTTTCGCCGTAGGCCGTAACGGCGTTGAAGCTGCCTACCATGATTTCTTCCAGACGCGTGTTCACCAGTTCTTCATTCCAAAAGAAGCCCTGGCGATCCTGCACCCATTCGAAGTACGAAACCGTGACACCGCCGGCGTTCGCCAGAATGTCGGGAATCACGAAAACTTTGTTCTTTGCCAGAATCTCGTCCGCCAGCGGCGTCGTCGGTCCGTTAGCGCCTTCGCACAGAATGCGGCAGCGCAGACGATCCGCGTTGGCCGAAGTAATCACATTCTCCGTAGCGGCAGGAATCAGCACATCGCACTCCTGATAGAGCGCTTCGTTCTTATCGATGTTTTCTCCGCCCTCGAAGTTAACAATGGAGCCGGTTTCCTTGCGGTGAGTCAGCAGCGCGGGAATATCAAGGCCGTTGGGGTTGAACACCGCGCCGTTGTATTCCACAATACTGACGATGCGGAAACCGCGCGCGGCCATCAGCCTTGCCGCCATGCCGCCGACGTTGCCGAAACCCTGAATCACCACCCGCGTGTCTTCAGGACGCAGACCAAACTTCTTCAGCGCTTCAAGCGTGACGATCATGCAGCCGCGTCCCGTGGCTTCTGTGCGCCCGCGTGATCCGCCCAACTCCATAGGCTTGCCGGTGACAACGGCAGTGGTCGCATGTCGGACGTGCATGGAATAGGTGTCCATGATCCACGCCATGACTCGATCGTTGGTATTAACGTCAGGCGCGGGAACATCGCGATCCGGGCCGATGATGTCCATGATCTCGGCCGTATACCGGCGCGTGATTCGTTCCAGTTCGCCATCGGAAAGCATGGCGGGGTTGCAAATCACGCCGCCTTTCGCGCCACCAAACGGAATATTCACGACGGCGCACTTCCAGGTCATCCAGGAAGCGAGGGCGCGGACTTCGTCGAGATTAACGTCCGGCGCGTACCGGATGCCGCCTTTGCCCGGGCCGCGCGCGATCGAGTGCTGCACCCGGTAACCCGTGAAAAGTTCGATGCGGCCGTCGTCGAGCTGAACGGGAATATTGACGGTAAGTTCCCGGGTAGGATTGCCCAGAACTTTGCGGATGCCCTCATCGAGGCCAAGTTTTTCGGCGGCGTTATTGAAGCGGGCTTCCGCAGCCAGCCAAGGGTTCTTTTCCTGATCGGGAGTCACAGTTGACGGCATGAATGAAGTCTCTATGGGTATTATCGCCCGCAAGGTTATCCGGCGCCTTGAAGGGCGGGCGAAGTTTTTGTGAGCCGCAACCGCAAGGGAGCGTTTGCCGATCGTCGCTGGAGGCCAATCGCATCCTCACCGCGGAAACCCTTGCTGGTGTCGACGTCTTTCGGGAGCCCTTCCCTCTGTCGGCCGCGTAAAGCACCGTCGCCCGAAAAGCGGTTACCGGCGATTTTCAAACTATATCTGACTTGCTTTCAATAACTTAATAAAACTGCCGCCCGTTTACTAACTCTCCACCTTGCTAATCTCCAGGCAGGAGAAATAGGTAAATGGCGCTTGAACTTGACTTTATGCCGTCGTACGATTCCGCTTCCGTTGCGGAAGAAATCCAACGGATTGCGAAACTGACCGGGAAGCAAACAGTGAGCTCGGAAGAGATCAACAAACACGGCCGTCTGTGCTCCGGCACCGTGATTAAGATATTCGGTTCCATGGCGAAAGCCAATGAGATCGCGGGCCTCGTTCCCCGCCAGCAATGCTGGAAGTGGTCGACCGAGCAAATGCTCGCGGCCATCGGGGATTTATGGCTGAAAACCCTGGCCGAGAAAGGCCGGAGTCCGATTGCGTCCGACCTGAAGGCGTATGGCTGCGCCTTGCACCATGACGCCATTTGCAAACGGTTTGGATCCTGGCGGAGGGCGTTGGTGGCCGCGAGCGCGGCATCGGGCGCTGCAACGCCGGCCATTGCGCCCGTGCCGCGTCCGGCGCGCCGCCCGGTTTCGTCCCGCATGCGCTTCATCGTTTTCAAACGCGACAAATATACCTGCCGGATCTGCCTGAAATCGGGAGGGGAACTGGAAATCGATCACATTATTCCAGTAAGCAAGGGAGGCTCGGAGATGATTGATAATCTCCAGACGGCCTGCTATACGTGCAATCGCGGCAAGCGCGATTCCCTCCAGTAAACTTCGCGCGGAAGTGTAGTGTACAGGAAATATCTGCACGCATGGAGGGCGGGCAATCCTGCCCGCAGCCGGTTTTCAGCCGGCTTCTTCTTCCTCTCCAATTGTCCAGCTAATTCCTGGACACCGCGCTAGCCGTTCTGGCGCACCAGAACAGAATCTGCGTCCGGAGTCTCGCGCGGGGAACTACGACGGTCGGCGGCGCGAAATTTGAACCCACAGGTGCAACATTTGAACGCCCGTTTCCGGGTGAAAATGGAATAAATGCGTTCCATTCCGGTCTGCATTTTGATCAATAGGAAATCGTGCGTACATCTCGGACAGGTGAGCGGCATCAGAATCGGACTCCAGCGATGAAATGGCTTATTGCAGTTCCGGCGCCCACCAGGGTGACTGCATCGTTCACATTCCCCGCGGAAGTCGCCGTTCGTTTCCGAATAATGGCACTTAGGGTGCCATCGAATGGACATTTCGAAATGGTTGATTCTAGGGGTGCACAGACAATGCCGGGCACCTCGTCGGATCTGCTGGACTCGTTTTCTTTAATTGAAAATCGACAGCAGTAGCGAGATTCCGCCACCGTATACCATTGCGCTTGCAAGGTGGGAAACCCGAGTGCCGACGCAATACTTGAGTATTTCTATTGGCCGAGCCTAGCTGTTGGCGGATGCAAGGGCATTCATCGGGACTGATCCCTCCGACCGGCTAACTCTTTCCGAGTGGCGCGTGATACGACCGAAGCAACGCGGTTAGCGGTCACTAGCCGACTTATGAGGATTGATCCAGCGTCGCAGGAACTCCGCCTCACGGATCAAATCGATGGTAAACGTCCGGTCAATCCCCACATTTAAGCCCGCCGACTTCATGCTCTGGTCAGCCGACCGGAACCATTGCTGCGATCACGGTGAATGCGGTTCCGAATATTCTAACGGTTTGCCCGTAAAAGGCGAGTTGGATCAGCGTTCCGTCTTTGACGATTGCCGGTCCTCGATCCAGTGCTCAAGACGTTTGGCTTTTCGAAGTATTGACTCCATCAGTTCAAGCTCTCGGACCATGCCGGGAATTTCTTCGAAGTAGGGCGGGTATGCCTGAGTGAATGCTACTCGATGGCATGTCCGAAGGCGTGCGTAATAGTCCTCGGCGTCGTTCGTGCCGAACCCTCTTGTGATTCCACCGGCAAGAAAATCTGCGGCCTGAAGCGGTTCCGAGTCAGAATCGCTTCCCTCCAAAATGTCTCCAGCAATTGCCTGAACCGCTGGCGGGAACCTGTGTTTCCATTTCGCATACTCCTCGCTGATCGCACGAAGCAACCCCGTTTGCTCATCCATCACGAAATCGACTCGTGATGTGTCACCCGCTTCTCGCTGAAGCTGAAAAACCGCAGCGCTGGCGGCGAGGACACAGGACTGGTAATGGTGAGTGAGCTTCAGTCTCTTCGTCACTTGCTTCTTTCCCAGAACCGTGCTGGCGAAAGCCTTATCGAACGTACTTGGTCTCAGGCCAACAGCAACGCCGTACATCTCGTGGCTACAAATCACGTCGATCAGTCTGCGGAGTTTTTGGTCGGCATCACTTTTCGACAGACCCTCGAATGCGCCCTTCGGCGGATCAGTCTTGGCATCAGTATGTCGGACCGTTGCGACTGATGGCGCTTCCGCAAGTACCGACCTCCAGTCCAGCGTGAAACGCTCCCACATCTCATTGCTACCGACCCACCCCGCCAGCACAAAAATGTCTTGCCTCTGTTTGGCGCTTTCGTCAAAGTATGCCCGGATCATGATTCACATCTTCGTGATGAATTTGTACGGCGAAGACGGTGCGAGGGTTGTTGCGGAGCCGGGGGAAAGCGTGTTGGTCCCGTAAGCCGGTAGTTCTACGGGTAGCGGTTTCGCAGCCTCCCTTATGGCGTTGATCGTTTCTTTGCGGCTCCAGTACATCTCGAAAGATGCACGAGTCTCTGATTCAGCCGAAGCCTCTCTAATCTCCCGGCAGACTTCCCCGAAGGTCGCTTCAATCGCCTGAATGAATCTCACCGGGTCAATGACGATCTGCCCTGACTCTTCGGAGATTGCGGTTTCTCTCTTGCTCAAGACGAGACCGGGCTTTATGAACGCCTCGTGAAACAGACCGTTTCGAAGGAGGTCGTAGACTCGACCAGCGAATTCCCACTTGTCTTTACAACCGGGCACATCGGGGAAAATACGCACGAAGCCATTGCAGAAATCCGTTTTGTTGTTTCTTCCTTTACCGTTGTACGGCAGTGCGGCACCAAGCGGCTGGATGATGGACGATGCAAGAATCAGTACGGCGATCCCCGAGTTCTCCTTTCCGGCAAGCTCCGTGCCAAAGGCCAGAATCCATTTGTTCAGGCATCCTTCGAAAACATCGATGGGGCTGAACTTGCCGCTCTGATAGTCTTCGAGACTGATGCCGGGGCCAACGACCTGCACGGGTTCTGTTTTGACTTCTTTAGGTTCCATCGATCAATCCAGCGGCACAGCCATTTGATTTAATTTCTGCCATCAATGCGTCGTTCCAGCCGGTCAAATGGGTAGCAAGCCCTGCCGCCGTCTTTATCAAGGGCAACCCAGATGGTTTGTCCCTGAACGAGATCGACGGTGCCGGTGCTAAATGGCGGTTCGGTACGGCGAGCCCGATCACCGATCACAAAGCGTGTCATCGGGAACTGTCCTTCGCTAAGACTTCCACATCAGCACGGCAGACTGGACAGACGCCGGTGACGATAACGTTCTCACCAGAGCTAACATGAGTAACCGCCGCATTCAGCGGCGTAGCAACTTCTGCCCCGCATTGCTGGCAGCATTGTCCGGGAATCGCTTCGATCATATTCCAAAATCCTAGCGCAATCAGATGGCGAGATGCCGGTATTGACTTGCATCGAGCTTCGCCCCACACCCGTCGATAGGACACTCAGCCACCAATTTGTGCTCATCCCACCTAAAGAACATGGGATACCAGTGCTCAGTGTGCTTGTTGCAGATCGGAGCGCCAGCGGTGCCGAAGGTTGGATGTTCTCCGTGTCTTGCTCCGAAGTAACCTCTCATAGGTTCATAGTGAGCACGACATTCCGGGTCTTGGCACCGACGAGCGGTGACCTCAAAGCTGTCATTGCCAAGCTCGAAGAGATATGTGACCCAGTTGGTGTCGAGTGGCAATGATTGATGAAAGCAGCAGACCGCCGTCTTCAGCCGGGGATTCAGTTTCACGCTGTCGCTCATAACTATTTCTTCACGGGTGGCGGTGGTGGCGGCTGCTTCCACTGGCGAGGCGGTGGGTCTCCCTTACGGAGGGGAACCGGAATCGGTTGCTGTTTATTGGGTATGGACATGTCTAAACTCCTGTCATTTCTTTTTGTCTGGCAGCGGATTGGATTTTGTTGATTGTGGTGGCGGCGGCTGCTTCCATTGCTTTGGCGGTGGCACACCGTCGCCAACCTTCACACGGTTGCCGATTCTACTCGGCTTGGGTTCTATGATGTCGGCCATAAACAATCCATCTCCTATTTCTCGGTCGGTGGTGGCGGCGGTTGCGGTTGTCGCCAAGGGCGTGGCGGCGGTTCACTGCAAGGTATTCTCTCGGGGAACGGTTCGGACGGTGGCGGCGGCTGTCCGGGTTCAGGTATGTTCTCGTGTCCGAAAAATATATTCATGACTTCTTCGTCGGGGGCGCTGGCTGCTTCCATTGACGGGGCGGTGGATCACCACGTCTGTCTGGTTGAGGTCTGGGCGGTGGTGCGGGTTGCGAACTCACTTTTCTATCCTTTCTTCGCCGGTGGAGGAGGCGGCGGTTGTCTCCACAAACGTGGTGGCGGTTCTCCCTCACGAAGAGGATGCGAAGGTGGCGCAGGAGGCGGCGCAGGCTGTTTGTTGTTACTCATTCTGATGGCAACCATAGCGTTGTGTGTGGAATCTGCTCCTCTACTTCATCTTGGAATTTCATCATCCGCTTCTTGTCCTCAACCGCTTCGTTCCGCAGTCCCAAGCGATCAAACGAATCACGCAGCCGGTTGAACTTCGTTTCGTACTTGGGCAAAAACAGCCCCGAATGCTGAATGTCCCTCCTGAGACGGTTGAGCTTCTGATACAAGCACAAATAATCACGTTGCAACTTAGCAGCGCTTGCGATTTTCTTGTTCAGCTTCAGGAGTGGTTTGACGATTGCGGTTACAGTAGAGATCAGAAGGAGTGCCGTCAGGACTTTCTCGCCGACATACCCTTTAAAGATAGTTGCGCCGGTCAGAGAGCTAGATGCGGCTGCGGCGACAATGATGTCGCCCACCAAACTATAGGTCTCATAGTCCTTCATCTTGTGAGCGTAGTATTTCTTGAACATCAGCGACTCTCGAAGAGTGTCGTAGAGAAAGAGCAGTTTCTGCTGGTCCGGTGATATTTCGGCTGCTCGATCTGGGCGCTCATATAAATCAGAAGTCCGCTGTCCACGACTCCGGTGGCAAAGGAAGTCGCTGGAACGGTTTCGGGCCGAATTTCTTGAACTGGCGTTCCAAGAACTCCTTTGCCTTCTCCGTCAATACCTCACCAACCACATCATTACGGCGTTCGCCCGGAGGATACAAGACGTTGATCGTATGCTCTTCGCCGACGCCGGGAGCAATCGACCCGAGCTTCATCGCTTCGAAGACGTGATAAACCGAAGGACCAAGCGGCAGTCTGCTATCTTGCTTCCTCTGGTACAACACGCTTTCAGCAATGTACGTTCCGCTTCCAATGGTTGCGAAATTCTCGCAGTCCTCAATTGTTCCGTCCATATTGATTTTGAAAATTGATGGCTGGCGGTCAATAAAGACGATGATAATCAGTTGGCAATCCAAGTCAATCTTGGCGATGTCAGTGAACGCTTCGATGGCGACCGACTCAGGAATCTCACCTTTGCCGACCGCAGTTCGAAACGTATCGTAGTTCAGGCCGAACTTCCTCGCCATGTGTTCCTCAACCAGCTTGCGGCGGAAGATTTTAATCGGTTCCTTGATGAAGTCACTCAAGTCTTCTAGCTTGACCTGAATCTGCGCAGGTTGCGCTGATCCCAAGATAGCGAGGTACTGCTTGTAAGTGTCCTTCAGTTCAATCGCCCGTGTGATCGTTCCAGCGATCAAAACGGGCATGTAATCGCCGATCCAGTAAAGCTTGTCCTGAATCTCCGCAGCCGCAATTCCGGCGCTGGCTTTCCAGTCAGTCGCAATAACGACTCGGGATTTACCCCGATCTTGACATGCTGCGGCAATACACAGACTCATCGAAATACATTCCTTCATCGTCCGCACGCCCTGCAATAGCGGCTTGCGGGTCCACGGGCTGCTGACGACCTACTACCGCTTCGGTGCTGGACGGCGTTCGGTCTCGGTCGTGGCGGGGTGCCGCTCGACGTACTTCGGAGTCACGAACTGGCCGTTTTTGGAGTTGCGGTGAATAATCACCGTTGGTCCTTTTGCCATTTGGTCCGGTTTTCTTTTCTTTCAACTTGAAAGAGGCTCCGTACGTCGATATGATGGGATTCCCCAATCTTCATCAACATCGACGCAGGTCCGGTGGGTGCAAATCCATCGGGCCTCGTGTCAATCTGCATGGGTGCATTGTAGCATCTTTTCCACAGACGAATCAAAGGCGAAACCGCAACAGGTAGTGTGTCACTGATCTGTCACATCAAGATGACGGGGTGAGACTGTAGAAGTCGGGTGAACGAAGGAGCCGTCCACGGAAACTAAAGCGGCTCCCGGCTGCTGAATGAGGACCAGCGGCCCGCTGGTCAGTAAACCTATTTAGGTAGAGAAATGCGGCGACTGGTGACCACGTGAACCCGAGTAGTGGAGGACAGAAATGTCAATAGCATTCGGAATTCCCTGCCTGGATGACGTCGTCATCGGCGTAG
>CAIKAS010000165.1 GCA_903825445.1 uncultured Acidobacteriia bacterium
AGCTACACGGATGAATCGAAATGAGGCCGCGGGACTGAATCCCACGGCTTCCCTATCACCCGGCGCTAATTCAAACCGGTCTGAACTATGTCTTCCGTCGGCTGCAGAGCCCGTACTCGGGATGTGCCGCAAAGCCCCGCGCGAATCCGTTCGGTTGGGGACTCCGGAAGTCCAGTTTCACCGTCCATCGACGCTCCCTGGCCAGGAAGTACTTGTCAGAAGCGTCCCGGTGAAGGTCCGCTTCCTGATTGAAGTAGAGCATGTGTGAGGGCTGGGCGCCGAGTGTATGAGGGCTGGCGGTAGAGTTGCGATGCTCGTTAACTTGCCGTCTCTCAGCGAGATGCGGAGTTTTTTAAATATTTCTTCGGAAGTTGTGACTGAATAAGATCGCTTCGGCTTGGCGTGCGGAAACAACGGGCGGACACGAACTGTCAGGCCGAAAGCTGATGAGGTCGCGCGGTGAACTGAACCGTCGTAAACGGTGTGGGTTAAAGGCTTGAACCAGAGGCGGGGTAATTTGGCAGGGGAAGCGGGTTGAAAACGGCAACGGAGCCGTCTCGGATGGCGCAAAACAGCCGCAAGCTCGTTTCACAGTGCCAATTTCGATGCTGTCCGATCACTTCCGTTCGCCAATCATGGGAAAAACGGACTCAAGATCGCGACAGCCGTAGAGAATGCGCAGAATCGTTACGGTGGTTGCCGTGATCTGAAACGCAATTACTGCGCGTCGTTCGAAGCCGAGAGTCCGCAAACCGGGGCGCAGGTCATCCCGTCTGTTGCCACGATCCGGGAAAACAGAAAGATTGCTGCAATAATCCTCGATGCGGTTGATGGTTGATGTAGCCAATCGCGCGCTCGGCGCCGTCGTTCAAAGCGATGTAATCGTATAGATCAATCAGATCGCCGAGTGCCTCAGGACTGAAATCAATCCTATGCCTCACGGCGATGCTTCTTCAGCCGATCGGCATGTCGGGCCCGGATGGTCGCAAACACCTGTTCCGCTGGAATTGCCCGGCCCGTGTCGGACTGAATGGCATCGCAAACGTCGATAACTTCCTCTCGCAGCCACTTCTCGACCACGGCATCACGCTCCTGCAGCGCCCTCAATCCTGCACGAACGACCTCGCTACCCGAAGCGTAGCTGCCGGAGGCAACGAGGGTATCGATGTAGCCAGCCTGCTCGATGGGCAAGCTGAAAGTTCGCTTCTCAGGTGAGGGCATAATCTGCTCCGCGCAGGGATTGTACTTGAGATAGCATGACACATTCATACCAAATCGGCCGCCCCCATTCCGACTGTCAGATGGGCGTTTATCGGGAGTAACCGGCGGGAAATACTCTGAATTCCATCGACCGGCCAGACAATCTCACATATCCTCGGTTCCGGATGAATCACACGACACTCGGAGAGAGCAGTACTCCAGGTCGGGAAGAGCCGAAGATGCGATGGCGTCGCATCGGAATTCCTCGGCATCATTACAGCCAGCCTCAACGCATCGTACAACGCAGCCGAAATCGAAAACAGCCAGGCGTGACCTGGCTGTTTTCTTAAAGCGCCGAAACTGAACGGAGTTTACTTAACTTCAACCCAGGCGCGGGTCTTGCTGCTGAGCAGCTCCGCTTCCAAAATCTTCAACTGGCGCAAACCATCGGCGAATTGCGGATACTCGGGTTTCGCTGTCGGATCCAGAATCGAGCCATAGAAGCGCTTGAAAATCTGCTTGAATGTATCGTCATAGCCTTCGCTATGTCCGCCGGGCAGATCCGCGTAGGCACGGGCCTGGGGCTTCAGCAATGACGGATCCTTGATGATGATCTGGTTCGGCTCATTGCGGTGCCCGATCCAAAGCTCATCCGGGCGCTCCTGATTCCACGCCACACCAGACTTGGTTCCATAAATCTCAATGCTCAGGCCATTCTTGCGACCAGCCGAAACCTGACTTGCGGTATAGGCGCCGCGAGTACGATCGCCCATGCGGAACACTACTGCACCGAAGTCTTCGGTATCGACCTCGAACGGCGTGTAATCGTCCGCCGACAGAGTCTTGCCAGCGAAGGCTTCAATTTGTCCCTTCGGCTTCAGGCGCGTCTTGTGGAACGTTTGGAGGTCGGCACAGACTTCGGTGATTCGAAGCCCCGTGATGTGCTCCGTCATATCGCAGAAGTGCGAGCCGACATCGGCAACAGTGCGCGAGGGGCCGTTGTCCTTCGATTCGATGCGCCAATTGAAATCCGTGTTGTAGAGCAGCCAGTCCTGCGAATATGTTCCCTGCACGATGAGGATGTCGCCAAGATCACCCGACTCCACCATGGCGCGCATATTCTGAACCTGCGGATACATGCGCAGGTTGTGGCATGTGCAGTTGCGCAGACCTTTGGCGGACGCAATTGAGACGAGTTCGGCGGCGGCGGCGGCGGAAGTCGCCAGCGGCTTCTCGCAAATGACGTGCTTGCCCGCTTCCATGGCGGCCTTGGCAAACGGGGCGTGGAAGGTGTTGGGAGTGCAGATATCGACGGCATCAATCGTCGGGTCCGCCAATACCTCCTTGTAGTCGGCGACGGCCTTTTCAGCGCCAAACTCTTTTGCGTACCGCTGGGCCTGCGCGATGTTCACATCCACGATGGCGGCGATGTCCACAAATCCGAGGCGACGAATCGCCTCCACGTGCACCCGGCCTACAAAGCCGGTTCCAATTACGGCGGTTCGGAGTCTTTTGCTCATAGCCAGACCATTATATTCAACACCTGCTGCCGTACGGAAATGGGCCACCACACGGGTGTACGACAAGTGATAGATTGGCAAACACGCCCTTGCGGTCGCGGCTCATAAACTGTGGAGTGCGCGATACTGACACCGTGGTCCCGCCACCGTTCCTCAGTAAACTCAGCCTTTGGCTCGCAACCGCTGCTGCAATCGCGATCCTGATCTCCGTGCCGGCATCTGAGATCCTGCTTGCGCTTGCAATCGGCGTGCTGCTGCTCTCGGGTTTGCCGTTGCGGTGGCCGCGCATTGCGCTGCCTCTCGGTCTCTTCCTCGCGTGGACATTGCTCTCGCTCGCCTTCTCGCCGGATCCCAAAGGCGGGATGCCGCAAGTGAACAAGATCGTCGTCTTTGCCAATATGCTGACCGTGTACTCGGCGGTTAGAACTCTGGCAGAGGTTCGGTTTCTGGTCGTGTCCTGGGTGGGTGTTGGCACGATCACGGCTGCACTGGGCGTTTTTCAGTTCGCCAGAAAGTGGATGCAGGCACTCGCGCAGCATCGGGATTTCTATCACTACTACATGGACCAGCGCATCACGGGTTTTCAGGATCACTGGATGACGTTTTCCGGACAGGAGCTGTTTCTGCTGCTCATGCTGGTTTCGTTCCTACTGTTCGG
>CAIKAS010000166.1 GCA_903825445.1 uncultured Acidobacteriia bacterium
GCCGTTGTGCCGGTGGACACGATCGCGACGGGCGGCTCCGGCGGGATGGCTTGAGGACGATAGTATGAAAACCGGATTTTCTCAAATTACGACTGGTAGAGAAAACGGGGGCAGGTCAGTGGTTCGCAATCGTCGTTGGAGATCGATGTAGAAGATCTCACGAGCCCTTACTACCCCTACCTTTCCGCCGATTTGCCCTCCGCGTCAGCCTTTGCTTTGGGAACGGTGACGAATCAGGCAGCTCTCGAGTCCGTTCTCGGCAATTTACAGTTAGGGACCGATAGCGGCATTGACGTTTTTGATAACTACGGCAATGCCGACGGTCTGGTAGTTCACTTTACAGGCCAAACGATCGCTCCGGAACCAAGAACATGGCAATTGCTGGCACTATCGTGCTGCGGCGTGGCGCTGCTAAAGAGAAAGACTGTAGCCCTCGGCAAGGCTCGCAGTCTCAGGGGACAGTGAAGAGTTAGCCTGCCCGTTTCCATTCTTGTCTGAAGGGTGCCGAAGCTGCCGTTCTTGCCTGACTTTGCCTTGCGCGCATGCGCGGCTCTGCTACTTTGGAATTTCAGGCTTAATGGAACTTGTGAAGCAGTGGTACGCGAAGAAGATCGATTCGTGGGAGTATTTTCTTGCTACACGGTCGACGGACCGCGTGGTGCGGCCTTTCGACTGGGGTGCGGAATGGATGGGGAAATGGCCGTTCCCGTCCGGCGCGGGAGATGTCGAAACCAGACTGCGGGATTTCAACCGGATTGCGATTGAGCGCAGCCCGGAGTTCTTTGCTTACGAACCGCCTCGTGATTTTCGGCTTGAGGGCGACACGGTGCGATTCACTTCACCGGTGGAGACCCCCTACGACGAGAACAACACGGTGGAAGCGCGTTATTTTCCCGCCAAGCCACGGTGGAAGACGGGCAAGAAAGCCGTGGTGGTGCTGCCTCACTGGAATTCATCGCCGGGGCAACATGTGGCACTCTGCGAAGCTATCGCCAGTTTCGGGATCTCAGCGCTGCGCATCAGTCTGCCTTATCACGACAAACGCATGCCTGCCGAGTTGGCGCGGGCGGATTATGCGGTATCGGCGAATGTGGCGCGCACTATTGATGCCACACGGCAATCGGTGGTGGATGTGCGGTCCTGCTACGACTGGCTGCAACAGCAGGGCTACGAAGATCTGGGACTCGTCGGGACCAGCCTGGGATCGTGCTACGGCTTTCTGACGAGCGCGCACGACGAGCGGATACGCGTGAATGTGTTCAACCACTGCTCGACGCACTTTGCCGATGTGGTGTGGACCGGGCTATCGACGAAGCATATTCGCGAAGGGATTGAGGATCAGATTAATCTGGAGCGATTGCGCAAGGTGTGGGATTGCCTGAGTCCGGTGCACCATATCGACCGGTTTGCGGGGATGAATAAGCGTTCGTTCTTTTTGTATGCGACTTACGATACGACGTTTCCGCCGGAGTTTTCGCGGGACATCGTAGGCAGGATCGGCAAGAGCGGCGCGGATCACAAGGTGGTGGTGATGCCTTGCGGGCACTATACGCTGGGGGAATCACCTTTCAAGTTTGTGCTGGGTTACCAGATTATTTCGTTCCTGAAACGGAATCTGTAACCGTCGCTACTGCTGACTGAAACTGACGCCGGCGCGGGCCAGGAAAGCTACAGGAGTTGTGCCCCGCATAGCAGGAGTGAAACGCCATTTGCTGACGGCGGTGATAGCGCGGGCATCCAGACTGGGCTCCAGCTTTTCCAGGACATGGATGTCGGTGACGTGGCCGTCAGTTCCCACCAGTATGGCCAGCATGACCGTGCCCGAGATCTTGGCGCGCTGCGCTTCCGCTGTGTAGCCGGGATCGACCTTATAGACAAGTTCCGGGGGAGTGACTTCGCTGTGCGCCACGTGCGGCTTCTTGCGAGGTTCGGCAGCACCCCAATTCTGGGGCGGCGGGGCGGCGTTGGTTGAAGCGGCGTTCTGCAACAACGCCAGCAGGGCCGCTTCGCTGGCGCGACCTGGTTCAAAGCTGACGACCTTGCCTTCGCGGCTGACGAGAAGATTGGCTGGCCAGGCTTTGAGTCCCAGAGATTCGGCGTCAGCGGCGGTTATGCCAAGAGTATGAGGACGTGATGTGGCCGCGGGATCTTCTACGGAGACATGCAGGACTTTGACTTCGGACGCCATGGTTTTCGCGACATTATCGATTGCGGAATCGGCCTCCTGGCAGGGTTCGCACCACGGAGCTTCAAAATGCAGGAGGACCGGCTTGCCGCGGAACCTGGCGAGGTCAAACGTGTGTCCGTCAACCGTGGTGAAATGGATGGCCGGCGCGGCAAGTCCGACGACGCCGCGGCTGGTGAGAGGCGTATCGAGAACGCGCCAATCGACTTCGGTGGCGTCGGCTGGAACGATGAAGGCGAAGCCGCTGTTGCCGACCTGCTCGCCATAGTGAAAACGCGTGACGGTAATACTGGCCGGGATTTCCTTCTCGAGATGCGGGGGCACCACGCCGGTTTGCTGACGGAGGGCAACGCCGGTCTTGTTATCGATCCAAAGCGTGTGGGGACGGGGAGCGGCTTCCACGCCGTTGCGGCCGGTGGTCTCGACCTGGATCACGGTGCAATCGAAGGAATCGCCGTCGATTTCGAGTTGCTCGCGACGGATCACCTTCGCCGATACGAGTGTCTGCTCAAACGGCTCGGATTCCGGGGTGAGATTGGTGAGGCGCAGGACCATGCTGGCGGGTATGGCCGCGTCGAGTTTCGCGAACTGATTGGTCGACTCCTCCCAGAGGAGACTGGTACGGCCGTCCGAGTAGATGGTGGTTTCACCGGCGAACGGGGTGGTGCCGGAGATCAGAATGTGGTCAGGCTGGCGAACGGCAAGTTTGGCCAAAATGTGGAAGCCATCGCCCGGTTCGTCATGGGGCCTGGCGACGACGGTCTCCACATCCATTTCATAGGCGGGGAGCTGGTGGAGGGCTGACGAGGCGCGATGATACAGTCTTTCGGCTTCCGGCTCGATCTGGGGGTTCAGACCTCCCCAGGCCAGTGCTGACAGCATCGTAAACAGGACCGCCAGCCGCATTGTAAATCTTCTTTACAAAACCCTTCTGGCTTGATGATACGCCCCTTAAGGGAAGATTGCAATACAAACGTTTACAAATCGCACGTGCCAGCCGTTTCACGCAGATGCCGCAGAGTTCTCGCAGATGGAC
>CAIKAS010000167.1 GCA_903825445.1 uncultured Acidobacteriia bacterium
CCCGCCAGGTAACTTCAAGGCAGGACACTATGCCAGTCGTACTCGCTTACAAAAACTTCGCCGCAAATCGCGCCATTAGCCACATCGGTCTTGGCGTTACCGCTCTCAACTCTGCCAAGGCCATGCGCGCTGCGGGGATCGACGCCGTCGTCTGGCCGATCACCAGCGCCGCCGACCTTTCCACACAACTGGCCACCAATCCGGCCACACACGTGGTCGTCTCGGCCCCGTGGATCGCAACCGCGCACATTGTGCAGCTCTGCGCGGATCACCCCGACACGCAATTCGCCGTCAACTGCCATTCCAACCTCGGTTTCCTCCAGGCCGATCCCAGTGCCATGCGCCTCATGCGCGAAGGCATTGACCTCGAACGCTGCACCTGGAACTTCCGCGTCGCAGCCAACTGCCAGCGACTCAGCAACTGGGTGCGCGCGGCGTACGCTGCGCCGTGCCAGCATCTGCCGAACATCTATCATCTGGATGGCATTGAGCCAAACCGAGAACGTTACTCCGGTGGCACATTGCGCATCGGCGCGTTCGGCGCCACGCGCGTCCTCAAGAACCTCATGACCGCGGCAGGTGCCGCTTTGCAAATCGCCAACGGCCTTCGTGCTGATCTCGAGTTCTGGGTCTCGGCCGGTCGCAACGAAGGCGCGGGCTCAGTGACGGAAGCCGTGCGGCAAATGATGAATGGCATCCCGCACGTCAAACTGGTGGAAAACGGCTGGCAGACGTGGCCGCAGTTCCGTCAGACCGTCCGCCACATGCATTTGCTCTTGCAGCCGAGCTACACCGAAAGCTTCAACGTAGTCACCGCCGATGGTGTTGCCGAAGGCGTGCCGAGCGTGGTCTCCGATGCTATCCACTGGGTTCCGGATCACTGGAAGGCGAAGGTGGACGACGCGAACGATATCGCAAGGGTCGGTCGCCGTCTGCTCGAAAGCCGCCGCGCTCCGCAACAGGGCCTCGCCGCGCTCAAAAAGCACAATCACCACGCCATGAATGAGTGGAGGAACTATCTTCATTCATCCCTGTAGATTGCGGTCCGGTTTGGCTCGCTCCCGGCCCATCGCATATAATCAACTGTTTTCGTCACATTGGGGGAAAGTTCATGGGAATCTCGAAACTCCGCGCCGCGCTCGCAGGCGCCGTACTGCTCTTCACAGCCTTCATAAACGCCGGCTGCAATCACAGTACGCAGCTCCGCATCGCCGTCATTCCCAAGGGTCAGACGCACATTTTCTGGCAGTCGGTGCATGCCGGAGCCGTCATGGCCGGCAATGAAATGGGCGCCCAGATTCTCTGGAACGGCCCCGCCACCGAACTCGACCTCAGCAAGCAAATCGGCATCGTTGACGACTTCATCAATCAGCATGTCGATGGCATCGCGCTCGCCCCGGCGCACGGCGAATCGCTCGTGCCTGTTGTGGAACACGCGGCCGAAATGAAGATCCCGGTTTCGATTTTCGATTCCGGTATCAAGACCGATAAATATGTCAGCTACGTTTCCACCGACAATTACAAAGGCGGCGTGATGGCGGCGAACCGTATGGCGGAAATCCTGCCGAAGGGCGGCAAGATCGCCATCATCGCAACCACCCCTGGCGGCGTCTCCACCATGGAACGCGAAGCCGGTTTCCAGGACACCATCGCGAAAAACTCTCCTAATATTAAAGTTGTCGCGTTCCAGTACGGCAAGTCGGACCGTGCGATCAGCCTCTCAGTGGCGGAGGATATTCTCACAGCGAACCCGGACGTGGCGGCCATTTTCACCAGCAACGAATCCGGCTCTATTGGCGCCGTGCAGGGCGCGAAGTCGCACAACCTGGCGGGCAAAGTGAAGATCATCGGTTTCGACTCTTCGCCCACGCTCATCGAAGACATCCAGGCGGGCAACCTCGATTCCCTCGTAGTACAGAACCCTTTCCGCATGGGCTACATGGTGGTGCAGAGCCTGGTGGATAAGATCCATGGCAAGACGCCGGAGAGGCGCATCGATACCGGTGCCACGCTGGTAACTGCGGCGAATCTGAATGAGCAAGCCGTGAAAGATCTGCTCAATCCGCCGATCGACAAATACCTTAAACCCTAAATAGATGCCCGAACCTCTCCTCGAAATGACCGGCGTTACCAAGTCGTTCGGGGGGAACTGCGTTCTCTCGGCCATCGACCTCGCGCTCTGGCCGCATGAAGTCCACGCGCTGGTGGGAGAGAACGGCGCGGGCAAGTCGACGCTGATGAAAATCCTGAACGGCGTCTACACAATGGATTCCGGTTCCATCCGTCTCGGCGGCAGCGAACTTCGCATCACAGGCCCGCACGATGCGCGCAAGGCCGGCATCAGCATGATCTTCCAGGAACAGATCCTGGCCAACGATCTCACCGTGGCGGAGAACATTTTTCTCGGGATGGAGCCGAAGCGGCCATCTGGTCTTCTCGATAACCACAAGCTCAACGTGGTCGCGCAGGAGGTATTGGAGCGGCACAACTTTCACGTCCAGGCCACCTCGCGCGTTGCCAGCCTGACCCGCGCTGAAAGGCAGTTGGTCGAAATCGCCCGGGCGCTTGCGACCACCGCGCGCATCATCGTGATGGATGAGCCCACTGCCGTGCTTTCACAGAAGGAAAGCGAGGAACTTTTTCGCATCATCGCGGAACTGAAAGCAAAAGGCCTCGCGATTGTTTACATCTCGCACCGCATGGAAGAACTGGAGCGCCTCGCCGATCGGGTGACGATTCTGCGCGATGGAAAGCGCGTCTTTGCGGGCGAACGCGCTGCAATTGATGCCGCAGGCATTATTCGCCACATGGTGGGCCGGGACATTCATGAACTTTACCCGCAACTACCCGAACCCGGCACGGAAATTGTCCTCGCGGTGAACGGCCTCGCGTGCGGCTCAGAATATCGCAACATCTCTTTCGAGCTTCATCGGGGAGAGATCCTGGGTTTAGCGGGATTGGTCGGCGCAGGCCGAACCGCTGTAGCGCGCGGCATCTTCGGTCTCGACCAGCCCACCGCCGGAGCCGTCACGCTGCGCGGCAAGCCGGCAAATTTTCAATCGACCGGTGCGGCGATTGCCGCGGGCATTGGCTATTTGACCGAAGACCGCAAGGGCGTCGGCATCCTCCCGGATATGGCCGTGACGCAGAACATATCGATCGCGGCGCTCGATTCCATGAGCAAAGGGCCGGTGCTGAATCTCTCCGAAGAAGCTCGCCGTTGCGGCGAACTTGTGACGAAACTCAAGATCAAGACGCGATCTTCTTCCATGCCCATCGGCAGACTTTCCGGAGGTAACCAGCAGAAAGCGTTGCTCGCGCGCTGGCTGTTCGCCGGGTCTTCCATTCTCCTGCTGGATGAACCGACACAGGGCGTCGACCTCGGCACCCGCGCGGAGATTTATCTTCTAATGAAAGAGATCGTGGCGAGCGGCGGTTCCATTTTGATGATCTCGTCGGACCTGCCCGAACTGCTCGGAATGAGTCATAGAATCGGAGTCATGCGCCGCGGTGAACTCGTCACCATGCTTCCCGGCGCTGGCGCGGCAAATGGAGCAACCCAGGAACAAGTGATGAGTTTCGCCGCCTGAATTAAGAAATATGAGAGACCTGCTCAAAAAATTCCTGCCTTTTGCCACGCTGATCGTGCTGTTCATCGGCCTCACGATCGCGTCGCCGTACTTTCTCAGCGTGGGCAATCTGTCATCCGTAATTCGCCAAACTACGGTCATTACGATCATGGCCATCGGCATGACGGTCGTCATAGCCTCGGCCGGCATCGATCTTTCCGTTGGCTCCATGGTGGGGCTTACGGGCGTTTGCGGCGCGATGCTGATTTCCGCGCATTACCCGACCGTCATCGCGCTGCTGGGCGCGATTCTGATCGGTGGAATCTGTGGGACCGTGAACGGCGCGGCGGTTGTGTTGCTGCGTATCCCCCCGTTCATTGCCACGCTCGGCGCTCTCGGCATCTATCGCGGCATCACGCTGCTGATCACCGGCGGGATCCCGGTCGCCAACCTGACTCATAATTTCGGCGTGCTCGCCAATGGCGATGTTTTCGGAATTCCCGTTCCGCTGTTTTTTCTGGTCGCGGTTGCGGTGGGCGTCCACATGATTCTGAAGTACACGAAGCTGGGCCGATATGCCTACGCTATCGGCAGCAATGCGGAGGCCGCACGTTGCTCCGGCATTCGCATTGGCCTCTATATCGGCTTAATTTACGCCCTCAGCGGCGCACTCGCCGGTATGGCCGGCATGATCGAAGCGGCTCGGCTCGTCACAGGCCAGCCGACGGCGGGCGATGGCTACGAACTGCGCGTGATTGCGGCCGTCGTGATCGGCGGTGGCAGTCTGAATGGCGGTCAGGGGACCGTGATCGGCACCGTGATTGGCTCCATGATTATGGGCCTGCTCAGCAATGGCTGTAATCTGCTCGGAATCTCGCCGTTCCTGCAACAGGTGATAATCGGAACAGTGATCGTGCTCGCAGTTAGCTTCGACGAATTACAGCGTCGGAGAACGGCTTAAAGGAATAGAATATTCACCATGCGCAAAGTACTGATCATTACCGGCGACGGCGGCGAATCCTACGAGGCTCTTTACGCGGTGCATCGCCTTCGCGAAGAAGGCTATGAAGCCGTGGTGGCCGCACCCTCCAAACGCCGCCTGCATCTCGTCATCCACGATTTCGAGCCTGGCTGGGATACCTACATAGAAAAGCCGGGCTACGGCCTCTCTTCCGACATCACCATCGCGGAAGCCCGGGCCGAAGACTACGACGCCATCCTCATCATGGGTGGCCGCGCCCCGGAGTATCTGCGCAACGATAAAAAACTGCTGTCCCTGACGCAGGATTTCGCACGCCTTGGCAAGTGGGTCTTTTCCATCTGCCACGGCATCCAGATTCTGGCCGCCGCCAATCTGCTCAAAGGCAAGCGCGTCACCTGCTACGAGCACATTCGCTGGGAGGTGGAAACGGTGGGTGGGACCTGGTGCACAGCGCAGTCCGTCCGGGATGGCAGGATGGTCACCTCACAGACCTGGGAATCACACCCGGAGTTCTATCGCGAGCTCATGGCCTGCCTCGCCGAACCGCAATAAATGCCGTTCGACCGTCAAACAGCGCCGTTCCGCGCCATGTTTTTGATCGAACTGTCACGCATTGTTAAACTAGGAGATTGGTCCGGGATGCGCTCACGGCGTCCAGTACCATCCGTCCTCATTCAAATCCAACTGGAGAGTTCATGGCAGAGTTGAAGAAGTTTCTTTTTACGTCCGAATCGGTCACCGAAGGCCATCCGGATAAAGTGGCCGACCACATTTCGGACGCCGTTCTGGACGCCGTTCTCGCGCAGGATCCCATGGGCCGCGTGGCCTGCGAAGTCCTGGTGACGACAGGCACCTGCATTGTGGCTGGTGAAATCACCACCAACTGCTACGTCGACGTTCCGAAGATCGCGCGCGACACCATCCGCGAGATCGGCTACACCGACGCCGCGTTCGGCTTCGATGGCAATACGTGCGGCGTGCACAATTTGATTCAGAGCCAGTCCCCCGATATCGCCATGGGAGTGGATACGGGCGGCGCCGGCGATCAGGGCCTGATGTTCGGCTACGCCTGCAACGAAACCGAAGAGTTGATGCCGCTGCCGATTCAACTGGCGCATCGCCTCTGCGAAAAGCTTTCCGAAGTTCGCCGGTCTGGCACGCTCAAGTACCTCCGCCCGGACGGCAAGAGCCAGGTTTCGGTGGAGTATGTGGATGGCAAGCCCTCCCGCATCGACGCCGTCGTAATTTCGACGCAGCACGGCGACGACGTCTCGACCGAGAAACTCCGCAAGGATGTCCGCAAGTTCATCATCGACCCGGTCGTGCCGAAGAACATGGTCGATAAGAAGACCAAGTACCACATCAATCCGACGGGACGTTTCGTCATCGGCGGACCGCACGGCGATACGGGTCTCACGGGCCGGAAGATCATCGTCGATAGCTACGGTGGCATGGGCCGTCACGGCGGTGGCGCGTTCTCGGGCAAAGATCCGACAAAGGTGGATCGCTCGGCCTGCTACATGGCTCGCTACATCGCGAAGAACCTGGTGGCAGCTGGTCTGGCGACCCGCGCTGAAGTGCAACTCGCGTACGCAATCGGCGTGGCAGAGCCTGTCTCCGTTATGGTGGACACGTTCGGCACGGGTACGATTTCAAGCGAGAAGCTCACGGAACTCGTCCGGGCGAATTTCCCGCTGACTCCGAAGGGCATTATCGACCACCTGAAGCTGCGTCGCCCGGTTTACAAGGCAACGGCTGCGTTCGGCCACTTTGGCCGCACTGGCCCCGGCTTTACCTGGGAGAAGACGGACAAGGCGAAGGCTCTCCGCCTAGCCGCGAAAGCAGCATAAGCGTCGTAACGAATTGCGCTTATGTGCGCTTGCGGGTGTTTCGTATTACTGGCGGCAGCGGGCGGAATCGCCTGGTGCTACATGCACGGATTATGGCTACCGGGCGCGGCGATTATCGCCGTCACGGTAGCCATTGCCGTTTTCGGCAAGAAGTATTCTGGCTGGCGGCCACCGCCAAAACGTTAGTCGGCGGTTAGCAGAACTTTCAACACGCCCGACTGCGCCGCGCGCGCGAACGCCGCCGGAGCTTTCGATAGCGGCATTCGTTCCGAGACAAGAGACGCCACATCCACGGCGCCGCGTTCCAGCAAATCGAGCGCTGGCTCAAACCTGCCGCAACGCGAGCCGACCAGCGTAATCTCATTTACGATCACGGGCGCGGTATCCACCGGCACTTCGCCGTGAACAGTCGATTTCAGGATCACGGTACCGCGCGGTTCCACCATCGCGACGGCTGTCCGCAATCCAGCGGGCGAGCCTGTCGCGTCCACAACGTAAGGAAACGCCGCGGCAGGGAGATGAGCACCGATGACTTCTGTCGTCACTCCGCGCGCGGCGGTGATTCGCAGTTTCTCCAGGTGCTTGCCGTACTGAATGACCTGGCAACCGTGCGCGTGGAGCACCTGCGCCACCAGCAATCCGAGTTTGCCATCGCCAAGGACAGCAACTTCGCTGCCAGGCGCAAGCGCAACCTGATCCAGAATTTCGCACGCGGCAGCCAAAGGTTCCACGAACGCCGCTGCTTCGAGCGAAATCGTGTCGGGAACCACGTGCAGGTTCCGTTCGGGGAGAGTCAGGAACTCACTGAAGGCGCCGGGGTGCCGGACGATTCCCAGCACCGTCCGCTGCGGGCAATGTCGACCCAATCCGCGTGCGCACCACGAGCAATTGCCGCAGGCCAGATTGATCTCACCGACGACGCGCTTGCCGATGAGATGCTCCGAATCCGCCGCCACCACCTCGCCGACAAACTCATGCCCCGGTGTTCCGGAGAAACGATAGTAGCCGCGTTGCAGTTCCAAGTCGGTATTGCAGATGCCGCCAATGAGCAGCCGGATCAGTGCGAAACTCTCCGCGAGTTCAGGCAACGGCGAGTCGCGGAGTTCTACGACTCCGGCATCGAGATGGACAGAGACCATGTGCCGATTTTAAGGGGCGGCTCTTCTTACTGTCATACCTTAGACGCTGATCACGGGACAAGGCGATTCCCGCATGATCCCGTAAGCTTCGGTCCGCAGATCGCCCGCGAATCGGTTCATCACACCGCGGCCGATGATGATCAGATCGGCGTTGAACTTCTCCGCCGCGTCATGGACTACCTTCGATACGCTGCCTAGCTCGACAAAAGTGTCAAAATTCGTCCCGGCTTCTTTCTGGAGTTTGGCGATTTCTTCGCGGGCAAAATCCTCGAGGAACAGTTCCAGGGGCTGATCGTAGAACCGCTCGGGGCGAACGTCGGTAGATGGGACGGCGTGGACGATGTGCACGGCCGCGCCGGCTTCCAGGCCAATTTCCTTTGCATATTTCAGCAACGCCGCGCATTCCGGCGTCAGTTCTATAGCACAGAGAATCGTCTTGAGTTCCGTATGAACCGGCGGTGGAGGGTCTTCGAGATGCACGCCCGTCCAAATGGCGCATTCGCAATCGTGAAGCGCTTTGGCCGTCACCGACCCGAGCAGTTTCCGGCGGAATGCCCCGCGTCCGTGGGTCGGCATCATAATGAGGTCGGCATTCCAGCAGTGCGCTAGATCGGAGATGCAACGGCCTGGATCGCCCTGCTCCACCATCCGGGTAACGGACATGTTCGGGAACTGCTCCATTGCGAACTGGGCGAGCTTTTGTTCGGCCTCATCCCTCATGCCCGGGAGGTCGAACTCAACCGTGTAGCCGATATCGGGAGATGCCCAGGCGGGCGGCGGCTCCACGACATGCACCAGCGTTACCGAGGCCTTGTAGCGCGAGGCGAAGGCCTTGACGAAGGGAACCGCTCCATAGCAGCGCTTCGAAAAATCGACAGGAAAGAGAATGTGGCGGAAACCCATATAACCGCCTCCTGCCTGCTTTCCAGCACGGCGAGCGCCAAACCAAAGGTTTAATCAATTGAGGGTCTTGCGTGGCAAGACGGCGGCGCTGCGGGTGAGTTCGTGCGTCAGATCGCGCCACGAACGACGGGAGCGGTGTCTGGAACTGCGTGCCTGATTCCGCTGATTCCCAAGTCGGGAACGCCATCGGACAGGTCTTCGTACTGGAGTTGGCCTTCGCCCCATCCTTCCCGCCGCCGGAGGCGCAGCCAGATGCCGATGCCTCCAAGTAACACACCGAAAAGCGCCCATATCTCCGTGATCTGACTGACCGTTGCTATAAAGATCGAAAGCACCGGCACCACGGCTGTGAGGATAGCGATCCAGCCGCCAACGAGGCCAATGAGGGACTTTCGTCCTGGAATCCAGGAACAAGTAAACGGTAACTGTTGCCAGTCGTAGAAATGGATGTCGAAGACGGCAAGAGTAACAACGATCTGAAGTGCGGCCATTCTTGCTGCCAGCCCCCAGCCGAGCGACACAACTCCTAACGGGAACAGCACCAGGTAGATGGGGAACAGGACGCACCAGACGGCAAATCGCTCGACTGCCCGCGCCCAATCGCGCAACCCGGTGCGCTCATTGATCCGGAACAGCCAGTTGGCAGGCAGCTCGGCGGGGATGGAAAAGGCGTGCCGAAGCGCGACGACCAGGATCATGGACATGCCGATTGGGCAGTAGAGCGCAACGAACTTCGCGATACCGGTCCAGTCAGATGAGCCCTTTTTAAGCTGATGACGGTGAATTCGTGCGGCGTCAGGAAGGCCGGGAGCAGATTGATGGCGAGAACCAGTCCGGTCGCGAACAGAAGCATGGACAGAAAGCGGGCGAGAAAGATCTGATGCGGGCGAACCGGAAAACCGGCCAGCAGCAGGTAGTCGCGGCGGCTCGGGAACAGGGATTCCCAGGAGAGCAGCGCCAGCAGACCTGTGATTGCGTTGACCAGAGTAAGCAGCGCAAGTTGATCGATGGTTGCAAGGGTTCTGATCAATACGGGCGAGTTCAGATGAAGTGGACCAGCGCCATGCAGATAACGGCGGGTCGGTGAGAACCAGACCGAGGGGAATCGCCAGGGCGCACAGGCCGTTATAGCGTTTCGTGAGATGGCGCACTTCGAGCATGGGGCCCATCCTTTGAAGGGGTATTGCTCTATTTGCTCCAAGGCGGCACCACGCCATTGGTGCGCGCGTACGCGATTGACTGGCCGAGATGCTCGTGCTGGTCGAACAACAGCAGGAACGCGGCAGCCTGTTTTGTCATATCCCTGCCGAACATCTTCACGTTTGCCTGCGTGTCGCTCGCGGACAGTCCGGCGATAGTCTGCCGCAAGGTGGCGTACGAGCTGCGAAGAGCTTCCTGCAATGCGGCGGGGTCGGTGATCGGCGCAGCCTGAGGGCCTGCCTGGGCAGGTGTCCCCGAAAGCACGTTGTTGAGCATCTTGTTCTCGCCGACAATCAGGTTCAGGACCTCGCCGACGGAGCGCACACCCTGACCCGGTCGCCAGTCGTACTTGCCTGCCATGACTCGCGCGAGTCCGGTGAACTTATCGGAGAGGTTCCCTACGTCGTTGGCCAGAGCCGTCTGTACACCCGCTGGCGACTCCGCCGAAGCGCCCTTTTGCTGGGCAGCCAACGGCACTGTAATCAGAGAGGCGGCGACTATTAACCTGCAGATGGCGTGTCTAAACTGCGTATTTCTCATTGTGCATTCCTTTCAACGTATTCCAGGCTGTCTTTTGCCTTCCTGTATTATGACGAGCGCCATACGACCCAGGTAGACCGCGCTTCGCTAAAGCTGGTGTTTTGTGACCGAACTGTGTTTTAATTCGGAATTGACTTCACACGCGCTTCCACCCGAGTGTTTGAGCAGCCCATCTGCAATCGGAGGAGTGTTGCGCCCGTGAGAGCGGTCATCCTGGCTGCCGGGTTTGGCCGACGCATGCGGCCTCTCACCGACGCCACTCACAAGACTCTGTTGAACGTTGCGGGGCAGACCATCATCGGGCGCATGGTGGATGGCCTCATCGCAAACGGCATCGAAGAAACGGTCGTCGTGACAGGCTACCGCGCGGATGAATTGAAGCATTACCTGGTCACCGTGTATCCCGGTTTGCGCTTCCAGTTTGTCCACAATGCGCGGTATGAGGAGACCAACAACATTCACTCGCTGGCGCTTGCTTTTGAGCAAATGCCGCTCGATCAGGACATTTTGCTGGTGGAGTCGGACCTCATTTTCGAACCAGCCGTGCTGTCCCAACTCATCCGGTCACCTCACCGCGATGCCGCCCTGGTAGACCGGTACCGCACGGGGATGGATGGCACCGTTGTCAGTATTTCGAACGGCGTCGTCACGAGCGTGATTCCGCCGCATCTGCAACAGCAGGATTTCTCGTTCGCCGACAAGTACAAGACGCTGAACATTTACAAGCTTTCCGCTGAGCTGTGCGCCGGTCAGCTCAAGCGTCTGTTGACCTTCTATTCGCGGTTCATCGACGATAACTGCTACTACGAGCTGATCCTGGGCATGCTGATTTATATGCGTCAGGCGAAAATCTATGCCGAAGTGCTGGAAGGGCCCAGATGGGCGGAGGTGGACGACCCCAACGATCTCCGTGCGGCCGAATTTGTCTTTGACGTCAGCAGGCGCGGCGAGATTCTGGAAAGCACGATGGGTGGGTACTGGGCGCATAGCGTGCTGGACTTTTGCTTCCTGCGCAATATGTACTTCCCCACCGCGGCAGTGTTGGGTGAAATGCGCAATTCGTTGACGCAACTCGTACAGAACTACGGATCGAAACAACAGGTACTGAACGAAAAGCTCGGGTATCTGTTGTTATGCGACGGACGCCAACTTCAGGCGCTCAACGGTGCGTCTCAGGTTTATCCGTTTTTGCGGCAGCGGTTTGGGAACGCATTGGCGCTCATCCCCAGTCCGACCTTTGGCGAGTACCCGGCGGCGTTCCCCCGGCACATGACCTACGCGGACACCGGTGAGTTTTCGATTCAGGAAATTGACTGCCTGTCAGCCGATGCCGAAGTCATTGTGTTTGTGACGCCGAACAACCCTACCGGCACAACACTGGCGGGTCATGAGATCTTCGCTTTCGCACGCAGACACCCCGGAAAGACGATTCTTGTGGACGAGTCTTTTCTCGCGTTTCACACAACGGAACTTTGTGGCGCAGGATCAGTGGTGCGAATGCTGGAAGCGCAACCACTCCAGAATCTGCACGTCATTTGCAGCCTGAGTAAGACACTGGGAATGCCTGGCCTGCGGCTCGGTTATATGTACAGCCACAACGCGGAATTCCTGCGCGACCTTGGCGCCAGCATCCCGATCTGGAATATGAATTCCATGGCCGAGCATGCCATGGAGGTCGCACTAAAGCACCGGGCGGCAATGGAGGACAGCCTCCGCGCGAGCGCGGCCGACAGGGCGGCGTTTCGTGACCAATTGCGAACGCTCGACGCGGTAGACACCGTTCAGGAAGGCGGCGGAAACTTTCTACTGGTCCGATTCCACTGGGACGCGACGCGAGGCCGAAGAGAAGCCACCCAGTTGCTGTCCAACCATGCCATCTACGTCAAGGATGTGTCAGCCCGCATAGCCGATGGCCGGGCGTGGTGGCGACTCGCCGTCCGCCTACCGGAGGAAAACGCGCAGCTTTGCGCGGCACTCGGCGACGGAACAGATCGTTGCCTTCGTTGACTTCATTGCGCCACGCGTTCCTGGTAGATCTTTCGGAGATGCTCTCGCAGTTCCGGCTCGCGTTCCAGCAGCCGGGTGAACAATTCCCGGCCAAGCGTCAGGCAGACGCAGGGGGTCAGGGTGCGAACGCTCGCGTTACGCGGCTGATCGCTGAGCAGTGCCATTTCGCCAAAATAATCGCCATCACTCAGAACTGCCAGCTGTCGGGACTCTCCGTCGTCGGTACGGGTGACTTCCGCTGAGCCTCGGACGAGAATATAAAAGCGATCTCCCGGTTCGCCCCGGCGGACGATGAAGCGGTCTTCCGCGAAGGTCTCGGTGGTGAACCAAAGCGCTACCTCTGCAAGGGTGTCAGCGCTGACCACTTTCATGAGAGGCAGTTCACCCAGCCATGCGGGATCCACCGTGGCGCGCTCCTCTTGAGCGCTTATCCGCAGGCCGGATTGTTTACGCCAGAGCTCCGCGTAAGCGCCATTCGCCCGTAGCAACTCATCGTGGGAACCCTGTTCGAGCAGAGAACCGTGGTCAAACAGGCAGACTCGGTCCATGCTCACAGTGGAACTGAGGCGATGAGTGACGGAAATGATGGTGCGCCCGCGCGCTGCCCGTTCCAGGGTCTGGTTTATGGCGTGCTCGCTGGCGGCATCGAGCGCTGAAGTGGCCTCATCGAGCACGAGGATCGCCGGATCTTTCAGCAGCGCGCGGGCGATGGCGATGCGCTGACGCTGACCTCCTGAGAAGCGACCGCCGCGTTCGCCGGCAAGCGTCTCATAGCCTGCGGGCAGAGAGGCAATGAAATCGTGGATCTCGGCAAGTTTCGCGGCGGCCATGACTTCATCCAACGTGGCTGCCGGGCGTGCGACCGCGATATTTTCCCGGATGGAGGCGTTGAACAGGAAGCTTTCCTGGAACACTACAGCCATCTGAGCGCGATGCGATGCCTGCGTGACACCGCGAATATCCGTGCCATCCACCATTACCGCGCCCTGATCCGGATCGTAGAAGCGCAACAGCAGATTCAGCACTGTACTTTTACCCGAGCCGCTGGCGCCCACCAACGCCACCGATTCGCCGCGGCGGATGCGCAGGTCCAGATGCTTCAGATTCGGCCGGGCAGGATCATAGCCGAATGTGACATCGCGAAATTCGATGGCCTGCGCCAGCGACGGCAGGTTCGTGGCAGCAGGTGCGTCCGCGACCTTGGGAGTTTCGCGCAGAATCTCTTCAATGCGGACCAATCCACCGCCGGCGGTAATCAGGGTCGGCGTATACTGCGCCAGATACATAAAAGAATAACTGAGCGAGACAAAAAGGGCCTGGAACGACGCGAAGGTTCCAACGGAGATGACGCCGCGAAAGGCGAGATAGCCCGAAATAGCCATCACCACAACCTGTAGAGACAGCGTGCCCAGAGTGGCTGTGCGCTCCATGAGCGAAGTCAGAAAGCCCACACGCAGACTCGCCCCCACCAGAAGTTCATTGCGATCGCGGAATCGATTGATGCTGGCGGCCTGGAGGTTGAATGCCCGCACCAAAGCCGGCGCCATCAAAGCTTCCTGCACAGTGGAAAGGAGCCTGCTCTCGTGTTCCTGCTTCCCGACACTTGCGTCCGTTGCCCTTTTGGCCAGCAGTCGCGGGCCAAGTACGCAGATCGGGCAGAGAAGCAGCCCGAAAGTGGCCAGCCGCCATTCGAGCGAAATGACCAGCGCAGCCGAGAGCAGCAGATCGAGCAGCGGCTGCAATCCCCACGCGACGCCCGCGGTGAGCCCGTTTTCAACGCAGGTCATGTCGTTGGAGAAGCGGGACAGCAGATCGCCAGCTTCCCTGCGCGTATAAAACTCCAGCGAGAGGGATTGCAGATGCTCAAACATCCGCGCTCGCAGACTGGAAGTGACGCGGGTGACAATCTTCGCATAAAGGTAATCGCGCCCCAGGGAACTGAGACACACCACTACCGTGCTGACCGCCAGCAAACCGAGAATCACAAACATCAGGTGTTGATCCCGGCCGAGCAACGCGCGATCAATCATGAACTTCACGCTCATCGGAATCTGAGCGTTGAACACCATCTCCAGGCATGAGGCAAGAACTACGGGGATCAGTGCGACTCGGTGCGGCTTGAGGTATCGAAAGAACGGGCGCAAGGATTCCTCTTAGTCCTGCAGAAGCACGTTGAAACGGAATCGCGAGTTCCCGTAGCCGGGAACTGCCTGATCCGTGACCACCGATCGGCGTCCGCGCGCCGCCGCAAAATC
This sequence comes from uncultured Acidobacteriia bacterium, assembly GCA_903825445.1. Lineage (GTDB taxonomy): Bacteria > Acidobacteriota > Terriglobia > Bryobacterales > Bryobacteraceae > BOG-234. Next base: position 14,446 of record CAIKAS010000167.1, read on the forward strand.
AGCAAAAAAGTGTTTTGGGTAATAACAATGCGGCGGGTTCAGCGAGGCGCCGGCAGCGCGCCTGGCTTCTTCACAGGCTTCGCGCTTAGCCGCATCTGGTATATCCAGGATCATCACCGGCGCCGATGGTTCCGCCACACGCAGCAACTCGTTCAAGACTGATTCCGCATAGGGGAGGTCTGGAAAATAAAGGAAGACACCATACGAAAACACCGCATCGAACGCGTTGTCTGAAAAAGGCAGACTGGAAGCTTCGGAAACATGAAACTCCGTTTCGGGCAAGACGGAGCGGGCAATTTCAATATGAGGAGCCGAGTAATCCACGCCTGTGAATGTTGCCTGCGTGTTCCTGAGCAGCGACAGAACGGCGCCCGCGCCACAACCAACTTCAAGCACCCGCATCCCCGGCCGTAGCCCGAGCCCCGAACTGATTATTCCCGCTATATGTTGTTGTGCTTCTGAGCTGGTCTGCGCCATGGCGCCATCGAACCCGTCTGCGGCCAGAAGGTCGCTGGTTGAATATTCCGCCTTACCTGCCGCTTCACGGCCCTTCCGTTGCCACACAGATAACCAGGAGTCGCTGTTCAGGATTGCCCCCATCGGTTCATCTATAGTAGCGAATCGGAAGCTGATTCCGTTTGCGAAGAACAGCTTCTCAGGCGGTCAGCACGGCCCGGTAGTGGGTGAAAACCGACGGAACGGGAATTTCGCCCGCCAGAACCCTGGCAATCTCCGCTTTTTCCTCCACGAGTTCCCAGAGAGGCTGTTCCACACGGTGGATCTGCGGAAACGCGCCGGAGATCTGACGGTCCCATTCTGCGGAAAGGTGCAACGGGTCGTCCGGCAGCACTTGTCCGCGGCATCCTGGAGCGCCGCACAGGCAGGCAAATGGTTCTTCCAGGTTGAGGGTGCCGTAATCGTCCGTGATCTCTTCGCCCAGCGCGATGTCTCGCACTGCAATCTCAAAATTGAAACCGGGACTCAGACAGGAGGCAGCGCAGGAGTGGTTGACGAAGCGGCCGTGGTCCCAGCACAGGATACGGTCAGCGCGCCCGTTAAGGTACGAATACCGATGTACCTGATACTTCAGTGTCTCCGGGAGGAGGGCAAGCTTTTCCGGGGTGATGATCTGGTCGAGTGAGTCTCCGACCCACGTGACGGTACCTTTCGGGATAGGGCGGGTGGCAAAAAGTCCATAACCAATCGCATCATTAATGAAGCGGAGTTCCGAATGAGGATGAATCAACTTCTCTACAGGATAAGTGATTGATCAACCGTTTGGCGAGACATTTCCGAATTTAATCGGGCAGGCGCGCTCAATACGTTAACCGTAGCTGTAATTCAGGTCGGCGGTTACTCGCGTTTTCAGAAAATGAAGGATTCCACACCAAAATGGAGGTTTTACAACGTCAGGCCTACGGGTTCAGGAACTTCAGCAACTACCGACTCAGGGTTAAGGTAATGTGTTCTTAGATCGGTCGGAGGCAAGGCTGACCCCATTAAGTGTGTAGAGCCATGTGTCCGGTCCGGACAGGAAAGTTGTGGTGGCCAGAGAGGGACTTGAACCCCCGACGCCAGCCTTTTCAGGGCTGCGCTCTACCAACTGAGCTATCTGGCCACTTTGGGTGGAAGGAATTCCCGAGGAGGGAA
>CAIKAS010000168.1 GCA_903825445.1 uncultured Acidobacteriia bacterium
AGTCTTCCGCCGTATCGCACCCGATATTGAGTTCCATATCGTCGGTGCTGACGATCCGAGTTGGCACAACGGCGACTGGTGGACGGATCGCGACGGACGGAAAATCTGGCTTATGGAAGCCATCAAGACAATCGCCGATTGGCTGCGATTGTAACGCGACTCTGGCTACTCCACGCGATAGTTGGGTGCTTCTTTGGTGATAATCACGTCATGGACGTGACTCTCGCGCAGACCCGCCGGAGAGACGCGGACGAATCGGGCTTGCTGCTGAAGCTGAGGTATGGTCCAGCAACCGCAGTAGCCCATGCCCGCACGAAGTCCGCCGACCAACTGGTAGACGAGATCGGAGAGCGGGCCCTTTGATGCCACGCGACCTTCGATGCCTTCAGGAACGAGTTTTTGCGTTGGATCGAGGCCGTAGCGATCGGTCTTGCCTGACGCCATGGCGCCCAGGGAGCCCATCCCGCGATACGTCTTGAACGTGCGGCCCTGATAGAGGATGGTTTCGCCGGGACTCTCATCCGTGCCGGCAAGCAGACTACCAATCATGACGACATCGGCGCCGGCTGCTATCGCTTTGGTAATGTCGCCCGAAAACTTTACGCCACCATCGGCGATTAGTGGCACGCCACCTTCACGGGCGGCACGGCTGCATTCGGCGATAGCGGTAATCTGAGGGACTCCAGCGCCCGAAACAATGCGAGTCGTGCAAATCGAGCCGGGGCCAATGCCCACCTTGATGCCATCGACGCCCAAGTCGATCAACGCCTTCGCGCCTTCGTATGTGCCAACGTTACCTGCAATGAGCTGGATGTGCGGCATCGCCTTCTTGATAGTCTTCACGGCTTCTAAGACACGCAAGCTGTGGGCATGGGCCGTATCGATGGCCAGCACGTCCACCTTTTTTGAAACCAGTTCGGTAGCCCGTTCGAGAAAATCGCCGGTCGCACCAATTGCGGCACCGCACCGCAGCCGGCCTTGTTCGTCCTTGGCGGCGTTGGGGTATTTCAGCTTTTTCTGGATATCTTTGACCGTGATCAGGCCTTTGAGAACGTAATTGTCGTCGACCACCAAAAGCTTCTCGACGCGATGCTTATGCAAAATCGCTTCGGCTTCTTCGAGGGTAGTGCCGACCGGCACGGTGATGAGGTTTTCCTTCGTCATCACGTCGGCAATAGGCAGATCGAAGCGCGTTTCGAAACGCAAATCGCGATTCGTGAGAATTCCGACCAGGCGTCCATCTTTTGTAACAGGAACACCCGAGATCCGGTAGTGCTGCATGAGTTCGAGCGCATCGGCGATCTTTTTCTCAGGCGCGATGGTGACTGGATCTACAATCATGCCACTTTCACTGCGCTTCACGCGATCGACCTCTTCGGACTGCTTTTCGATCGACATGTTGCGGTGGACAAAGCCCACGCCGCCTTGTTGAGCGAGCGCAATGGCCAGGTGCGATTCAGTGACAGTGTCCATCGCCGAACTCACGATGGGAATATTGAGCGGAATTCCGCGCGTTAATTTCGTTCTTGTATCGGCCTCTCCTGGGAGAAGCTCGCTGTGGGCAGGGACGAGAAGAACATCGTCAAAAGTGAGACCTTCGGGGATCGCGTTTGGGATCATCTTCGGTCATTTCAGTGTACCGTGTTCAAAGTGTTCCGGAAGGTTGGGGAAGATCACCGATGGGTCGAAACGCATGTTTTCCCGTCGGGGCTTTAAACCCCGCGCCGCTCAAACAAGTAATGCGATACCAGCCATTCGCTGCCGTTTCGATAACCCCAAAGCTCCGCGCAGGCCATGAAGAATACCCGCCAGCGCACAAACCAGCAAAGCGCGTTTTCTGCACCGTACGTTCGTTCTAATATGTCCATAATCGCCCAGCGATTAGCGTCCATAGCTGCGAGCCAGGCTTCGGCAGTTTTCTGATAGTGAGTTCCCTGCTCCTGCCAGTGCTCGCGGATTGCGAAGTCGTCCTGAAAATGCACGAGCAGATCGTCGCTCGGCATGATGCCACCTGTAAAAAAATGCCGCGCCATCCAGTCTCCGGGGCCGCGATCTTCAAAGGGATAGGCAAAGCGGCTGTGCGTGAAGATGTGGACGAACAGCAACGCCCCCGGATTCGACCACGTTGCTATGCGCCGCATGAGTTCCTGGTAGTTGCGCATATGTTCAAACATTTCGACGGAGACGATACGGTCGAACCGACATTCGGTATTAAATCGATTCATGTCGGCTGTAATGATTTCGAGATTGCGCAGGCCGAGTCGTTTGCTTTCGCCGTCGATGAACTGCCTCTGTGATCGGGAGTTAGAGACGGCGGTGATCTGCGAGTGGGGAAATCGCACGGCCATGTATAAAGAGAGCGAGCCCCAGCCGCAGCCAAGTTCCAAGATCGATTGCCCGTCCTGAAGCTGTGCGCGGCGGCAGGTGAGATCCAGCATGGCGTTTTCCGCTTCGGCGAGCGTCGTGACGCCATCCGGCCACCAGGCACTACTGTATTTGCGGCGCGGTCCGAGGCACTGGACAAAGAACGCGGCAGGAACCTCGTAATGCTGCTCGTTGGCGGCTTTTGTCTCTATGGCGACGGGGCTGGCGCGAAGTTCGTCGATGAACCCTAGCAGACGCTCGCGCTGCAGAGCGGGATCACCTGCATCTTCCTCTCGGAGACGCTCACGGAGAAGGCGTCGAATGCCGATGCGGATCAGCCAGTCTGGCAGCATATCGTGTTCGAGAAGGGTTTCGACAGAGAGTGGCATGCAGGGTTATTTTACGGTCGTTCGCGGGAACCAGGGGATGAACATGCTGGTGGTCTGCTGATATCGGCGGTAAGCGTCGCCCTTAGTTCGCAGCGCCTGAGCTTCGGTGGCCGGAATACCCGTCACTTTCAAAAGAAAGTAGAGGATGAGAACGGGAGACAACAGACCGATCCATCCCCAAGGTGACGCGAACGCGAACATCGCGAATGCAATCCAGATCAGGGATTCAAAAAAGTAGTTGGGATGCCGCGAATAGTTCCACAGCCCGACGTCGCACAGCTTGCCACGATTCGCCGGATTGGCCCTGAAGCGGTTTAGCTGGGTGTCGGCACTAACTTCGCCGACGATAGCGATTAGCCAGAGAGTCGCCGCTGAGTATTCCAGAGGCGATAATTCGGGTGTTGGATTCAGGGCGGGAAACAGGAACGGACCGGAGAGCAGGACGCACAAAAGGGCCTGAAATTCGAAGAAGGCCAGAAACTTTAAGGGAATCGCGGTTTTCCATTGCCTTCTGAGTTCCTGATAGCGGCCTTCTTCGGGGTGTCCGATGACACGGGTCAGTAGCAAATAGAGCGCCAGCCGAAGCCCCCATATCGATGCCATCGCGGCAATGAAGATTGCCCGGACTGGTGCGCCACGCCCAAGGGCGGCGTAGAGCAGCGCAAGAAGCACGAGTCCTCCGGCCCATCCTGCGTCGACAATTGCGGCGTTTTTCATAGGCAGATGAATGAGCCACAGCATCAGCATGAGCGCTACGACCGAAGAAGTCCCCATCAACAAAAGGTGCAGGATCATTTCGAGACCCCGCGGATTCGTGCCAGCGACCGCACTGATCCCAGCAACAGCCAGTACAGGGGAAACAGAACAAGCACACCGAGGCAGAACCAAACGGCCATGGCATGAACAGTGGCCGTCCAAAGTGTGGTGACAGCGTGCCACAAACTGACTTGGATTAACTGGCGTACCCGATCCAAGGTGATCCTGCTTTGCTCCACGCGGAATACCCACTCACCGGCGCGAATGAACGGGATGAGCAGAGCCAGTTGCAGGGGGGACATCAGGTAATTGACGATCTGAATCGCAGCCGGGTTTAGGCGCAAAACGAAAGCTGCGATGACGCACAGGAGGGTTGTGGACCCTATCATGGGCGCTATTCCCAACGTCATACCCAGTGCCAGGCTAAGGGCGATCTTCTCCGGCGTAATGCCCTGCCGCAAAAGCGCGATCACCGGATCGACGATACGCCGACGCCAGAATCCCGTCGCTGATACGGGAAAGCTCAAGCCCGCCGCCACAGGATGGATTCCACCGGCTCCGCGGACGGCAGCCGAAACAACTCCCGCAGGACGTAGGCGGACATCGCGATGTTGCCCAGGCACATGATCAGGAGGAACCAAAGTATCCGGCCGCCAACGCTCCCTTCTTTATAGACAACCCACATGAAGAACGTGATGAATCCGGCATAGGCGTCGTAAAGCGTGGCTACCGCCCACGGATTAGCAGAATATCCGCGCCAGGAATCCCAGAGGCTGACTTGCATGCTGCTCCTGACGGTGGCGAATACCATCCAGACGAAGATGAAGCTGAACAGCAGTTTCAGGAATAGCTTCATTGCAGACCTCGTGAAGACTTCGTGCGAATGCGGCTCAGGTGCCGATCCAATGCGTCGAAATCCTCCAGAAGCACAACTCTCGGGTTTTCGGGCAGGGCGACACGCGAAGCGCCCGACCCTCCCAGCCACAACTCCGTATCGCCGTGCAAGCCAGCTGCTAAGGCCTGTACAGCCTCCAGCGATACCTGCGACGGATCCGGCGTGGTCATGCCCAACAGAACGACTTCCGCACCGGTTTTTTCCGCTACAAACAGTATCTGATCGGCAGGCAGGTTCGAGCCAAGCGAGACGACGGAAAATCCCCGGACTCCGGCCAGCATGGCACCGGCGAGAACGCCCAATTCGTGCAGTTCTCCCGCAGGAGTAGTGGCGAGGATTTTCGGCTGTTCGTCGCCGGGGCGGTTCAATCGGACCATTGTGCCGAGAAGGTTACGAACGCTTTCAGTCACCAGGTGCTCATGGGCGACCTGCAGGGTACCGGCGTGCCACCTGTCCCCTGCTTCACGCATCACTGGTATTGCCACCTGATGCACGAAATCCGTCGGGCTGAGCAATGACGCGAGACGGCCGAGTTCCTCGTTGACCTGATCGCCATTGAGTTCTTCCACGGCGGACAGGATGGAATTGATCCGTGATGCGGAGACGCTATCGCCATTTGCAGGGCCGGTGGACTTAGCTTCGTGCTGAACGACAGCGAGGGCGTCGAGCTCGACGCCGGACAAACCTGCGACCTCACCGATGGCGTAGCCTTTGCCGAGTGCGGCGCGGAGCTGGATGAAGCGCTGAACATCATCAGAGCTATAAAGACGGCCACGGGTGGAACGGGCGGGGCTGACCACTTTGTAGCGGCGCTCCCAGGCTCGAAGCGTATCCACGCTAATGCCCGTCATTCTGGAAACCACGCGAATTGGGAACTGGTTGGGCACGTTGCTACTTGACCAGCTTAGCGTGTCCAACATGGTACGTCAAGCATTTGTCCTGGACAATTACTTGACATATGCAGAGCTGCGGAGTAAGCTGACAAATATGCAGGGTTCTGCTGGACAATACCGATTCGGAGCTGTTTTTGGATTTATCCTGCTGCATATTTCTGCCGTGGCCGTCGTTTTTCTGCCGTTCCGGGGTGGGTTGGTGTGGTGGTTGGCAGGTAGCTATAGCCTGCGGATGTTCGCGGTGACTGCGGGATACCACCGATATTTCAGCCACAGAAGCTACAAGATGGGGCGGGCGGCGCAGTTTGCGATGGCGTTTCTGGCGCAAACGTCTGCGCAGAAAGGCATCCTCTGGTGGGCCGCGCAGCACCGGGATCATCATCGGCATTCGGATGATTCCAACGACGTTCACTCCCCCACACAGCAGGGCTTTTGGTGGTCGCACGTTGGCTGGGTACTCTCGAATAAACACGACAGCTACGATCCAAAGCGCGTGGCCGATTTCGGCAAGTATCCGGAGTTACGCTGGCTCGACCGGCATCACTGGATACCGACCACTATATTTGCGGCGATAATCCTCGCGACCGGTGGCTGGCCTGGTTTTCTCTGGGGCTATGTCGTCTCGACTGTCCTGCTGTACCATTGCACTTTTTCGATCAACTCTGTCGCGCATTTGTTTGGAACACGCCGGTTCAACACACCGGATGACAGCCGAAATAACTGGTGGCTGGCGCTGGTCACTTTCGGAGAGGGGTGGCACAACAATCACCACTACGTCATGGCGAGTTGCCGGCAGGGATATCGATGGTGGGAGGTGGATCTCACTTACGCCGTGTTGAAAGCGCTGAGCCTGACCGGGGTGGTCCGGGACCTGCGGCCATTCCGCGTACCGGCGCACGCCGCATCGGAGGCTGCGTAGATGCGGATCGCCGTAATTGGGGGCGGCATTTCGGGCCTGGCGGCAGCTTATTACCTGAGTCGCGCACACGACGTCACTCTGTTCGAGAAGGAGGGCCATCCTGGCGGCCACACCCATACTGTGGATGTTGCGACAACAGAGGGAACACTGGCCATCGACATGGGCTTTATCGTTCACAACGACCGGACGTATCCGAATCTTGTGCGATTGTTCCAGGAGCTTGGAGTGGCGACACAGGCCAGCGACATGTCGTTCGGAGTTTTCGACAGAGAAACCGGATTTGAGTATTCCAGCCGGGGCTTGACCGGCTTCTTCGCAAAGCGCAGTAACCTATTTCATAATCAGCACTATAGGCTACTAAGAGAGATCCTTCGCTTCAATCGCGAAGCGCCGGGGTTTTTGAGGGAATCGGGCAACGCCGAGGTCAGTATGGGGGAGTTTCTCAAGAGCGGCGGCTATGACCAGGGATTCGTCGATCACTACCTCTTCCCGATGGCCTCCGCAGTGTGGTCGATGCCGATCTGCGCGATGGCTTATTTTCCCGCGGCAACGTTGATTCGCTTCTTCGACAACCATGGAATGTTGGGAATCAACACTCATCCGAGGTGGAAGACAGTGAGGGGAGGGAGTCGCAGTTATATCGCGCCAATCTTGGCGCCGTTCCGGGAGCGGTGTCGCCTCAACTCACGGATAAGGTCCGTCTTACGGACCGAAGCCGATGTCACAGTTCATTTCGAGGATCGGCCAGTGGAGTCGTTCGATCAGGTGGTGTTCGCCTGTCACGGCAACCAGGTCTTACCCTTACTGGCGGAGCCGACACCCATCGAGCGGGAAGTTCTTTCGAGCTTCGCAACGAGCCGGAACGAGGCTTGCCTGCATACCGACGAACTGATGCTGCCAGGGCGACCAGCGGCGAGAGCTTCATGGAATTATATGCTTTCCCATGAGTCAGATAACGGCGTTACTCTGACTTATCACATGAATCGGCTTCAGTCGCTTCGAACTGACGAAGACTACTGCGTCACCCTGAACGCAACACAGTGGATCAAGCCAGAGAAGATCCTGCGGACGGTAACGTTTTACCACCCCGTTTACAACGCCCGGGCGATTCGGGCACAGAATCATTGGAGTGAGATCAGCGGGCAGAACCGGACACATTTCTGTGGTGCTTACTGGTTCTACGGATTCCACGAGGACGGTCTGAACTCCGCCCTGAGAGTGGCGAAGGCGCTGGGAGTTGCTCCGTGACATCGGCTATCTACAGGGGCACGCTTCGGCACCGAAGGTTCAAACCGGTGAACCACGAATTCACGTATCCACTCTTTATGGTGTTTCTGGATATCGATCGCATCCCGGAGCTGATGCTGGTCTCGGATTTCACCGGATACAACCAGTGGAACTGGGCCAGTTTCGAAGAACGCGACCATTTCGGGGATCCGGCGATTCCACTGCGGCGGAGACTGGCGGAAGACGCGGCGAAGTCGGGAGTTCCTTTCCCTGACGGGCCCATATTCCTGCTGACTCATCTTCGCTATTGGGGATACAATTTCAATCCGATCTCGCTCTTTTACTGCTATGACAAGGCCGGGGACTTGAAGACTGTACTGGCCGAAGTGAACAGCACTTTCGGGGAGACGAGGAACTATTGGTTGTCTGAGGCGAATCAACTGGCGGCTTTGAACCGCAGAGTGCCTGGGAACTCCCAACACTATCGGTGCCGCAAGACGATGCATGTTTCTCCATTTATGCCGATGGAGCTGGATTATGATTTCATTCTGACGACTCCGGCGGAACGACTGGTGGCGCACATGAACACGACAGAGGATGGCGCAGTCAATTTCGACGCGACGCTGACGCTGGAGCGGCAGCCGTGGTCGGCAAAAGCGCTGCATGGCGCGCTGATTTCACATCCCTGGATGACGGCTAAGGTGATCTTCGCCATTCACTGGCAGGCACTGCGGCTTTACCTGCGGAAAGTTCCCGTTTTCACACACCCGGCCCGGAAGGGTCCACTGGAGGTCCAACGATGATCCTGCAACAGTTCGCGCAATCGGCTTTTCTGCGGGCGATGAGGGCAATTCGCGAAGGGCACCTGGAATTGCTCTGTGAGGGACAACGCTACCACTTTGGCGACCCGAACTCCGCGCTGCGGGCCTCGCTGCAGATTCATCATCTACGCTTCTTCCGCCGCGCACTGCTGCACGGCGACATTGGCATTGGCGAGGCTTATATGGATGGTGACTGGAGTTCACCGGACGTCACGGCCGTGATACGGCTAGCTGTGCGCAATCTGAATGCGATCGAGAGCAGCAATTCGTGGTTTTCGGTCTTGAGCCGCACGGCGGACAGGTTCCGGCACGCGAGAAGAGCCAATACGGTGGCGGGCAGTAAGCGCAATATCGGGGACCATTACGACCTGAATAACGAATTCTTCCGTTTGTTTTTGGATTCGCGCATGGTTTATTCGTGCGCGTGGTACGAAACGGCGGAAGACACACTTGAAACGGCGCAGGTGCAGAAGCTGGACAGAGCGTGCAGGAAGCTGCAACTTGGCCCAGCCGACCACGTTCTGGAGATCGGAACTGGCTGGGGAGCTATGGCGATCCACGCGGCAAGCCATTACGGGTGCCGCGTCACGACGACGACGATCAGCCAGGAGCAATACGACTATGCGCATGAGCAGATCGCGAGGGCTGGCCTGACCGGGAAGATCGAACTGCTGTTTGAAGACTACCGGCATCTAAAGGGAAGGTTCGACAAGCTGGTGAGCATCGAGATGTTCGAGGCAGTGGGTTTCGAGTTTTATGACACTTTCTTTGGCGCCTGCGACCGACTGCTGAAGCCGGACGGCGCCATGCTGTTACAGGCAATCACGATGAACGACGCTAAGTTCCCGGTCTATCGGAAGCGAGCGGACTGGATCCAGAAGTACATATTCCCCGGTTCGGAGCTGGCATCGGTGAGCGGAATCTGCGGATCGCTGGCACGGGTGACGGGGATGTCCTTGTTTCACGCGGAGGATATGGGGACGCACTACGCCAAGACGTTGCGAACCTGGCGCGAACGCTTCCACGCGGAATTGCCTGCTGTGAAGGAACTCGGCTTTGATGCCCGATTCATCCGGATGTGGGATTTCTACCTGACTTATTGTGAGGGCGCTTTTCTGGAGCGGCACATCAGCGATTTTCAGTTCTTGCTGACCAAGAGCTCTGCTCAGCGGGCGCTGATAGGCGAACCGTGGACGGGTACTGGTCACGCGGCGGCTGCGGACAAGTGTTTCAGGACCGCGAGTTGAGTTTCTCGGCTCTCGCCATAATGTCGGAGATCACCCCCGACTTCGCGTCTGCGTAGTCCTGCATATATTTCCACGGCTGGCGAGCGAGGTTTTTTTTGGTACTGGCGTATCGCTCCCGATCTCCGGCATTCGTTCGAAGCCAGTCACGAAATGCGAGCATTCGGGCGATCTCGGCTGAACCTAAAGTGAAGACGTGAAGATTCACGTCCGGATGCGTAGACTGGAACAAACGGTGTTCGTACCATGAGGGCTCCCGAACGCGCAGGAGGTATCCGGCGCTTTCAAGCTCCCGCGCATAGTGCTGTTCGAGGGCAGAATCCGCTACCGCCGTTAGAATATCGACGACGGGTTTGGCAGGCAGGCCCGGAACTGAGGTGGATCCCACGTGTTCCACCAGCAGGGCCCGATTCCCGAGAGCTTGTCGGATCCTGACCGCCGCGGCCTCGAACAGAGCCGGCCATTCCGGATTGTAATCGACGATGCGAACCGGGCCAGCAAGCGTTTTTAGCTCGCCGACAGTAACGGCACGCAGTTCGGACTCACGTGTACCGGCCATTTGAGCTACGCCTTTCGGGCAACCCAAAGCAACAAGCTGAAGATCACGACGGGAATGAGCGCGAGGCCGATGTACGTCAGGATCTTCTTCCCGAGGCCGGTCTTGCGCACTTTCCAATCATGCAATTCCGCGCGGTCGGCAACGCCCACCTGGTCCTGATGTTCCAGATCGTTGGCAAACTCGCGGGCGGTGGCGTAACGGTTCTTCGGGTCCCGCTCCATCGCGCGGTAGATAATTTCCTGCATTTCAGGGGTGATGGTGGGGTCGATATCGCGGGGCGGTCGGGGATTGTTGAGAAGCCGCTCATTCATGACGGCCAGTTGGTTGGGCCCTTCGAACGGCATCTTGCCAGTCAGCATTTCGTACAGCATGACGCCCACGGCATAGATATCGGCGCGTCCATCGCCACGCTTGCCCTTGACCTGCTCCGGCGAGATATAGTCGGGCGTACCCATCACATTCGAGAGCTTGGCAAAGGTCAGACGGCGGGAGCCCTCATTGCCGGCGATGCCGAAATCGATGAGCTTGATGTGATCCTCGGAATCGACCATGATGTTCTCCGGCTTCAAATCCCGATGAACGACGCCGTTGGCATGGATGTAGTCGAGAGCATGCAGAATCTGAATGATCAGATAGACTACACGGTCAACCGGCATTTTATGCTGCGGTCCCAACATGCGGCGCAGGAGTTTGCCATCTACCCACTCCATGACCATGTAGACACGGCTTCGCTTCTCGTTATTGAAGACTTTCATCACACCAGGGTGATTCAGCTTCTGGCCGATTTCAATTTCGCGTTTGAACCGATCGAACAGCATCGGGTCGCACTCCATCTCGGGATGTGGCAGCTTGACGCCGACCTGGCGGCCGTCATTGAGATCGATTGCGCGAAAAATGGAGGCCATGCCGCTGCGAGCGACTAACTCGTCGATACGGTAGTGGTCTAACTGGTTGCCAACGCTGAGTCCGGTCATGTGTACGTGAGGCTTCAGAGAGGTAACGACAAGGTCACCGAAGCTTGTAGGGCCTCCCGCGATACATCCCCATACGCTCCACGTCGCGAACGCGAATCAACTGAATACTGATGTTGTCGCCCCCGTCCCGTTCCTTTGCCAACTCCACCAGTTTAGCCGCAGCCACTGCGGAGTTGGGATTGAAGGCGACGATGTTGGAAATGTCTGCCGGTTTCACGGAACCGTACAGACCATCGGAACAAAGCAGGAGCGAGTCGCCGACCTGGACCTGGTGATCGTCGATTTCGACGTTCACAAAGAGGTCCGCCCCCAGAGAACGGCTCAAAAGATGGCGTTTTTCCGATTGCGCCGCTTCATCGGCAGTGAGAATTCCGAGACGCATCTGGTCGGCTACGACCGTGTGGTCGCGGGTGATCTGCTGAGCGATACCGTGGCGGATCAGGTAGCAGCGGGAATCGCCGACATGAGCTATCACGGCGCGGTCATAGCGAAAGGCGCAGGCCACGATGGTGGTGGCCATGCTGACGCCGCCCGGACTAGCGCTGCGGCCGGCCTCGTAGACCTTCACATTGGCTTTTTGAATGATGCGCGGCAGAGACGCCGTCAGAGCCTCGCCTCGCGGGGCACTGCGAAAACCTTCGATGACCGAGCCCACTGCCGTCTCGGAAGCCACCTCTCCACGCTCATGTCCGCCGACGCCGTCCGCCACGATGAACAGCCAGCCATGGGTCCGGCTCTCCTCCGGTCCCGACGGCACGTAGTGACCGATGAAATCTTCGTTGTGATCGCGAACTACTCCGACGTCAGTCAGTTCGCAGTAATCAAGGTCGAGCATGGAAGTTTCCGGGAGCCTGGCACTCGCGGCGGCACTCACTTATGATCTCTCATGGCATACTGCCCTTTCGAAACAATACTCCCTCACAACCGAACCCGCGGCGACAAATGCCGGGCAGATTCGATCATGAGGGAGCCGTAGTTCACACCCTCCGATGTGGAACGCTATGCGCGGGCGGTCACCATGGTGGTTCTGCCCTTCTTCTTGCTCGACGACATGAAGTAGACTGCGCCGTATATCGCCCACGTTGCAGCGATGCCGAGTGCCAGCAGCGGTTCTTTCGCCGTGCCGTATCCCATGAAGGGACCGACAAGATAGAAGATCATGCAGGCAAGATTGGCGAGAAGACCGAACACCGGAATCGCCAGGTGCTTGATGAAATTGAACTGCGCGTGACCGTGATAAGCAACGATGCAGGTGATGCAGCTCAACATGTAGAGGAGGAACGTTCCGAAGTTGGAAGCCAGGGTCATAGTCAGCAGGCTGTTAGGCATAGCTGCCATGCCATCGTGCGTCGTATAGCCAAAGCTGGAGAAGAAGCCCTGGGGAAGAGCCTTAATGGCGCTATCGGCAGGTGCGCCGGCATCGCCGAAGGCCATGGTCACGGCAATCGCGCCGACAACGGCGGAGATGGTGGCCAACGCCCAGATGGCGCGGTGCGGAGTGAGGGATTCAGAGTGCAGGAGGCCGAAGTGTTCCGGCACTTCTTCATCTTTACCCATGGCATAAGTCACGC
>CAIKAS010000169.1 GCA_903825445.1 uncultured Acidobacteriia bacterium
ATCCGCTGGCCCGAGAGAATGCGACTCGGCCTGGGCAGCTAAATCAAAACCTTCCAATGAATGACGGAACTGCGTTTACACAAAAAACTTGACACCCCCCTGGATCTCGCAAAGTCGTTACCGCGCGAATACCACAAGGCACCAAAAACGGCAATTGTTGCGGCGCAGTCCGTAAATGGCGACCCGTCGTTTCAGCTCCTGGCGGAACGATCACTGAACCCGGTTCTGCTGTTTCTGGGTGGCACCTTGACCGCAGCGTTGTTTTGGGCATGTGTCACTGCAGTTGCACACCTCCAGAAATTCCCCACACTATTTTTGGATTCGGCTTCGCTGCAGGCGCTTGTGCAGAGCGATCTGGCCCTGGCCCAGTCTCCCTCCGAAGAGGATTACAGCGTCTGCATGACGGCCCAACATGACATTCCGCATTACTCCGCACAACCACTTTTCACATTTGACTTTGCGCCTCCTGGTGCGTCCGGTGTTGCACTGATCGACGGAAAAATCGTGAAGATATTCAGGAATGAACAGCGTCTCTCGATCAGAGCAGACGTGTTCGCCGGGGACCACAGGTTTGTCCTCCACCTGGACAAACCTGCCGAGACTACGTCGATGTCGAGTAACGCCGATTTCAAGTATTGCCCGCCGGAATAGGGGATGCGCATCATTCGCACGTTTCGTGGGGGTTGTTGGTTGGCGACCGTGGCCATCGTTTGGTGCGCAGGAATGTTCGGGTTGGCTCAGGTCTCCGGGGTTGGTGAAAAGCATCCTGCGTTCGAGGTGGTTTCGATCAGGCGACACAGCGCGGAGAGTGGTCCTGTTCAGCGCCCGACGACTACGGCGAACGGGTTTCGTTCGATCGGATTGAACCTGTTCGCGATTTTTCAGACGGCGTATGTGCCTCCGAACCAGAGCGGAGTGCTGCACGCAGATTTGATTGAGGGAGCTCCGGGCTGGATGTGCGAAGAGACTTACGACGTGGTGGCGAAGGTTGACGAGGCGGACTTCGCCGACTGGCAGAAGCCGGAGATGAGGCAGACAATGCTACACGCCATGCTTCAGACGATGCTGGCCGAACGGTTCAATGCAGTTGTGCACCACGAGAGCAAAGAGGTGCCGGTCTACGATCTGGTGGTGGCGAAGGGCGGCCCGAAGTTCAAACAGGCAGAGACTGTGGATGCGGACGAATTGCGGCAGAAGCCTGGCGGCGGAGGGATGATGAGCGGAACCAACGTCAGGGCTGTTCCGAGCCCGAGCGGTATACGGTATTACGGCATCTCGATGGCGATCCTGACGCAGACGATTCTACCGAATATGGCGGGTAGACCGGTAGTGGACAAGTCGGGCCTGGGCGGATACTTCGACCTGACGCTCCCCGACATTAGGCCGTTGGCCGCTCCGCCCGGAGAATCGCAGGCGCCGAATGCGCTGGCACCACCACCCGGAGCCGACGAATCGATCTTTACTGTCCTGCCGGAGGCCCTTGGGTTGCGGTTGGAGCCGGCGAAGGGCAAGGTGGACATGTTGGTGATCGACCATGTTGAGCGGCCGTCTGAGAATTGACCCGGCAAATCGCCAGCGAGGGCTAGCTGGATTGGGTGCACCCGTAATAGAAGAGAATATCGAAGTCGGAGTCAGTTGTGAGTCAACCTCGAAGAGTTTCCCGTTTGCCCAATATCCGTAGTCGTAAAGTGTCTGGAGTTCCTTTGCGCTGATCATTTCAATATCGCAGGACTAGCAGGATTTGCGATATAGAAGTGATGGACGAAAGATCGGCATGCGAGTGCCGCTCCCTTACGGTCACGGTTCGGTACAAAGGCGCGGAGCGGTAGAGCCGCGGTTAGAGTTTGGGTAAACGGGCGGAATCGGGCCGGGCTGACGGTGTGTCGGGGGACTCAGGTATGACGTCGCCTTCGCCGGGTGCGAGGAAGAGATTTTCATCGAGCGCGTGCTGGCGCGTATACATATCCCAGTAGCGTCCACGGAGTGCGAACAGTTCGGCGTGTGTGCCTCGCTCGACGATTTGCCCGTCCTCGACAACCAGAATCTGGTCAGCCCGGCGAATAGTGGAAAGCCGGTGGGCGATGACGAAAGTGGTGCGGCCTTTCATCAGATGGGAGAGACCTTCCTGAATCATGGCCTCGGATTCGGAATCGAGGCTGGAAGTCGCTTCGTCGAGAATCAGAATTCTTGGGTCGGCGAGAATGGCGCGGGCGATCGAGAGGCGCTGGCGCTGTCCGCCGGAGAGTTTGACGCCGCGCTCGCCAACGATGGTGTCGTATTTATTGTCCTGCTTTTCCGCGAATTCATCTACGCGGGCGATCCGGCAGGATTCGAGGAAAGCTTGCTCGCTGGCGTCCGGGCGGGCGAATTCGACGTTATCGCGGATGGAGCCATCGAAGAGAAACGTCTCTTGCAGGACAACGCCCAACTGACTGCGAAAGCTGGGCAACTGTACCGTGTCGAGATCGGTTCCGTCCACGAAGATGTGGCCGCTGGTTGGCTTGTAGAAAGCGCTAACAAGGCCGATGGTGGTCGATTTGCCTGAACCCGACGGTCCCACGAACGCAGTGACCGTGCCGGGTTTTGCGGTGAACGAGATGGCATGAAGAACGTCGTGACCCGGGTTGTAGGCGAAGGTGACTTTATCGAAAACGACTTCGCCTCGGATGGGGCCAATGGCGTGGGTGCGGGTCGGATCTTCATCTTCCGGACGTTCGGCCAGAACCTGACGAGTTCGCTCCAGGCCGGCGAGCGCTTCGGAAATCTGGGTGCCAATATTGACGACGCTCACCACAGGAGCCACGAGAAAGGCGAGCAGGGATACGAACTCGACGTACTTACCCTGGGTGATGGAGTGGTTCAGGACCTTGTGAACACCCATGTACATCACGATTGCGCCGACCACACCCATGAGAACGGTAGCGGCGAGGGACATGACCGACATGGCCGTCATGCTTTTGCGCACGTTATCCAGAAGGCGTTGTACGCCTTCGGAAAACACGCGGGCTTCGCGGTCTTCGGCGTGATAACCCTTGATCACGCGCACGCCGCCGAGCGATTCGGTCAACCGTCCGGTAACTTCGGCGTTGATCTTGCCTCGTTCGCGAAATATGGGGCGGATGGTGCGGAAAGCACGGCTCAAAGTGAGTCCGAAGGCTACGACAATGGACAGGGCCATGGCAGTCATGACCGGGCTGATCTGGAGCAGCAAAACCAGCGACACGACGGCGGTCAGCACGCCACCGACGAAATCGACCAGACCGGTGCCAATCAGGTTCCGGATGCCTTCCACGTCGCTCATGATGCGGGAAACAAGCTGACCTGTCTTATTTGCGTCGTAGTAGGTGACGGGCAGGCGACCGACATGCTGCTGGACTTTCCTGCGCAACTGGGCGATGAGCTTCTGACCTTCGATTGAGAGCAGTTGGGTCAGGATGAACCCGGTGGCACCCTGAATGGCGGTGGCGCCAAGCACGGTAAGTACCAGGGGGAGAAGCAGGGTTACCTGGTGTTTTCCGAGAACGTTATCGAAAAGATATCTTGTGGAGACGGGCAGCGCGAAACCACAAACACGGCTAATGCAGATCAGGAAGAAACCGAGCAGGAGGAGCCCGCGGCGGGGATACACCAATTCACGGATATCGGGCCAGAGATCGCGCAGCCGCTCAGACGCAGGGCGTTTGGGTGAAGCTTCCGTACCGCGTCCGCCGGAACGGCCTTCGCCGCTGCCCATACCGCCAGAGGTTCTCAAAGTGGGCTACTGAGCTCCGCCGATCCAGTAGCCTGGACGCGTTTTGCAAATATATTCGGGCGATCGATCGATCTGAACGACGATTGTGTGGTAGCCAACTTCATCGGCATTGGTCGGCTTGTAAGACACAAGATACTGGCTGTGAACCTGCTGGCTGATCTTCATGACGGCGTCTTCCAGGCCCCTTTGACGCAGGAACTCAAATTCCGCGCCACCAGTGGCGCGCGCAAACTGGGTGGACTGATTGCGCACGAAGATGCCCTTCGTATCGATGAAAATTTCCTTCAACAGCGGGACGAACTGGGCGCGGTTACCCATGCCGTATTCCTGTTCCACCGTCGTCGGAGTGCTGGCAATTCCCATGGGGAAGTTTTGTGACGCCACATCGATAGCGCTGGGGCGCGGAGCATCCTGCTTTTCGTTGAAGCGAACGGCCAGTTGGGAAATATCCACGTCGTATACGATGACGTTGGTCAGGGTTGCCATCATAAGCGTTTCCTTCAGGCGCGCCTGGCTGCCTTCATCGCGGGTTTCACTTACCAGCAAGACCATGTGGCGGTTCGATTTCGGCCGC
The DNA here is from genome assembly GCA_903825445.1 of uncultured Acidobacteriia bacterium. GTDB lineage: Bacteria > Acidobacteriota > Terriglobia > Bryobacterales > Bryobacteraceae > BOG-234. The sequence continues at coordinate 4,326 of CAIKAS010000169.1, forward strand.
TTTTCCAGCATGTAAATACTGCGCTCGACAGCATCCACCACCCTGGTGCCGGAACTGCCAGCGTGCAGGTTATTGATCGCCACTTTGATTTTGTCGTTGTCAGTGGTGAAATCCTGAACCACGTCCAGGCGGCTGTCAAAGGCCAGTATGGCGGCTTCCCCGGATCTTCCGGTGATCTGCGTCAACAGCGTCCCCAGTTTCCGGAGTTGGGGGAGAATGCCTTCCACTCGGGCGGATTTTTCGATTGCAACGACGAGCGAAATCGGCTGTAAGGTGGAATCCACCGAGATGTTCTGCTCTTTGCCGTTATCGAAAAGGTGGAACTGATTCGGCTTCAAGCCGTCGATGATATTGCCGTCGTGGTCCGTTACGAGCACAGGGGCGACCAGTTGCTGGGTAACGGCTTTGAATATCGGCGCGCCTAAATCCGGCGCGTCGGGCGAAGGCGGAGGCGCGGTCTGAGCCCAGGCAAGGGCGCCTGCAGCTAGCGACGCCGAAATGACAAAGGCCGCGGCGAAAATACGGCCGGACCGGCTGTCGTGTTTGTCGGCTGACAATCTCATAAAATCCGTCTCCTGTCTACTACCCCGTCAAACGGAGCTAACTCGCTCATGGGCAGTCCGTCCATTCACCAGATCATGCACGTGCGCTACCAATTCCAAAATAGCACCAATCGACTCCAGCGCGCCTTTTGGCGACCCGGGCAAAGTCACGATCAGCACGTTTCCAGCGACCCCTGCCAAGCCGCGTGACAGGCTGGCCAGAGGGGTAAACGCGCGGCCCGATTGACGCATCAGTTCGCCGAAGCCGGGAATCTCACGGTCGATCACATCGCGGACGGCTTCCGGGGTGATATCGCGCAGGGCGAGACCAGTGCCGCCGGTAGTGAAGACGATGTCGGCCAGACGATTGTCCTTGACGCCCCGCAGCCACGCTGCTATTTGATCGCGCTCATCGGGCAGGACGGTCGGGTCCGACACCGTGAAGCCGGCGCTGCGCAGCTTTTCCACGACGGCGGGGCCGGATTTATCCACGCGCGTGCCGGCATGCACGCCATCGCTGACAGTCAAGACTAAGACGCGAATCCCGTTGGCTGAGGCAGCCGAATCGCTCATCGTCGGAAATCTCCACTCTTGCCGCCGGTTTTCTCTAACAGGTAGATGTCCTGAATTTCGATTCGTTTGTCGAGCGCTTTGGTCATGTCGTAGATGGTGAGCGCCGCTACGGAAGCCGCCGTTAGTGCCTCCATCTCCACGCCGGTCTGCGCGGTGGTGGCGGCTGAGGCAATTACACGGATGCCGTCGGCTTCGACGATTAGCGCGACATCGGCATGCGAAAGGGGCAGGGAATGGCAGAGCGGGATGAGTTCGGCGGTGCGTTTGGCAGCCTGAATGCCCGCAATACGCGCGACGGCCAGTGGATCGCCCTTCGGATTTGCCGGCAGTGAAGCCAGGACGTCGGCGTTCATCTTCACGAAGGCGTGGGCGCGAGCCGTGCGTTTCGTTACGCCCTTGGCGCTGACATCGACCATGCGCGCCTGGCCGGAATCGTCGAAATGGGAGAGTTTGCTCATTTTAGTAGTATGTGGATCAGATCACCAGCGGCGTAGTCGGGATGTTCGGCCTCGGCGACCAAATAGGCGTTGGCGCGGCATAGCGCAGGGATGTCACCTGAGCCTTTTGACGCTACAGGTGTGACTTTGGTGTCACGCACTATGGCGGGAAGGAAGCGCGTGAGTCCGGGTTTGTGATGGAATGGCTCGGTCAACCGGGCCAAGGTGAGCGGGAGGGGGGCGCCTATAGTACCCGAAAGCAAGTCCAGGGCGGCCCGGGCGAAGACCTCAAAGGTCAGCATGGTGGAGGCGGGATTGCCGGGGAGCCCGAAGAAGAAGCGGTCGCGGACGCTTCCGAAAACCAGTGGCTGGCCGGGCTGAATCCGCACGCGATCAAAGAAGAATGTTGCGCCGAGTTCGGCGAGGACGGGTTCCACGACATCGTACTTTCCGGCCGAAACGCCGCCACTGAGAAGGAGAAGGTCGGCGGAAAGACCTTGTTCTATGAGAGTACGGGTGTGTTCTTTGGTGTCGTGTGCTATGGGGAGTACTACGGGGATTCCGCCGGCACGTTCCACTTGTGCCGCCAACGCCCATGCGTTGGAGTTTCGAATCTGATGGGCGGCGGGCGTGACGGAGACTTCGACGACTTCATCGCCGGTGGAAAGAATCGCCACGCGCGGGCGGGAGTAGACGGATACTGAGGTGCGGCCGACCGATGCAAGGCACGCAATCGCTGTGTAATCCAGGCGAGAGCCTCGCGTCAGGATGATGCTGCCGGACGTCGCTTCACAGCCGCGCGGGGCGATGTTTGAATCTGGTTCAGCGGTGCGTTCAGTCTCTACTGTGCCGTCTTCGTGGCTTACGCAGTGTTCCACCATCACGACGGCATTCGCGCCGTCTGGCACGGGCGCGCCGGTCATGATTTCGATGGCGTGGCCGGGCTGGAGTGTGCCGGAAAAGCTTTGACCCGCGCGAACTTCACCGGCGGTTTGCAGCCGCCCGGGGATGTCGGCGGCGCGCACGGCAAATCCGTCACGCATGGACCGGTGAAACGGGGGATAGTCGCGATCGGCCGGAATGTCTTCGGCGAGGACGCGCCCGCCGCAGTCGCTTAGTGCAACTGTTTCGGTAACGAGCGAGGGCAGACCTGAACGAACTTCGCGCAGAACGGTGGCACGCGCATCCTGAAAACCGAGAGCCGACACGAATTCAGTGTAACGGGAGCGCCTGGGCCCGGTTCACCTCACCTTCCGCCTGAACTGCCGGCTGCTCCGCGTCCTCCACGTCCGCCGGATGCGCCACCGGCTCCACGCCCCGCAGGCGCTGGTTGACGCGTGGGCGGTTCCGTGGGAGTCGCAAGCGGAGGCAACGTTCCGCCGAGACGGAAAGCCCAGAGGTTGTCGCCATGCTGCGATAAATTGAATGAACTGCCGCCGGAGAGTATCGCCACGTATTGCTGGCCATTGACTTCATATGTGATGACCGGAGCTTCGGCTCCCGCGCCTGTCTGGAAGGACCACAGTTCATTTCCGTTGCGAATGTCATATGCGACCAAACGGCCGTCCGGTTCGCCGTGAAAAATCAGGCCGGACGCTGTGCTCAGCAGGCCGCTACCCGCCGCAATCGGGAACTTCGTTTTCTTCTGCCACACGATCTTGTTCGAAGTGGGATCGATCGCGGTCAGCGTGCCGGAGCGCGGCTCGTTGGTGGGGCGGACAAAGCCGCCGCCCAACGTGAACTGCGCGTTCGTTACGGCGCCGGGCACATAGACGAGATGCGTCTGCGGGCTATAAGTCATCGGCGCCCACGAGAGACCACCGAGTGTACCGGGCGCCAGCACTACGGGATCGTCCCAGTAAGCGCCAAACACGCAGGCGCTCTTCATGCCGACAGGAACGCTGTCCGGTTCCGGGCAGGTGGGCACGAACGAATCGCCAATTGGATACGGCTGCGTCTTCGCGGTCTTCATGCGGGCTTCCTGCGGTACCGCGCGCTCTTCGATGCCTACCAGCGGCGTACCGTTGGTGCGGTCCAGTATGTAGAGGAATCCGGTCTTTCCGCCGTGAATCAGAATCTTGCGAGTCCGGCCCTGAAACTGTATGTCGGCCAGGACCGGCGAGGCGGTGTTGTCGTAATCCCAAACATCGTGGTGAACCTCCTGGAAGTGCCACTTGCGTTCGCCGGTCTTCAGATCGAGTGCGACGATCGATGCGGTGAAGAGATTGTCACCGCCGCGCTTGGTGCCGTCGGTATCCGGCCACGCGTTGCCGACGGGGACGTAGATCATACCGAGATCGGGATCAATCGCGGATGCGGTCCAGATTGGCCCGCCGCCATGCTCCCAGGAATCGCCTTCCCAGGTGTCGTGGCCATAATCGCCGGGGCCGGGAATGGTCCAGAAACCCCAGACCTGCTTGCCGGTTTTGGCATCGAACGCACCGATGAAGCCGCGCACGCCGCCCTCGCCGCCGGAAACGCCCATGTAAACGAGGCCATCGCAATAGAGAGCCGGAGCCACAGTGGTGCCGCGGTCGCCTACTTTGGTTGTCCAGAGGAGAGCGCCGGTTTTCGCGTCGAGCGCGATCAGGTTATTGCCGCCGCCGGTGGAGAAGACTTTGCCTTCGGCTGCGACTACGCCGCGATTGGTGCCGCCTCGGCCACCGGCGCCACCCGCGGCTTGCGGTTGGTATTTCCACTTGACTGCGCCTGTTGCAGCGTCCAGTGCCAGGATTGTCCCGGCTGCGCCGGGAAGGTACATGTTGCCATCCACCACCACGGGTGTGCCTTCCAGATTCGAGGTGTTCCCGGTATCGGTCACGTGGACCATCCAGGCGCCGCCCAGTCGCGAGATATTGGCAGCCGTGATGGCGGTGAGCGATGAGTAGCGCTGGTTGCCGAGATTCCCGCCTACAACCGGGAAGTCCTTTGATGGGATCGCGCGCCAGTCCGGGTTGCCTGTGGTTTGTGTGCGGCCGGGCCTGGCGGCAACAAGGGCGAGTGCGAGGACAGCCGGTAGAACGGAAAAAATCAGGCGTCTGGATTTCATCGTGACGATAATCGTATAACAATTCGTTGGGCGGACGAGGGGAACTCAACCCATCAGCGTCGCTACGCTGGCAGAGCCCAGCAGCATCAGACATGCGGCAGTTGCGAATGCGGCTTCGGGGGAAACGAGCGTCCAAAGCGTTCCTACGAGCGCGCTCGAGATCAAATCGCCTGCTCCGTTCACCGCGCCCAGAGTTCCGTAGACAGTGCCGCGCATTGCGACGTCCGTGAGATCCGGCGGGATTGCTTTTTCCAGTGTGTCCTGCGCGGCGGCGAAGACTCCCGAGACTGTGAAGATCAGTCCCAGGCCGGGCAAAGATGCCGTGCCGGTCCAAAACATCCACGCAGCGAAGCCCGCCGTGGCGGCTCCGCAAAGATAGCCGGCGGCAAGCAGGGGCGTTTTACACTGGCGGTCGGCCAGCCAGCCGATCGGGTAAGCCGCTGCCGCATAGACGATGTTTCGCAATGCATAGAGAATGGCAGCGAGTTGTGCCGCGTGAACCGCGCCGCGCTGAGGGGTCAGCAGCGTCGCGGCTGCCAGGATCAGCAGGGCCGGTGAAAAATCGCCGCAGCCAAACAGGCCCACGGCGAGCAGCATGCGGCGAAAGGGGGGAGGCAATTCGCCCACCGATTGCAGGAAGTTCAGCCATGGCTTCGGTTGACGCCGCGTCTCTTTGACGAGGAACAGAAACGCCAGCGGCGCGGCAATGCCGGGTATCAGCGAGACCAGGAAAACTTTGCGAAACGGTGCTTCAGGGGTCGGCGCAGGCAGCCAATGCAACAGCGCCACGCCCAACAGGGGGCCGATGATGGCACCGATCGTATCTCCGGCGCGGTGAAAGCCAAATGCGCGGGCGCGGAATTCCGGCTCCACCGATTCCGAAAGCATCGCATCACGGAGCGTGCCGCGCAGACCACGTCCGAACCAACTCACCATTCGGCCCGCCAGGAGCATGCCCCAACTGCCTGCGAAGGCGAAGAGAGACAGACCCGCACCAGTGAAGAACTGGCCGGTGACGATCATGCGCTTGCGGTGGCCGATCTTATCCGAGTACCAGCCGGCGAACAGCTTGAGGAAACTGGCGATTGCGTCGGTGGCGCCTTCGATCCAGCCAAGCGCTGCCGCGGCGACGTGAATGAGTGGCAGAAAGCCGGGCAACACGGCCATCACCATTTCATGCGACGCATCGGAGAGCAGACTCGTGATCGTCATGCCCCAGACGTTGCGGTTCAGCCAGTCGCGCATGAAGTTAGTTGAACGCTATCGCGAGATCCGTTTACTGAAGGTCCTTGCCGGTGAGCAGATGTGCCAGTACAGGCAGCGGAACGCCACCTTCTTTCAGGGCGCGATCGTGGAAATCGTGCAGGCTAAAAGATGTCCCCTGCTCTTTCTTTACGGCTTCGCGCACGCGCAGCCAGTCGCGCCAGCCTACGAAATAGGTCGGCAACTGCGCTGAAGAGAGTTTGGCTCTTCGAAGTTTGCCAACAGCTTCTTCGTGCTCCTGGAAGGCGAGCTTCTCCATGAGTTCCATAGCCTGGTCGTCCGTCATGCGATTCGTTTGCAGCCGGATATCGAGGATCGCGTTGGCGTCGACGCGCAGTTCCTGCTTGAGGAGTGTGAGTCGCAGTTCCGGCGCGTTATTCAGGTAGCCTTCGTCCAGCATGACCTGCGTAATGTATTGTGCCCAGCCTTCCACATAGGGACCGTTGCTATAGAGCGCGCGCAGCACGCCGCGGATTTTCGGCTGCACGGCGTTGGCAAACTCACCCTGCACGTAATGGCCGGGCATGGCCTCATGAATGGTGATGAGCTTGATGTTGAAGGAATTGTATTCGCGCAGCTTTGACTCCACGCGCTCCTTGGGCCAGTCCGGCGGAATCGGCGTCAGCCAGTAGAAGCCGCCGAGTTTGGGTTCAAAGACCGGCGCGGGGTCGAAGCCAGCGACTGAATAGATCCCGCGCTGGAACTCGGGCGTGGGGATGACCTGCAGATTCGTGCCGGCTGGCATGGTCAGCAGGTTTTTCTCTCTCGCGAAACTGGTTACGTCGGCCAGATCTTTGCGGACGTCATCCATGTAGCTGGCCGGCGTGGAATGATTTTGTGCGATGTGGTCGAGCACTTCCTTCACGACCTTGTTTTCCCGTTCTTCGCCATTCAGATCGGAATGATCCTTGTGGTCCGTATACCACTTTGCGTGGAGTGGCAGAGCGATTTCGAGCATCTGTGCGCGCACCGCTCTGAGGCGCGCCTCGGCATCGGCCAGTACCTGATCCGGAGTACGGTCCGTGGCAAGAGCCAGACGAAATTTGGCGCCGTATTTTTCGGGTCCGAGTCGCCAATCGGGGACGTTGTTATCGCCGCGGGGGCTGTTGCCGGGGCCATTTCCAGCGGGGCCGTTGTCACCCGGTTGTCCGCGGCGGCCACGCCGATCACCGCCTTCCGTCAGAAAGCGATTGAAGGCGCGCAGGGCATCGAGAGCAGGCGATGCGGCGGCGGCGAAATCGGCTTTCAGCGTCGGAGGCACGTCGGCGCGCAGCGTTTTGTCGATCAGATCGATGTTGCCATCGTTTTCTTCAATCGCCACCTTCACCCACTCTGGCGGCGCCTCGCGTAACTGGCGGCGGGCGTTATCCATGAACTGCGGAACCTTATTCATGCGTGCGATGATGTGCCGGAAGCGGTCTTCTTTCGGGGCATATTCGAGCAGCACCGGGTTGTAGAGCGCATCGCCGATCAGTTCGACATAGGTCTGCGGGCTCCGCTGCCATGTCTGCGCCATATCCGAATCAAACAGCGCCAGACCGATCTGGGTGTCAATGATGTCGTAATCAGCGCGGTCTTCCGGGGAAAGATCGTTCTTGTCGAATGCTTCCAGGCGCTTGTGGAAGTCGGCGTAGAAGTCACGTTGCTGCTGAAGCGCGCGAAAGCCGACATCGTCGAGTTGGGTATCGAACGACACGCCGGCGTAGGAATGCAGGCCCTGGCTGGAGGCCCAGACGGGTGAGAACGCAAGGGTCTTGTAGACGAATTCTTCCGTGATCTTCGAGAAATCCGCGGTCGACGAACTGTGCCGGCAGGACAGCGTGCACAGCGCAACCACCACAACAATTGGAAACAATCGCATTGAACTGAATTATACGGGAGAACGGAGGTGTGCGTCAGCCGCCGAATTCGCGGCCATGCCGTTCGCGGCCCAACGCGGTTACAACTGCTCCGCCAATGAACACCACCGCGCCTGTCACGGCCATGGTGGAAGCGTACGACATACTCTCCGCGAGGAATGCCTGGATGTAGACGATGGAGCCGGAAATCAGCACGCCGCACTGGTAAGCGAAGCCGGGGAGAAAGCTGCGGACGGAATCCGGCGCCAGTTCCGAAAGATGTGCGGGGATGACGCCCCACGCGCCCTGCACCATGAACTGCATGAGGAATGCACCGGTGACGATCATGGCGGTGGTCGGCGAAAACGCCCAGAGTGGAATTACCACTACCGCCAGAACCAATGCCATCACGATGGAGCGTCGTCGGCCGATGCGGTCGGAGAGCGCTCCGAAGAAGAGCCCACCCGCAATGGCGCCGACCGAGGAAATAGCCGAGATCATGGTGCGTTTGGGACCATCGAAATGGAAGTAGCGTTGCAAGAATGTCGGGTACATGTCCTGCGTGCCGTGCGAACTGAAGTTCATGAACGTCATCAACAGGGCGATGTAGAGGAAGATTTTCCAGTTGGAGAAAACTGATGCCCACAGCTGTCCCCAGTCGGCTGATTTCGAGCGCTCCCATGCTTCGGATTCGTTCACTTTCACGCGGACAAACAGAGCCAGCAAGGCTGGAAGTCCGCCGAGCAGGAACATGGGCCGCCAGCCCCAGCGCTGGAACAGGAAGAAGTAGCAGAGGGCGGCGAGCAGATTGCCGAGGGCGTAGCCCTGCTGGAGCAGGCCTGACAACAAGCCACGCAGACGCCGCGGCACTTTCTCCATGGCGAGCGACGCGCCGACGCCCCACTCGCCTCCCATGCCGATGCCGAACAGCGCGCGCAGGATGAGGAACGACGTGTACGTTGGCGCGAAGGCAGTGGCGACTTCGATGATCGAGTAGAAAATCAGGTCGACCATCAGCGGTGTGCGGCGACCGTAGCGATCGGCAAGCAGGCCGAAAAGGAACGCGCCGATCGGTCGGAAGCCGAGCGTCACGGTGATTGCCAGCGCCATGTCTTTATCGGAGCGGTGGAAATCGCGTGCGATGGCGGTGAGGCCGTAGACGACGAGGAAATAGTCGAAGGCGTCGAGCGTCCAGCCAAGGAAACTGGCGGCGACGGCGGCGTTCTGATCGGAGGGGGCTGTCGCGGCGCTGGGCTGGGTCACGGGTAATTGGAGCTACTCGGACGATTGTATCGATTGCCTGTTTGCGCTTACCATGGTTGAAATATGGCGCGTTTATTTGCAGGCACTTCGGGATTCTCTTATCCCGCGTGGAAGCCCGAGTTTTATCCGAAAGACGTTCCGGCGAAGAAGTTCCTGGAGTATTATGCTACGCGGCTGAACAGCGTCGAAGTGAACTATACGTTTCGGCAATTGCCTTCGGGGAAGACGCTGGAAGGCTGGCTGGCAGCTACTTCCGGCGATTTTGCGTTTGCGTGCAAGGCACATATGCGCCTCACTCACATCATGAAGATGAAGGATGCGGGGAGTTTTACGGAGTTGTTCCTGAAAGCACTGGAACCATTGCGCGCCGCCCGAAGGCTTGGGCCTGTGCTTTATCAGTTTCCGCCTACATTCAAGGTGGATCTGTCGCGACTTGAGGAATACCTGCCGCTTTTGCCGGCCGATGTCCGATTTGCGTTTGAGTTCCGGCATGCGTCGTGGCTGACGGACGCGGTTTACGAGAAGCTGGCCAGCCGCAACATTGCGCTGTGCCTGGCGGAATCAGACAAGCTCGAAGTGCCGAAGGTCTTCACTGCCGACTTTGGTTATTTCCGGTTACGCAAAGGAGACTACGGCGAAGATGCCAGACGCGTTCTGGGGGAACAGGTGCGGTCGCTGCTGGCGGGTGGCCGCGATGCCTATGTGTACTTCAAGCACGAAGACGACCCGAATGGCGCGTTGTGGGCGGAAGAATTGCTGAAAAGCGCGACGTAGAAAGGGCTACGCGAGCGCGGTGCGCATGTAATCCATGCAGCGCTGCAACTCTTCGCCCGGCGTCCCCAGCCCAAGGTACTCATACTCGGCGAAGACCGGAAACGCGTACTTCTTTTCCTTCACGAGCTTCAGAACATTCAGGACCGGCGTATCGCCGTCTCCAAACTGTTCGTTCTTGCCCTGCTTCAGGCGGCGATCCTTGATCGTCAGCTGTGCGATCGCGTCGTGATGCTCCTGGATGAACGCCACCGGCGAACCGTTCGCAGCCGTGATTGCTCCGATATCCGCGTTTATCTTAAAGCGTGACGACGGCAGCGACGCTGCCATGGCGAAATCGTTAACCGCAATGTTCAGCTGATGCTTATCCGCAAATGATGCGAGGCGCTTTAGGACGTCGGCATTGCCGGGAGCGTTGACGAAAGACGCGCCGAGGGTTATCGCCTGCTCCATCGTGATATCGATTTCCTGATCGGTGAACGTATCGTCGTACTTCACGGTGAAACTGGTGACGGAGATTCCGGCGGAGGCGAATTTCACACGCATTTCGGCGAAGTGGCTCACGGGCGTGCTGAGCCGCCAGTCGCGCGTCAGATTGCGGGCCTGCAGCATCGCGGCAGCGATCTCTTCCTTCGTGAACAGATGAATTTTGATGGGATACGCAGCCGGAGGGGGAGGCGCGCCAGGACCCGTGTTCGGCCCGGCGGGTTCCGCGTTGTACGACCAGAGATCGATCTCTGTGACGCCCGCGGATTTCAGCGGCTTGATGATGTCGTCAATGTTGTCCTGGCCGGGGACGCGGGCCATGTCGCGCAGGCTCCACGTGGTGGCACCGAGGCGCACGCTGGTATTCGCGGCATTGGCAGAATCGCCCGTGGCGGCAAATGCCAGAGATCGGGGAAGTCCGGCAAGGGCCGTGGCTCCCAGGGTGGTTACTGCGAATTTGCCAAGATCGCGTCTCGTATACATGGAGAAACTCCCGTTTAGCTGTTGCCAGCCATTATACCTGCAAATCCATACTATATTCTGTTGGCATGGGTTTTGGCGGTTTATCATTGCGGGCCGTACTGGGTCGGCTCGGCGTCGGCGCCGCGTATGTCGCCGCAGTTTTGGTGGTGTTTTCAGGTTTAGCGGTGGCCGCACCTGCAAAAGTGTGCCCGGACGACGTTGTGCAGGACGCGTCCTCGCCGGTGCCTTTGAGCGACGTCTGCATTCCCGATGGCTACACGGACATTCCGATGGACTACTTTGACGACTTCTCCTGGCGCGAATTCGTCGCAATGGTCTGGCCGGCGGCGAAGGGGAAGCGGGGTGTGGCGGATACGACGAAGACAGTCGGCGGCCCCGGCCCGCGAGTTTTTGAAACTTTCAAATCGCTCTACGAAGTCTTTCACGACGACGGTTCGGCGCCCACGGCGGCTTTTAACGCCTACGATCCGCCGGGCATGAATGTCTGCAACGCCGCGACAGGCTTCGGTGATATGGTGCTTGGGTCGAAATCCGGAATTGACGATATCGGGCAGGCTGGTGTTGGTGAACTGCTTGGACCGTTGGTGGCACAGAACGGCAGGTACGTTCGGCTACAGACGCTCTACAACAAGATCGCGTACGATTTCATCGTGAGCCACAAGCTGTATCAGCGTGCGAGTCTGCCGCCGGTTCCCTCGCCGCGCCCGGAATTGCCTGTCGTGCAATTTCCCATGGGCTCCGTGGTGCTGAAGGCATCGTGGCTCGATCTGGAAGGTTTCACCGAGGAGCAAAAGGCGCGCTTCTATTCGCGCATGGCGATGCTCAAAGATCCAAACACAGGCCAGTGCTCGAAGACTTTGATGGGGCTGGTTGGTATGCACATCGTCGTCAAGACGCCGAGCCGGCCGCAGTGGATCTGGTCGTCATTCGAGCAGATCGACGCTATTCCACCGAAGGAGTTTGGCGGCACAGGTAAATTCACTTTCCACGACGGCAACAAAACGAACCCAATGCCGGCGGAGAATCCGTTGATGCTGGTGCCGCTGGCGAAGCAGCCGGTTACACCGTTCAACGTGACTCGAAATATCATGGCGCCGGTTCATCCGAAGACCGAGCTCATGAATCTTGTCTATCAGCGACTGCTTCACAACACGCCCTTCGAGTTCTATAGGGTGGCGACTACACAATGGCCGAGGCTGGAAGGCAATCAGGCTGCGCCGGTTCCGGCCACACAAGGCGGGGAAATCACAACGACATTTCCGGGCGCGGGCGCGACTTCGGCGTTTGCGAATCTGACGATGGAGACGTTTGACCAGGGGCGTCCTCAACTGGGCTGCATGAGTTGCCACAATCAGGCACGCATGACGGTCGATTTCCTGTGGTCCGTGATGGACCATGCTTATCCGGCAAAGGTTGGCGTGGCTAAGTCGGCGATAGCGCGCTAAGATTATGCGCCGCCGGCTTTACGAACCGCGGTCCGCCGTCGTTTCGGCTGCTCGGCGATTTCTTCCGCAACATTCGGCGGCTTGCGCATTTCAAGGCTCTTTTTCAGCGCTTCCATGATGTCGATCACCGGCGCGATATGCGTCTCCGGCGTCTCCACAATGCTGTTACCGTCGATCTTGGCCTGAATCATGTTGCGCAGATTGTCGCGGTAGGTGTCGGTGTATTTCCGGGGCTCGAATTCCGCAGAGAGCGATTCGACCAGATTGAGCGCGAGCGCCAGTTCCTTCTCGCGAATGTTCTCCGTATCGGTGCGGAATTCCTCGGTCTTCTTCACTTCATCGGCAAAGTACATGGTGTGGAGCAGCAGGCCGTGCTCGCCGGGACGCATGATCACGATGTGCTCGCGATTGTGCATGGCAACTTTCGCGACGCCATAGTAGCCGGTTTGCTTCAGGGCTGCGAACAAAAGCGCGTAGGGCTTTTCGCCACCTTCATCCGGCGCCATGTAATAGGAGCTATCGAGATAGACAGGATCGACGTCTTCGCCTTTGACAAATTCGAGGATCTCCATCACTTTCGCGGTCTTGGGCGCCACCTTGCGGATATCTTCTTCGTCAATGACTACGTACTTACCCTTCTCATACTCGTAGCCCTTCACGATCTGGTCGCGCGTGATGGGCTTATCTTCAGCCTGACAATAGAGAACCTGCTTGACTCGCGAATGATCCTCTTTGTGGAGCTGATTGAAGCTGATTGTTTCGCCGCGCGCCGCCGTAAACAGGCGGACGGGAAGCGAGACAAGACCGAATGTCAGATGCCCTTTCCAGGTACTGGCTGCCATATATTTGTCACTCAATTTACGCCGAAAATGCAGGGCGCGCTTTCTATTCCCCTCGTACAGCTATAACATGAATGAAAGAACATTTCCACTCCGTCATGTCGTTAGAAGACTACCAGCGCAAACGTGACTTCAGCAAGACGCCCGAACCGGCGGCTGGACACGCTGCTATTTCAGCGGTGCGGGGTGGCAGTTTCTGCGTCCAAAGGCACGACGCGACGCACCTGCACTATGACTTTCGGCTGGAGATGGGTGGCACGCTGAAGTCCTGGGCGGTGCCGAAGGGGCCGTCGCTCGATCCGGCTGTGAAACACTTCGCGGCGCAGGTGGAAGATCACCCGATTGAATACGGCGATTTCGAAGGCAACATCCCGAAAGGCAATTACGGCGGCGGCAGTGTCATGTTGTGGGATCGCGGCACGTTTCAATTGATCGGGCCTGAATCCGGCGAAGCGCAACTGGAGCGCGGCGATTTGAAGTTTGAACTGCACGGTGAGAAGCTGGCAGGAACCTGGGCCATCGTGCGGATGAAGGGTCGCGGGAAGGGTGGGCGTGCGGGGAAAGAGTGGCTGCTGATCAAGAAGAAAGACGCGGCCGCGGTCACTGGCTGGGATATTGAACAGCATGCGGTGAGCGTAAAGACCGGGCGCACGCAGGCGGAGATCGCGGCGGATCTGCCATCCAAGAAAAAGGCCGCGTCGGTGAAAAAAAAGGCCGCGCCACGTAAAAAAAAAGTATCCGCATAGATCTGTCCGAGATTCCCGGCGCAGTGCAGGCACCTATGCCGGGGTTCCTCGCGCCGATGGGGGCCAGCATCGCGGAATCCATGCCGCGCGGCGACAAGTGGACTTTTGAGATTAAGTGGGATGGCGTACGGGGGCTGATTTATCTCAATGACGGCGCTGTGAGTATCTTTACGCGCAATAACAACCGTTGTGAACGTCAGTATCCCGAGTTACTCGTGCTGCCGCACTATATCGAAGCGCAACAGGCGATTCTCGATGGAGAGATTGTGGCGCTGGATTCGAGTGGAGTGTCCAGGTTCGAGCTGATTCAGCCACGCATTCACACGAGCGACGCTTCGGCAATCGCGAAGATGTCGGCGAAGAGTCCGGTTCATCTTTACGTTTTTGATTTGCTGTATCTGGATGGCTACGATCTGCGCAAAACGCCGCTCACGGAACGAAAGCGTTTGCTTGAGCAAATTGTAAAACCGTTCAATCTGCTGCGGGTGTCAGGAAGTTTGCCGGGATCTGGAGAAGCGCTGTTGGAAGCCGCGCGGCAGCATGGACTTGAGGGACTGATCGCGAAATCCGGCGACAGCGTCTACGAGTCACGTCGCAGCAAGACGTGGCTGAAGCTAAAACTGACGCAGCAGCAGGAATTCGTGATTGGCGGCTTCACGCCGGGCGAGCGCGACACATTTGGCTCGCTCGCGGTCGGCGTTCACGAAGGCGGCAAGCTGATCTATACCGGCAATGTGGGGACCGGTTTCACTGAACAGACACTCCGCGAACTTCTTGGGAAGATGCATTCGCGGGTGATTGACAAGATGCCGTTCGCCCCGGACAAGATGATTCCACGCGGAACGGTGTGGGTGAAGCCGGAACTGGTGGCACAGGTGAAGTTTGCAGAATGGACCAGTGACCGGAAGCTGCGTGCGCCGGTGTACCTGGGGCTGCGCTCCGACGTGGATCCTGGGCAGATCGGGCGCGAAACGGCGAGCCTGGTTGGTTTTCTGCCCGCAGATAAGAAGGAAGTCACCGCCACGATTGGCGGACATGCGCTGAAGTTCACCAACCTGGACAAGCTGTATTTCCCGGAGGACGGCTACACTAAGCGTGATCTTTTGAATTACTACGATGCGGTCGCGCCGCTCATCTTGCCATATCTGAAAGACAGGCCGCTATCGCTCAAGCGGTATCCGAATGGAATCCACGGTCAGTTTTTCTTTCAGAAAAATACGCCGGAAAACTATCCTGCGTGGCTGCGGACGGAGATGGTGGAAAAAATCCGCTATGTTCTGGCCGATGACCGCGCGAGTTTGTTGTATCTGACGAATCTGGGTTGCATCGATCAGAACCCATCGATGAGCCGGGTTGGTTCGCTGGAGAATCCGGATTTCATTTTGATTGATCTGGATCCGGTTGAGTGCTCCTTCGCGAAGATAGTGGAGGCGGCGTTGTTGGTGAAGGCGAAGCTCGATGCTATTGGCTTGAGTGGCTATCCAAAGACTACGGGAGGCGACGGCCTGCATATCTATGTTCCGATTGAGCCACACTATACCTTTGAGCAGGCGCGATCATTTGCTGAAGTGATCGCGCGATTGGTGGCGGGCGAACGGCCGGATCTTTTCACCACTCCCCGCTCCGTTGAGAAGCGGCAGAAAAACCGGGTCTACTTCGACTATCTGCAGTTGGCGGAGAGCAAAACGATTTCGGCGCCCTACGTGGTGCGGGCCTACGCAGGCGCACCAGTAGCTACACCGTTGGCGTGGGAGGAAGTACGGGTCGGCATTGAACCGGGGCAATTCACACTGGCCAACGCGGTGGACCGGTTTTCGCGCGTTGGCGATTTGTTCGCGGGCGTGCTGGAAAAACCGCAGCAGATGGAAAAAGCATTAGGAAAACTGGAGAATTTACTCAGGGGCAAGAAGGTCAGCTGAGTTCGCGTTGCAGCGCTTCGAGAATGCGCAGCGCCTCCACAGGCCGCATCTCGTCGATTTTCAGCCCACGGATCTTTTCTTTGATATCGCTCGCGCCGGGTTCAAAAAGCCGGATCTGCACCGGCGCGGAAATCTCGCGCTGCGGCATGATCTCATGCTGGCGCAGAACTTCGCGGGCACGATTAATTACCGGAGCAGGAAGCCCTGCGAGTCGGGCCACTTCGATACCGTAGCTCCGGTCAGCCTTGCCCGGTTCCACCTTGTGGAGGAAGATGATCTTGTCACCGGCTTCTTTCACGCTGACGCTGAGATTGCGGACGCCGTCCAGTTGCCCCGCGAGTTCGGTGAGTTCATGGTAGTGAGTGGCGAAGAGAGTCTTGGCGCCTGTGACAGCGGAAATGTGTTCCACCACGGCCCAGGCGAGCGAGAGACCGTCATACGTCGCGGTGCCGCGGCCGATTTCATCGAGAATAATAAAGCTGCGTGGCGTTGCGGTATTGAGAATGACTGCAGTTTCGGTCATCTCCACCATGAACGTGGAACGACCGCGCGCCAGATTGTCAGACGCGCCAATTCGCGTAAACACGCGGTCAATGAGGGGCAGCGATGCGGCGGTCGCAGGCACCCAGGATCCCATCTGGGCCATGATTGCGATCAACGCGGCTTGCCGAAGATAAGTGCTCTTGCCACCCATATTGGGTCCAGTGATCAGCGCGATGCGATCCGCGCCATTATTCAGGTAGAGGTCGTTGGGGATGAACCGACCGGCCTCTTCGCCCGCCAGTTTCTCGATCACAGGATGGCGGCCAGCGTCGATGCGCATTTCGTCGTCGGTGGAGAACGAAGGCAGCGCATAGCGATTCTCGGCGGCAACCTGCGCCAGTGCGGCGGAGACGTCGAGTTCAGCCACCGCCGTGGCCGTGGCGCGGATTCGCTGCGCCTGATCGGCCGTCTGCTGTCGCAGTTGATTGAAGATGCGCTTCTCGATCTCCAGAATCTTCTCTTCAGCCGAGAGGATCTTATGCTCGTATTCCTTCAGCTCCGGCGTGGTGAAGCGTTCGGCGTTGACGAGCGTTTGTTTGCGTTCGTAATCGGAAGGTGCGAGGTGCTGATTGGCCTTCGAGATTTCGATGTAGTAACCGAAAACGTTATTGAAACGTACCTTCAGCGACGCGATGCCGGTACGCACGCGTTCGCGCGCTTCAATCTGCGCAATCACCTGGCGACCGTTCTGGCTCAGGTCGCGCAGTTCGTCGAGTTCGGGATCGTAGCCGGCGCGCACGGTTCCGCCATCGCCGATATTGATCGGCGGCGTATCGGAGAGCGCGGCGACGATGGGGCCGCTGATCTCGGGTACGGGATCGAGCCTGGCAAAGGTATCTATAAGGCGAGCGGAGAGGGGCCTCGACGTCAATCGCGCAACTTCTGCGAGCCGGGGCATTTGTTCCAACGAACGGCCGAGCGCATGCAGGTCGCGAGGCCCGGCGCTGGCGATCATCACTTTTGCGAGAAGCCTTTCGATATCGAGCACCGGCGCGAGTTGCTTACGCAGTTCCGACCGGAGGATGGTTTCGCGCACCAGATCGCTGACGGCGTCAAGACGGGCTTCGATTTCATCCCGATCGAGTGAAGGGCGGAGAAGCCGCTGACGGAGTAACCGGCCACCCATGCCGGTGGCTGTTTGGTCGAGGATGGAGATCAGTGTGGAACTGTTATCGCTGCCACTTGCAGAAAAGATCGGTTCCAGTAATTCCAGATTGCGCACTGTGACGGCGTCGAGCACCAT
>CAIKAS010000170.1 GCA_903825445.1 uncultured Acidobacteriia bacterium
ACTCACCGCAGGGGCTCACACACACTTTGCCCCCGATTTGCGGAACACGCTCAAGGCGTTGCGCACTCACCAGACGCTCCAGTCCCGTCCGTTACGCATAAGATCCGTCTTCGCGCCCCCCTGGGCTGCGGATGACGCGCCCAGTCCTCATTTCGGCCGCCTCAGGCAGATCTGGATGTCTGCTGTATCCCGCAAGGAACTGGCGTCTCTGCTGGAGGTTCCAGTGGGCAGTTCATGGCTGGCGGACGCGCAGGCGCTGGCAGAGGCCGCAGCCGCAGCTGGCTTCAACATCCGGTTTCGGGCTTCCGGTGTAATCAGTGAAGGAATTTTCAGGCTGGCGCACTCGGCCGGCGCGCTCGCTTTGCTGGGCATTATTCCCGAGAATAATGCCGTTTCTCGCTCGCTTGCCGACGCTGGCTGCGTCCAGGTGGCGCTCGCCTGCGACATCCTCGCCGGAAAATTCGTTTCTGCCCGCGCGGCTATCGATGACGGAATGCCAGTCGCACTGGCCTCAGGCTACTGCCCGAATGGCTCGGCATCTCTGAATCCCCAGTTTCTGCTCTACCTCGCTTGCCAGGAACTTGGGATGACGGAGGACGAAGCCATCCTCGCCGCAACCTATAATGCCGCCTGTTCCCTGCGTTGTTCGCACGTCACCGGTTCGCTGGAACCCGGAAAATCCGCCGACATCTGCGTGATGGATGTGGATGATTATCGCGAGCTCCCGCGCCGTGCAGGGCACAACGACGCCTGGCTGGTGATGCGCGCAGGAAAAACTGTCTACCGCCGTTCCAATCTGACGCTGGAGTAGGTTTTGCAAAAGCGTGACAGGGGCCGCGAATTTCGATGCTAAGGTTTGTCCAGAAGGATTGCCTCGGCATGACGACTCAAAACCCGCACCAACCCGTATTATTCAGATTCCGCTTCCCGTCCGCCCTGACGTCGTTCCTCATCACGGCCATCGCCGTGGTCCCGGCCCGCGGCCAGAATCCGCCGCAACCGGCCCGCGTGACACCCGGAATACCGGCGGCGAAACAGGCTTTTGAAGCCGCATCGCTCCGTCTGGAAGATCCGAATATACCTCCGGAGTTTTTCAATAACGACCCACGAGCCAACCAGCCGACCATCTATCCGGCCAACAGACTTATCATGCGGAATGCGCCGCTCAAGAGTATGATCAGCCAGGCATTTGCGGTGGATTACGGCAACATTCTGGGAATTCCGGACGTGCTCCTCCGCGGCCATTATTACCTCAATGCAAAGGTGGAGGGCCACACCCTTCTCACCCGGGAACAGATGGCGCCGCTGCTGCGGAGTCTATTGGAAGAGCGCTTTCACCTGGTAGCGCATCATGAACCGAAGATCGTGTCCGGCTGTGCGCTGGTCGTGGCCAAAAGTGGATCCCGACTAGAGCCAAACCAGGGCGCTCCGTTTTCCGGAATGAACACAGGCTTTGAGATCAAATTCCAGAACGTGCCCGTGGAGTCTTTGGCACGTGCGCTTGCAGGCGCGGTCAAACAGCCGGTCGTCGACAGGACCGGACTCCAGGGCATGTACGATTTCGACCTGAAGTTTGCACCTCAGGATCCCCTCCCCGGCGCCAGCCCCGAATTCGCCAGCCGCTATGCCGGTTTGCCCGATATCTTCACCGCTCTGCAGGAGCAGTTCGGCCTCAGACTCGTGCCGGAGAAAATCACCATCGACACACTGGTCATCGACCACATCGATAAGATTGCTGAGGAGAACCAGGCCGCTTTCAGGACTTCGCGCTAGTGGTGGTGATGGTGATGATGCTCTTCCGCCGCCGATATCACACAGCCGTGGTCCGAGATGGCGCACCCAACGTGCTCAAACTGCACCGTCGCGTGATGTATGTGAAACCGGTCAGCCAGTACGTGGTTGATTCGGTGCAGAATCTCTCCGCTCTTCGACGGGGGCATATCCTCAATCAGAACGTGCATGCACAGCGCGTGTGACGCGGAACCGAGACTCCAGATATGCAGGTCGTGCACATCCAGTACTCCCTCCACCGACCGGATCGCGCTCGTCACCGCCGCTACTTCCATACCGCGCGGACTTCCTTCCAGCAGTATGTTGAGCGACTCGCGCACGATGTCCCAGGAACTCCAGATAATCAGCAAGGCAATCGCAGCCGACAATATTGGATCGACCGTCGTCCATCCGGTAAAACGGATCACGAGAGACCCGGCGATAATGGCGATCGCGCCGAGAAGGTCGCCGAGCATATGCACGTAAGCTGCGCGCAGATTGACGCTCTTGTCACCGCTCCGCTGGATCCCCATCATGACGCCGCCGTTTAAAAGCACGGCTCCAAGTGCCACCCAA
>CAIKAS010000171.1 GCA_903825445.1 uncultured Acidobacteriia bacterium
GACGTCTACGCCTGGCTCGTCCACCGGCTGTTCCACCTCAGCAAACCCAGCAGCGTCAGCTGGACCCAGCTGTCGGAGCAGTTCGGGCACAGCTATCAGGAGTTGCGCTTCTTCCGCCGCTTCTTCTCGGACTCGCTAAAGCGCGTCATGAAGGTCTATCCGGACGCCAACGTAAAAGTTGCCGACACCGGACTACTTTTGCTGCCGTCACGGCCACACGTCTTGCCAAGACCGCGCACGCTGCGTCCTTAGAAACGTTGCAACTCTCTCGAAAATCACCTTGGCAGTGCGCCACGGATTCTCTTTTTTTCTTATTAAACAGTGACTTGAATGTGCCCGCTCACCCTGCGAACGCAGCGCGTCGCATCTCTCACGGGCCTCCCTAACGTCTTGATTTATAAAAGCTTCAGAGGAAGCGTTTTTCACCATAACGTGTCATCTCTCACGCCAGGGCGTCGCATCTCTCAGCGGTTTCGTATCAATACTCACGGCAACCCGTGCCAACTCTACAAGAATCAACTCTAACTCATTGTATTAATTAGATAATCACGCCACCCCCTCTAGATCCCGTTAGATCCTTTAATTAAATCCAACGCTGATGCGTGAGAGATGTCGACAGAGGGGAACCCCAAAACTCGAAGTTCGCATCGCTAACCCAACTCACCTCGCACCCGTTCGCAATCGCAACCTAGCGCTCAGCCAAACGCTGCAGTGCCAACTCAAGCGAACCTCACGAGGAAGAGTCCAATGCCTAACCGTCGCGCCTCACCAGTTACGCGGGGCCTTAATCCCTACGCCGTTCTCATAGCCATCAGCCCAGCCGGACCTGTGCTCGCACAGACGAGTCCCTTCGCTACGGGCGCCACCGCCCTGCAGTCGAATCTCCTCACGATTCTGGCGCCCGTCGCCGTCATTGCCGTCATGGTCCTCGGCGTCGCGGCTTGGTTTAACCGAATCAGCTGGGCCTGGATGGTGGGTGGGGTCGCGGGCATCGTCCTCGTCTTCGGTTCCTCCCAGGTTGTGACTTGGATTCGCGGCCTGTTCGGGGTTTGAATCATGACGCCGGAATCAGCAGACGGAGTGACCGCCGACGTTCTGTTCGTCGGACTTACACGGCCAGCGATGGCGCTGGGCGTCCCTTACGCCGTGCTACTCGCCAACGGCGTGCTTACCGTCGAAACGTTTCTACTAACGCGAAATCTGCTCGCCCTGCTCATTTGCGTCCCGGTGCATGGGCTGGGAAGGTTGGCTACGAACACCGATCCGCGCTTCTTCGAAATTTGGGCCGCCTGGGCACCAAGCGCGATCCGGCATAGCCTGGCAAACCGAGCCCACTGGCGAGCACGCTCCCTCGGGCCATGGCGTGCGCAGGCCGAGCCCTGGGTACGCCCGTGACGTATCGCAACACCCCCCTGCGCGCCGACCAGATCCGAGCGGCAAAGGATGTGTCGCTCGCATCCGCGGTGCCCTACACCGCGCTCTTAACGCCGAACATCCTGCACACGCGGTCCGACCAATATGTTCAAACCTTTCGAATCGCAGGCGCGAGCTTTGAAACCACCGACGACGGCGTGATTAACGACTGGCACGAACGGCTCAACTTGCTGTGGAAGACGATCGGGGAGCCGGGAGTGGCCTTGTGGAGCCATCTGATCCGCCGCGTAGTGCAACCGACTGTAGCTGGAGCCCGAGCCGACGGCTTCGCAGGCAGCCTCGCCGCAAGCTACGAGAATCGCCTTGCCAAGGAACAAATGCGC
>CAIKAS010000172.1 GCA_903825445.1 uncultured Acidobacteriia bacterium
CACGCCACCGGCTCGGCCGGGGTGACGGTAGGCGGGCAGCTGCGCACCTCTGCCTCCAACAAGGTAGGCGCCTACCACTACGGCGCCAAGCACACTTCGACGCTCTCCGGCGGCCAGTTCTGCTGGGACTGCCACGACCCGCACGGCACCGGCAGCGCCAACCGCGGCTGGGCGACCAGCGAGTCCGCAGCCATCGAGCGAATGCAGCTTGAAATGTTCGCGGAGAATGCGATCAGCGTAGTCCGACGTAAACACCCAGTCTTCGAGTTCGGTGGCTACCCAGCGTTTTTGCTCCGCCTGGGGGAAGAGTGAATGTTCAGCGGCCACCAGGACCTCGCGTGCGCCGATACTTTCCAGTAGACCCGGCAAATCGTCGTCGGCGATTTCAGTGGCGCGGAATTCGCCGGTGGAGACGTCCACATATGCCACGCCAGCGCGCGTGCCGCTACGCACCACCGCGGCCAGATAGTTGTTTTCGTGCGAGCGCAGCAGGTGCGCATCCGTGGCGGTTCCAGGAGTGACGATGCGGGTGACTTCGCGGCGAACGAGTTTCTTGCCGGCGACTGCCGCTTCCATCTGATCGCAGATCGCCACGCGATAACCCTTGCCGATGAGCCGCGCGATGTAGCCTTCCGCCGCGTGATACGGGACGCCGCACATCGGGATGGCCTGGCCTTTTTCCTTATTGCGGGCAGTCAGCGTGATTTCAAGTTCGCGCGCGGCGGTGACGGCGTCTTCGAAGAACAGCTCGTAGAAATCGCCAAGTCGAAACATCAGCAGCGCGTTGGGTACCTGTTGCTTAAGCGCGTGGTACTGGCGCATCAGGGGTGTGGACGCGGAATCAGACGGCGACAAGGGCAACTCTCCGGCAGTTCATGGGGAAAACTCTATTGTGCATTGCGAGGGTGGAAAATAACTCTTGACTCGTCTACTACGAAATAGTAGGATCAGGTTGAAGATAGTAGAACAGCATGCCTCAGCCCAAACTTACCAAGCTCGAACTTCAGATTCTGGAAGCCCTGTGGGCGCATGGAAAGGCCTCGATTCGCGAGATTCAGGAGGCATTTCCGGAGCCCAGACCCGCTTACACGACTATCCAAACGACGGTTTATCGCCTGGAAGGTAAGAAGGCACTGCAGCGCGTGAGGAAGATTAGCAACGCGGATATCTTCGAGCCGCTGATCGCGCGGGACGTGGCCCGGCACAAACTGCTGGACGAGATTCTGAGTTTCTTTGGCGGCAAGGCGCAGCCGATGATGGCACAGCTGGCCGAGGCAGGGAAGCTGACGCTCGACGATGTCCGCGAACTGGAAAAAACGATTAAGAGTCTGGATCAACAGCAGAAAGCGGAAAGGAAGCGCGAAGCAAAATGATCGGCGAAATAACAGCTCACATTTGGCAATCGACGGTGTTTGCGGTGGCAGCGGGGTTGTTGACCTTGGCGTTCCGCAAGAACCGGGCGAAGGTGCGGTATTGGCTGTGGCTGGGCGCGTCAGTTAAGTTTCTGGTGCCGTTCGCCGTATTGCTGGCGCTGGGCAATAGTTTGGCCAGCCATTCGGACTGGACGCCCGCCGCGCGAAAGATCGCTACTCCCGCAGTGTCTGCCGCAGTGCAATACATTGCAGAGCCTTTCACGGTTGATGTGGCGCCCGTGGTGCCGGTCGTGGTGTCTTCACGGAATATGGATTGGATCGGTATCGCGATTCCGAGTGTCTGGGTGTGCGGATTGCTGGCTATGGTTTTCATTCGGCTGCGGCTTTGGCAGCGCATTCGCGCGGCGCTCCGGCACAGTGTTTGCCTCGATATCCCGGCAAAGGTCCCGATACGTTCGGCTCCGGGGCTGCTGGAACCCGGCGTGGTCGGGCTAATACGTCCGGTCCTGCTGCTGCCTGAGGGCATTGCGGATCGACTGACCCCGGCGCAACTCGAAGCCGTGATCGCGCACGAATTATGCCATGTCCGGCGTCGCGACAATCTCTTTGCCTCGCTGCACATGGTGGTGGAAGGGCTGTTTTGGTTTCACCCGCTGGTGTGGTGGATCGGCGCGCGGATGGTGGAAGAGCGCGAGCGCGCTTGCGACGAGGAAGTGCTGTACTTGGGCAATGAGCCGCGTGTTTACGCCGACGCGATTCTCGATGTGTGCAAGCTTTATGCGGAATCGCCGCTGGTGTGTGTGTCGGGAGTGACGGGGTCGGATATTAAGCGAAGAATTGAGGCGATCATGATGAACCGAAGATTGCAGGGATTGAATCGTGCGAAAAAAGCGCTCCTGGCCGCGGCGGGAGTGGTGACGTTGGCTGGCCCGGTTGCGGTTGGTGTGTTGATTGGCGTAGGGCATGTACCCGTGATTCGCGCGCAGTCGCCGATTGCGATTCCGTGGCTACCGCAGGTGGCGCAAGTGGTTCCTGCCACGCCTCAGGCCGGACCGGCGCGGGGGGCCGCACAGACGGCGGCTGCTCCGGTTGCGGCTCCTCTGACAGCGCCTGCTGCCCAGGATCAGGATCGCCGTCTCGTGGTGATGCTGTTCGATTTTGGCGGGATGAGGCCCGAGGAGCAGGCGCGGATCCGGCAAGTAGGCGTCGATTATATTCACAGCGGCATGAAACCAACCGATTTGGTGAGCGTCTTGGTGGCGGGCGCCGGGGTGAGTGTGGAGCAGGATTTTACAAGCGACCCGGTTCGTCTGGAGGCGGTCGTTCAAAAGATCAATGCCCCAACCGGGAGCCCGAACGGATCCGATTTGGATGCCAAACTGGCAAACATAGAAACTGTGTCGAAGCTGTTGGGTCGCATCGCAGGGAAGAAAGCGGTGATGTATTTTTCAAATGGAGTTACGCAGGCGGGGGCGGATAATCAGGCCGTATTGATGAGTGTCATCAATGTCGCGAAACAGTCGAACGTGGCGATTTATCCGATTGACGCGCGCGGACTGATGGCTCCAACGAATGATGCGGCGGGTGCTGGCGGTGGTCGCGGCGGACAGGTGCCGGTGGCGGTCGGCGTTTCACAGGAAGAGAACGCACGACGCACCGCGTACGCTCAGGCCAACTTCAATGATCCGGGGCGGGGAGGCATCAATCCGATGGGCCGGACTTACATCGCGTACGGACCACCGGACCAGATTGACGATCGCAGTTCCAATACGCAGAACCCCTCAACGATATGGCGGTACAACTATCTGGAGAACTTCCACAGCAGTGTGGAGTTTGAGTTTCCGCAGAGAAAGAGCGGCGGCATTAACAAGCGAATCAACTATCCGCCGGCGGCGACTCACACCAATTCTCCGAACCCGTTGGTGGCGGGCGTGGGGCCACTATTTGACGAACTGCGGCGTGAATTGGCCGGTCGAAGCGGCGGCCCCGCTCCGGCGAACGATTTTACGACGCTGCCTGAGCCTCATCTCTCCGTCGGAGTCTATCCGGCCGGTGAGGCATCGACTGTAACGGTTCCACTAGGATCGCTGTCTGGTCAGATCGAAATACTGGGACAGGTCAGGACGAATGCGGGTCCCGGCGCCCAAGGAACCGTAGTGGGTAACGTGCGCGACGGAGTCACGTTCCAGGGAACTGGCGGGCCGTCGGCTAAGTATCAGACTGAATTTACGCTGGCGGCCGGTTCTTACCTGTTCAGTGCGGTTGTCGAAGAACGGTCCACCGGGCGTATGTTCGGCGAGACGATTCCCTTTGACGTGAAGTGAGTCATTGACATAGTTCCATACTTCAATTATTATTGAAATATGGAAATGGCCACAGGCGCCGAGCAAACTCTTCGCTTCGCCGATATGTTCGCGGCGATCGGGAGTGAACAGCGGTTGCGAATTCTGCGGCTCCTGCTTTCGGCGCATCCTGAAGGCCTGGTGGTCGGCGAGATCCAATCCGAACTGGAACTGTCCGGGTCGAACCTCTCGCACCATCTCGACAAGCTCCGCAACGAAGGCCTGATCGAAGTCTCCCGCGAGGGCACGTTCCTTCGTTATCGCGCGAATACCGCGGTGCTGCAGGAGATGCTCGAGTTCCTCTACGCGGAATGCTGCACGCGCAATAAGGCCATCCCCACCAAAGTTCTGTTTCAGACCTGTAAAACGAGGTAGTCACCATGGATACGGCAATCAAAGACGTAGTGCGCGAGAAGTACGGCGCGGCAGCGTTACGCGTCACTACGGGCGGAAGTTCATGCTGCGGTGCTTCAGCGGCCCTGGATGGTTGTTGCGATCCGATCACCAGCAACTTGTACAACGACGGGCAGACCTCGCAGTTGCCGGAAGAAGCAGTTCTGGCATCGCTGGGATGCGGCAATCCGACATTACTTGCAGAGCTAACGCCAGGCGAAACCGTGCTGGATCTCGGGTCGGGCGGCGGCATTGACGTGCTGCTTTCGGCGAAGCGAGTGGGGCCGACGGGCAGAGCTTACGGCCTCGATATGACGGATGAGATGCTCGCGCTTGCGGAAGAGAACAAGCGCAAGGCCGGAGTGACGAATGTTTGGTTTCTGAAGGGCGAGATCGAAAGCATTCCGCTGCCCGATAACAGCGTGGATGTGGTGATCTCAAACTGCGTCATCAATCTCTCCGCCGATAAAGATCGCGTTCTGAGAGAAGCATTTCGCGTGTTGAAACCGGGCGGGCGGCTGGCTGTGTCTGACGTCGTGACCACTGGCGCGATGCTGCCGGAGATCCGCAAGAGCGTGCTGCTCTGGGTGGGCTGTGTGGCGGGTGCGCTCGAAGAGAAAGAATACATCGGCAAGCTCGCGGCGGCAGGCTTTGAATCGATCACGCTGGAACCGACGCGCGTCTATCGGATTGAAGATGCGCGGACGTTTTTATCCGGGCATGGGATCGACGTGGATGCCATCGCACCGCAAGTGGACGGGAAGTTCATGAGCGCGTTCGTCCGGGCCGTGAAGCCCGTAGCACAGGCGACGAAGACTCCGTGCTGCGGGCCGACCTGTTGCAGTTGATCATTTCAGCCACGACCGATAAAAGCGACCGCCACGGCGACGAATAACAAAACGAAGGAGACGGCATAGTTCCAGCGCATCGATTCCCCCAGATACAGCCATGCGAACACAGCGAAGACGACCAGGGTAATAGCTTCCTGGATAATTTTCAGCTGGTAGCCGGAGAACCTGCCGTAGCCAATCCGGTTGGCCGGCACCTGCAAGCAGTACTCGCCCAGCGCGATAAGCCAGCTGAACAGAATCGCCTCCCAGAGCGGCGCGGATCGATGCTTTAAGTGCCCGTACCAGGCAAACGTCATGAAAGTATTAGAAGCGATCAACAGGACAACGGTAAGCATGCGTGATGTTATCCCGCGCGGAAGTCGGAAGGCAAGCACAGATGGCGAGTGAACACACAGTTCGGCCATCGCTGGCGCGGAGAATGGCAGCGGAACTGGTGGGAACGGCATTTCTGCTCGCTACCGTGGTCGGTTCAGGCATCATGGGGGAACGGCTGGCGGGGGGCAACGTCGCCATCGCGCTGCTAGCTAACACGATGGCGACCGGAGCAGCGCTGGTGGCGCTTATTTTCACTTTCGGACCGATCTCGGGTTCGCACATGAATCCTGTAGTCACCCTCACCGAAGCGTGGAAGGGCGCGATCAGCTGGGGCGACTCAGCGGCCTACGTTGGTGCTCAATTGGCCGGAGCCTTCGCCGGAGTGGCCGCGGCGAATGTAATGTTCGGCGAACCGGTATTCTTCCAGTCGCAACACGTCAGATCTGGTGGCGCGCAAATGTTCAGCGAGTTCATCGCAACATTCGGATTGCTGGGTGTGATCCATTGCTGCGCGCGCTTTCGACCAATCATCGTGCCGTTTGCGGTCGGCGCGTATATTACGGCGGCGTACTGGTTCACTGCTTCTACATCGTTCGCGAATCCTGCTGTGACTTTGGCGAGGGCTTTCACTGACACATTCGCGGGTATTCGCCCTGCCGACACGCCGGGATTCATCGGGGCACAGGTGTGCGGGGCAATCGCCGCGACAGTCTTTTTTTGCTGGCTCGTGCCAGGCGAATCGCACGAAGCCGAGACGGAATCCCAACTATGAAACGAATCCTGATTCTTTGCACGGGCAATTCCGCCCGCAGTCAGATGGCGGAAGGCCTGATGCGCGCGGCGACGCAGGGCAACGCCGAGGTTTTCTCGGCCGGCACGAAGGCCTCAATTGTGCGGCCTGAGGCCATCGCCGTGATGGCTGAGATTGGCATAGATATTAGTGGCCATTGGTCTAAGTCTGTTGACGAATACGTTGGTCAGGAATTCGACTACGTGATTACCGTTTGCGACCACGCGAACGAAGTCTGCCCCGTATTCCCAGGCAAGACGCAGCGATTGCACTGGTCGTTCGAAGACCCGGCGGGACCCGGTGAGCCGGAGGCGGTGCGTTTCGCGTCGTTTCGAAAAGTGCGGGATGAGATTCGGGCGAAGATCGCGGCGTGGGACGGGGCGTGTGCCACATAATCCGGAGCGGCCAAACGCCAGTCACAACGGTTGCAAATGAATCCCGTGGCCCTCACATCATTCTGACGTAAAAGGAGTTAGCCCCATTCACCTGCGCCCGGTGGTCTGCAGCAGATGCAACGATTCTGTCGTGCTGCGTGTTAGTTTTCAATTGGGTCGTACTGGCCGTCCCTACCGACGCAGACGACGATACCCAGTTGGGCCGCACGGTCGACCGTTGCAACAGGTGTCTTCGTGGTCACGGGCTCCGGCCGCCGGATCTTTGACAATCGAATATTGATCGACGCGAACGTCACGCCCGAGCTGTCATGTTGCCCGACCGGATTGGGTTCGTTTTGTAAAACCACATTTCACCCTCCGGCGCAACCATCTAACCAACCTGGAATCAATACCCACCCCAGGATTTGGGTTCATTTTTTCGAATGACAGATCAGGGCGTCGGCCCCGCTGGAGTTCGTTTTGTAGAAACGCCGAACCGGTGGACCGGGAGGCCCTTCCCGGGCTGACAAGCTAAAGCATGTCCTACATTGGTTTAGATGGGTATGCAACCTGTAAATGAAGACCTCCTCGAGCAGATAGACGCTTACATCGACGAACTGTTCGTGCCGCCTGACACGGCATTAGAGCAGAACCTGAAAGATGCCGATGCGGCAGGGCTGCCCGCCATTGCGATCTCTCCGGCGCAGGGCCGGCTCATGTACCTGCTGGCGAAGATGTCCGGGGCGAGACGGATTTTAGAAGTCGGCACGCTGGGCGGTTACAGCACCACCTGTCTGGCACGCGCGCTGCCCGCCGATGGCAAACTGGTCACGCTGGAACTGAAGCCTGAACATGCCGTTGTGGCGCGGAAGAATCTGGATCGCGCGGGAGTGGGCGGCCTTGTCGAGATTCGTGTGGGGCGAGCGGGCGACCTGATGGACAAGATGATCGGCGCAGGTGAAGCAGCCTTCGATTTCGTCTTCATCGACGCCGACAAGCCAGCCTACGTGGGATATCTCAAACAGATTCTGCAGCTTTCGCACTCGGGAACGATTATCATCGGTGACAACCTCATCCGGCATGCCGATGTGGTTGCGGCGGTGGCTCCGGACGAACTGGCGGTGGGTGTGAAGGCTTACAACAAGATGATTGCGACGGATCCGCGTCTGGAATCTATCCTGCTGCCAATCCTGAAAGATAAGATAGACGGAATGTCGATTTCGCGCGTGAAATAGCATGAGCATGGAACCTCAGGTTGGAGTGCTGCCTTCACAGGCGCTGGAAGGGATGATTGCCAGCGGGGCGATTCGCGCGCGTACGCCGATATTGCCGGAACAGGTGCAGCCGTCGTCGCTCGATCTGCGGCTTGGCGCGGAGGCGTATCGTGTGCGAGCGAGTTTTCTGGCCGCCGGTTCCGCCACTGTGACCAGCAAGCTGGAACAGTATCGGCTGCATACGCTCGATCTCACGCGACCGGCAGTGCTGGAAAAGGGCTGCGTGTATATCGTGCCCCTGCAGGAAGAACTGGCGCTGCCTGCCGATATTTCCGGCAAAGCGAATCCAAAAAGTTCCACGGGTCGTCTTGATATTTTTACTCGGCTGATTACCGACGAAGGCAGGCAATTTGAAATCGTGCCTGCGGGATATACCGGGCGTTTGTTTGCGGAAGTGGTGCCCCGAACTTTCAGCGTTGTGGTGCGTCAGGGCGAGCGACTGTCTCAATTAAGGCTGTTTCAGGGGGATCATCAACCTTCGGATCAGGTGCTGCATGAAATCGACAGTGCTGAGGCGCTGGTGTATCTGCCGGACGAAACGCGCGGGGAAGCGAATATCGCCAATGGCCTGCGATTGTCGGTGGACCTGGCTGGAATCGACGATTCGCCGATTATCGGCTACCGGGCGAAGAAACATGCGCCGCTGATCGATTTGAGCCGCATTGGCTACTATCCCACCGAAGATTTCTGGGATCCGATTCGGCGGAATGAGAGCCGTACGCTGGTGCTGGATCCGGAGGATTTCTATATCCTTGCTTCGCGCGAAAGGGTCCGGATTCCGCCACAGTACGCAGCGGAGATGGTGCCGTACGATCCGACCATTGGCGAGTTTCGCATTCACTATGCAGGCTTTTTCGATCCGGGTTTCGGTTATGGATCGGGTGACATCCTCGGCACGCGGGCGGTGTTGGAAGTTCGGTCGCACGAGGTTCCGTTCATTCTTGAAGACGGGCAGATTGTGGCGAGCCTGGTCTTCGAACGGTTGCTGGAACGTCCGCGCGCACTGTATGGCGAAGGCATCGGGTCGAATTACCAGCGGCAGGGTCTGAAGTTGAGCAAACACTTCCGGGCGCCGGCGAATGGCTGAGTTCGATGTCGTCGGCGTGGGCCTCAACGCCACGGACACCATGCTGGTGGTGCCGCATTTTCCGGCATATGGAGGCAAGGTTCCGTTCCTGAGCGAGCAGTATTCGCCCGGTGGCCAGGTCGCGTCGGCAATGGTGGCGTGCGCGAAATTGGGGCTGCGAACCAAATATATAGGGACCATTGGGGATGACGAGCGCGGCCGCATCCAAATGGAGAGTTTGCGCGGTTCCGGCATCAATCTGGACCACGTGCAGCAACGGCGGAATTGCCCGAATCAATCGGCCTACATCATCATCGATCAATCGACGGGCGAGCGAACGGTTTTTTGGAGCCGGCCGGATTGCCTCCGCATTTCGCCGGACGAGATTACGCCGGAACAGATCACTTGCGCGAGGCTATTGCATATTGATGGTCACGATACGCCCGCGGTGGAACGCGCCGCGCGCATCGCACGGGAGAACGGCATCCCGGTTACGGTGGATGTGGATACGATCTATCCTGGCTTCGGGCGTGTGTTGCCACTGGTGGATTACCTGATTGCCAGTTCGGAGTTTCCCGGACGGTGGACGCGGATCGAAGATCCATTCGCGGCTCTGGCGGCTATTCAGGATCAGTACGGCATGCGCGTGGCCGCGATGACGCTGGGTGCGCACGGAGCACTCGCACGCGCCGAAGGCCGCTACTTTTACGCCCCTGGATTCGTGGTGGATTGTCTGGATACCACCGGCGCGGGAGACGTATTTCACGGGGCCTTCTGTTATTCTGTGTTGCAGAAGATGCCCCTCGCCGAAGCGCTCGAATTTTCCAACGCCATGGCTGCGTTGAACTGCACGGGAACCGGAGCGCGTGGCCATATCGCGGACGCCAGGGAAATTCGCCACCTGATAGCCCGCGGTGAACGTCGCAGCCGGCCGGAGATTGCGGACCGGGTGCAGAGCGCTTAATGTTTCCGCTTCGCGACGACCGCCCTACATCCAGAACGCCGATTGTCACGATTCTGCTGATGGTGGCGTGCGCACTGGTGTTTTTGCACGATCGGTCACTGAGCGGCATCGGCCGCGTTCACTTTATCGAAAAATACGCCCTCGTGCCGTCGCAGCTACGGCTAACCACGTTGCTGACGTCCTTGTTCCTGCACGGAGGCTGGTTGCACATCATTGGCAATATGATGTTTCTCTGGGCATTTGGGAAAAGCCTGGAAGACGCCATGGGCCACGGGAAATTTCTGGCCTTTTATCTGCTTTGCGGCATTGCAGGTGGACTGGTGCACTCAATATTTCATCCGTATTCGACGATTCCATCCATCGGCGCCAGCGGGGCGATTGCGGGAGTGATGGGAGCTTATCTGATCACGTTTCCGCGCGCGTACATCCATACGCTGGTTGTTCTGGTGGTATTCGTGACAGTGGCGGACATTCCAGCGGCGTTTGTCTTGCTGTATTGGTTTGCGATACAAGTGGTTAGCGGGTATACATCCGTCACTCATATTCAGGTGGTTGATGCGGGCACGGCGTATTTCGCGCACATCGGTGGTTTTGTCGCGGGTATGCTGCTGATCACAGTGATGGGTACGCGACGGCGCTATTTGCGGCGTTAAGATCGCGGCATTGAGGAAATAATTATGATCGACGTTCTCGCTATTGCAGCTCATCCGGACGATGTTGAACAAACCTGCGGCGGCACTCTGCTGCGTATGGCAGAAGCGGGCTACACCACGGGGATTATCGATATGACAGCCGGCGACATGGGGACGCGCGGTTCGCCCGAGATCCGCGTGGCCGAATCGGAGGCAGCGGCTAAGATCCTCGGAGTCAATCATCGGGAGAATCTGCATTTCCCCGATGCGCGTCTGGAGAATTCCATGGCGGGCCGCATGACCGTGGCGCACAGAATTCGCGAACTGCGTCCAAAGACGGTGATCCTGCCGTACTGGCAGGGCAGGCATCCGGACCACTATCGCGCCGCGGAGATCGGGTATGAGGCTTGTTTTCTGGCTGGCCTCAAGAAGCTCGACCAGTACACCGAGCCGCACAGGCCACACAAGATCATCTATTCTTCCATCTATGCAAACGTGACGCCGTCGTTTGTGGTGGATATCACCAGGTATTTCGAAAGGCGCATGGAATCGCTGTTCGCGTATCGGTCGCAGTACGGGTCCGTAATAGAAGGTGAAGCGCTGTTTCCCGACGAAGCGGAAATCCGCGAGCGCCTCGCGGCCATTGCACGGTTCTACGGTAACCTGATTGGCGTTAAGTACGGTGAACCATTTGCGGTGAAGGAGACGATGAGGATCGATGACATTGTCGCGTTCCCCGTCCGCAGCCTGTGAGTGAACTGCGCTGGCACCCGCTGTTACGGGAGTGGGTCTCGGTGGCGGCTGCACGGCAAAATCGTCCGCAGATGCCGAAGGACTGGTGTCCATTCTGTCCCGGATCGGGCAATGTGCCCGACGATTACGAGACGTATCTTTACCCCAACGACTTCACCGCATTCAGCCCGGAGCATCCGCCGTTTGT
This sequence comes from uncultured Acidobacteriia bacterium, assembly GCA_903825445.1. Taxonomy (GTDB): domain Bacteria; phylum Acidobacteriota; class Terriglobia; order Bryobacterales; family Bryobacteraceae; genus BOG-234. The sequence goes on from CAIKAS010000172.1 coordinate 11,315, forward strand.
AGACAGGCCCGGCCTGTTTGCGACCACCGGCGCGAGGGGCGCGTGCGACGTGGTTCTTTACCATCCGAACCATACGCTGACACCCGCGTCCCTGACACCCGAACACTGGGCCAAAGTGGTGGAACTATGGCGGTCGCGCACCGCACAGCTCTTCGCCAATCCGGATATCGCTTACGTGCAGATTTTCGAAAACGCAGGTGAGGCGATAGGCGTCACCATGCCTCATCCTCATGGCCAGATTTACGCACTACCGATGATTCCGCCGCTGGCGCAAAGGGAACTGGAGTCCGCCCGGATGCATTGGGAGCGCGAAGGGGAATGTCTTTACTGCCGTCTGCTCCGCGAGGAACTGAAGGCAGGGGTGCGAATTGTCCTTGAGACCGAAAGGTTCGTTGCCTTTGTGCCGTTTCATGCGAAGTGGCCGGGAGAGATCCAGATATATCCGCGGAGACACTCGCAGTCATTGGTGGATCTCACTACAGAAGAACGGGAGGAACTCGCCCGCGTAATCAAGGCCATCCGCATGAAATACGACAACCTCTGGGAGTTTTCGATCCCGCTGATGATGATGGTCCGACAGCGGCCAGCGAATGGCGACTATCTCTATTTTCATTTTCACGTGGAGTTCTTCCCTATTCAGCGCAGCAGGGAGAAGATCAAGTACCTGGCAGGTATAGAATCGGGCACGGGCATGTTCCTTAACGACACGCGGCCCGAAGACAAGGCTGCGGAGTTACGGCAGACGGCGCCGGAATCGATCTGAGGGCGTCGTGACCAGGACGTATTGAAAACACTGCACTACATCATGACGTTTCAGGCAGCCTGCTACCTCTTGCTGCTGGGGCGTCTATGGTCGACAGGTCTTGCGGCGCGTTATCGATTTCTGAGCGCGTACCTGTTAATGGAAGCGCTGGGTACTGGTGGGCTGGCATGGATTTCGATCCGAAGCTGGACTTACACGATTGCCTACTTCTGCATCACTCCGTTGCTCTGGGTGCTCAGCTATCTGGTAGTGCTGGAACTTTGCTGGCTAATCCTTGAGGATTATCCCGGGATCGCGGCCGTCGGGCGCCGGATAGTGTCCTGGAGTCTCGGCGGCGCCGTGCTGATTGCAGGGCTTTTTGCCGCCTATGGACTGGCCGCACGCGGGGGCGCGATTCAACTGTTGAGATCCTTCTCTATCGTCCATTTCGCCGTGCGCGTTGGCGTTATGTTTTTCCTGCTGGTGATTTTGTTCTTCGTTTACCGGTATCGGCTTCGGCTGCCGCGAAACAGGAGGCTTTATGGAATCGGGTACGCGCTTTGCTGGGGGCTGGTACTGGTGTCCGACGAACTGTCTGCACAGTTCGGTTACCGCGTTGAACTATATGCGAACTATGCCGAACTTTCAGTCGTTTCGGTGCTGTTGATCGCCGGTGCCGTGATGCTGAATGCCGGCGGCGAAGCTTGTCCCGATAAAGGCGCGCCGGATACCGACGAGAGGAGCGCCGAGCTCCACAGACGTCTCGCGGAAATGAACAGGCTGCTCATGAGTGTCGGGAAACGCGTAAATCACGGGAATTAAATGAGAATGTTTCGAATTGCTTTTATGTACAGCAAGCGCGTATGATTGGGAAATACGAAAAGTGAATACCGGATACAAAGCTAAATGATCTCCGAGGTTTTGGCTGTGTCGCTGCCAGCGGCCGTAGTTGTGATTCTGGCGTGGCGGAAGCCGTGGCGCCGTCGCAACGACGACCTTATTGTCATGGAAGCCTGGCTGGAGACGTTTTCTCCCGATTCCTACCTTCCCATGTTGCGACTCGTCGAGCCCCTGGATGCGAACTTCCTGCTTCGGCACAGGGGCCCGGAAGCGGCAGCACGCTACAGGCGCACGCAGCGCCGAATGTTGCGTGAGTATCTGCACAGACTCTCCAGCGACTTTAACCGCCTGCACGCTGTGGCGACCGACAGCGCGTTACGTGCCCGCTCAGATCAGGATGGTTCGTCATTGGCGCTGGTGGAGGAGAAGATGGAGTTTATCTTTTCGATGTGGAGCATCGAAGCGCGTCTCCTGCTCAGCGAGATTTTGCCCAGTGTAGTGAACTTACGGCCATTGCTGGCTAATGTGGACGAACTGACGGCGAAGGCCAGGGCCCTCTCACGGCGCCGGCTGGAATTCCGCGTTTCTTAATTACTGCTCCGCCTGCGGCACTTACGCGTACGCGTAGATCATGGCGATCACGCCAATCACTGAGGCCAAAAGAATACTGTGGCGCAGCGTGAATCGGAACAAACGGCTCTCGTCGGCGGCTGCCAGCGAAGTCGCGACGGCTGCCACGGCAATGTTCTGGAGACTGATCATTTTGCCCATCACGCCGCCCGCCGAATTGGCCGCGGCCATCAAGACCGGATTCATGTGAAGCTTTTGGGCGGTCACTACCTGGAGACTTCCGAACAGGGCGTTCGCTGAAGTGTCGCTGCCGGTGAGAAAGACGCCCATCCACCCGAGCAACGCGCCAAAGAATGGAAAGAGTTTACCCGTGGCGGCGAAAGTCAGGCCCAGAGTACCGGTGGCGCCGGAGTAATTCATCAGGAATGCCAGGCCCAGCACCGTGGCGATAGTGGTTTCGGCCAGCACCAATTGCCGAATCGTACGCCCCAACACGCCGAAGAACGCGGAAGGCCTCATTTGCAGCGCCACGGCGGAAAGCAGGGCTGCGACCAGGCATGCCGTGCCGGAAGCGGAGATCCAGTTGAATGTGTAGATGGCATCGTAGGGGATCGCCTTCACGGCGACCGGCGGCATCCGGACCACCAGTCGGTGCAGGGACGGCCACGGGAACTTGATCGCCAGGTGTCCGAGTTGCGTCTGGACCGGCTTCAGGCCCCAGACGAGTACGCAGACGACGAGAAGCGCGAAAGGCATCCACGCGGAGAGAAGCTGACCAAGCGCGATTTCAGTTTTCGGAGGCACCGGGCCGTCATCTTCAAGTTGAAAACCGTCTTCCGGGGTCCAGAAACGGAGCAGGATGACGAGTACTGCGACGGCCGTGAGAGATGCCAGGATATCAGTTAATTCGGCGCCAATATAGTTCGAGACCAGAAACTGCACGCCGCCAAACGAAAGCCCACACAGTATCGCGGCGGGCAAAACGCCCCTCAATGCCTTCCAACCTCCCATGACGAGGACAAGATAAGCGGGAATGAAAAGCGAAACAGGAGCGCAGATACGGCCGACGCCGGCGCTGAGCTGAAGCAGCGGCAGGCCCGTGACAGTCGCCAGCATGATCAGTGGCGTTCCTATGGATCCGAACGCTACCGGTGCGGTGTTGGCGAGCAGACAGATAGTGGCGGCGCGAAACGGCTTGAAGCCGAGGCCGGTCAGCATGGCGGCCGCGACTGCGACTGGTGTGCCAAAGCCCGCCGCGCCTTCGATGAACGCCCCGAATGCGAAGGCGATCAGCAATGCCTGCAAACGTCTGTCTCCGGTCAGGTTGGCGACGGAACTCCGGACGATGTCGAATTTTCCGGTGGCAACCGTGATGTTGTACAGGAGGATGGCGGAGAAGACAACCCAGCCGATCGGGAACAGCCCCTGAGCCGCGCCATAGGCGACCGCGCTGGCCGCGAGCGAAACCGGCATGCCGTAAATTGCGATTGCTACGACGGCGGCGGTGGCCAGGCCAGCCATCGACGCGATCCAGGAAGCTTTGCGGAAACCTGCCAGCACAATCAGCAGGGCCGCTACAGGAAGTGCCGCTGCAAGGGCGGAGAGGGGCAGGCTATTGCCGATGGGAGTGTACTGGTGTTGCCACATAAGACGTGAACGGCATCATATCATCGCCGCTCTTGTTCTCCTCCCGACCGGTAGCGGGCGGAGCCTAGTCGCTGACGGTCATCGTAGGGCCGGTGATAGCGGAGGCTTCAAGCGCCCGCGCCATGACGACCTTCGCCAGTTCATAATACGGGCCGCCGCACTTATCTTCAGGACCCGCCGTGGCGACCGGATGACCGGTATCGCCGCCAATTCGCACATGCGGATCGAGCGGCAGTGCGCCCAGGAAGTTTACGGACATGGCGTCCGCAGTGCGTTTGCCGCCGCCGTTGCTGAAGACATCAATGCGTTCGTCGCAGTGGGGGCATTGCAGGTAACTCATGTTTTCAATGATGCCTAATACCGGCACCTTGACCTGCTGGAACATCAGAATCGCCTTGCGGGCATCTTCGAGCGAGACGGCCGATGGCGTGGTCACGACGATGGCTCCAGTCACTGGAGCTGTCTGAATCAGTGAGAGCTGGACGTCGCCGGTGCCGGGCGGCAGATCGATGATGAGGTAATCGAGATCGCCCCAATCGACGCCGCGCAGAAACTGCTGGATGACGCTGTGCAGCATGGGTCCGCGCCAGACCAGCGGCTTATCGCCGGGATTGAGGAACCCCATCGACATCAGCCGGACCCCGTAGTTTTCGAGCGGCTGAATGCGTTCTCCAACTGCCGTGGGCGTGCTGCTGGTTCCCATCATCAGCGGGACGTTAGGGCCGTAAACGTCGGCATCGAGCAAACCGGTTTTGTATCCAAGATGGGCCAGCGCAATGGCCAGGTTCACCGATACGGTGGTCTTGCCGACGCCGCCCTTTCCGCTACCGACTGCGATCAGATTCTTTACGCCTGGGATGGGCAGCTTCGGCTGCGCCTGTTGTCCGGGACTCATGTATTCTCATCTTAGCGGGAGAGATCGGGCGGGATATAGGCGGCATGAGGACACACGAATACGAAATCACTCTGCGGTGGACGGGCAATCTGGGTACGGGGACTTCGGACTACAGATCTTATGGACGCGATCATGAGGTTTCCTCGCCCGGGAAAACGGCGGTAATGCCGCTCTCCTCGGATCCGCACTTTCGCGGCGATGCATCGCGGTATAACCCGGAAGAATTGCTGCTGGCGGCCCTCTCGTCGTGTCATATGTTGAGTTACCTGCATCTTTGCGCCATCAACAAGATCGTGGTGACCGGATACGAAGACGACGCCGTGGGGACGATGCCGGAAGACGACCTTTCGGCCCGGTTCACGGAGGTAACGCTGCGGCCCCAGGTGACGATTTCGGCCGAGTCCGATGCTGCGAAGGCAATGGAACTGCACGAAGAAGCCGGACGGTTGTGTTTCATTGCCCGCAGCGTAAATTTTCCAGTGCTTCACAAACCAGTCATTTCGAACGGTTAGAATGATAGGTTTGTAGCCCGGTCCACAACCCATCAGGAGATTTCATTGCCTAACATCGACTCGCACGAGCTGGAAAACCTGTGTATTAACACCATCCGGATTCTTTCGGCGGACGCCGTTCAGCAGGCGAATTCGGGCCATCCGGGAATGCCGATGGGTGCGGCAGCCATGGCTTACACGCTGTGGACAAAATTCCTGAAGCACAATCCGAAAGATCCGGCGTGGATTGACCGTGATCGTTTCGTGCTCTCCGCCGGACACGGTTCGATGCTGCTGTACAGCCTGCTTCACCTCACCGGTTACGACCTGCCACTCGACGAACTGAAACGCTTCCGCCAGTGGGGCAGCATGACACCGGGGCATCCTGAACGCGGACATACGCCTGGGGTGGAAGTGGCGACCGGGCCACTGGGACAAGGCTTTGGCAATGGCGTGGGAATGGCGATGGCTGAGGCGTGGCTGGCGGCGAAGTTCAATAAGCCGGGCCATACCATCATCGATCACCACACTTACGCGATCTGCGGCGATGGCGATCTGATGGAAGGGATCACGCAGGAAGCGGCATCGCTCGCCGGACACCTTAAGCTGGGCAAGTTAATTTATCTCTACGATCAGAACCGGATTACGCTGGCCGGTGGCACGGATTTGTGTTTTACGGAAAACGTAGGTAAGCGGTTTGACGGTTATGGCTGGCAGACCATCCACGTGGACGATGGCAACGATACCGCAGCGGTGGCTGCGGCGATTGAGCAGGCCAAAGCGGACAAGGAACGGCCTTCGCTGCTGCTGGTTCGCACGCATATCGGTTTCGGCAGTCCGAAGAAGCATGATAATTTTTCCTCTCACGGCAGTCCGCTGGGCGAAGAAGAGTTGTTGGCGACGAAGAAAGCCCTCGGCTGGCCATCGGAAGAGAAATTCTACTTGCCGGAGAATGCGGTGGCGCATTTCCGCGAGGCTCTGGTGACGGGCGCGCGCGAGCAGAGCGAGTGGGAGACGCGGTTCCATGCTTATAAGGCCGTGTTCCCCAAGGACGCGGCGGAGTTTGAGTCGTTCGTCTCCGGAAAACTGCCGGAAGACTGGGCTGCTGATATTCCCAAATGGAAGGCTGGCGATAAGGCGATCGCGACGCGCGTGGCGGGCGGGGAAGTGCTGAATGCGCTGGCAAAGCGTATCCACAATATCCTGGGTGGTTCGGCCGATTTGAACCCCTCGACGAATACGGCGCTGAAGGGCGAAGGCGATTTCCAGCCTGTGGTGGAAGGCGCTTCGAACATGGGCGCGGTTGGCGGCGTATGGGGTTATAGCGGGCGCAATGTGGCGTTCGGAGTTCGTGAACATGCGATGGGCGCCGCGGTGAATGGTCTGGCAGCGCATGGCGGCATTTTGCCTTTTGGGGCGACGTTCATGGTGTTTTCCGATTATGTGAAACCATCGATCCGGTTGTCAGCGCTGAGCCAACTCAAGACCGCGTGGGTGTTCACGCATGACAGCATTGGGGTGGGCGAAGATGGTCCGACGCATGAGCCGGTGGAGCAACTGGCGGGGTTAAGATCGATTCCCGGCTTGACCGTGATTCGTCCGGCCGACGCCACCGAGACAGCGGAAGCGTGGGCTTTTGCGGTGCAGCATAACGGGCCGACTCTGTTCGCGCTGAGCCGACAGAATCTGCCGCATCTGGATCGCAGTGGCGTGAAAGCCGGTGGTGTGGCGCAGGGCGCCTACGTGCTCTCTGATGCTGAGGGCGGCTCCCCGGACGTGATCCTGATTGGCGCGGGTTCGGAAGTGCAGTTATGCGTGCAGGCCAGCGAGAAGCTGAAGACCTACGGCGTTAAAGCGCGTGTGGTCAGCATGGCTTCCATGAATTTGTTCGAGGCCCAGGATGTGGCTTACCGAGAGAGCGTGTTGCCGAAGTTGGTGCGGGCGCGTGTCACCGTGGAAGCGGGGACTACTTTCGGCTGGGATCGCTGGGCAGGCAGCGACGGCGCCATGATCGGGCTGAATCGGTACGGTGCTTCTGCGCCTGGCGATGAAGTGATGAAGCGGCTTGGGTTCCGTACGGAGAACGTGACGGCGGCGGCGCTGCGAGTGCTGGGTCGGAATGCCGAAGCTGAAAAGGAAGCAAATGCGGATCTTGAGTTTGCGGTTGTGGCGCCGATGCACCATGCGTAGCTGGATCTCCCCAGGCCGGGCCGTGTGGGGCGTGGCTGCGGTGCTGTTGGCGATCCTGATGTTCGAAGTGCAGGCGATTGGTGATTCCGTCATTGCGGCGCAAGTGGCCGGCGCCGCGAAGGTCGGCGATTTCGGCAATGCCGACAAGTTGCTCAAAGAATACAAATCGCAACATGGTGTGGATGCCGCATACGTGGAGGCATTTTCATGGATCGGGCGCGGACAGTTGGCCGTGAAGAACTATAAGGCCGCGCTCGACAATGCCGCCGAAGTACACGACTTGTGCGTGAAGCAACTGGTGAGGCGGAAGCTTGATAAAGAAGAAAGTTTACCCTTGGCACTGGGCGCTTCCATCGAAGTAACCGGCCAGTCTCTCGCGGCGGAGGGTCGGCGCGATGAGGCCGTCACCTACCTGCAGTCGGAACTGGAGAAGTGGAAGGCGACTTCCATCGCGGCTCGAATTGAGAAAAACATCCATCTGCTGTCGCTTGAAGGCAAACCGGCTCCAGCGCTCGACGTAGCGCAGTGGGTTACCGGGCCGAAGCCAAGGCCACTCGCGGCGCACGCCGGACATCCGGTGCTGCTGTTTTTCTGGGCGCATTGGTGCTCAGACTGCAAGCAGGAGGTCGGCGTCGTTCAGCAGATTCAGGCGGCCTTCAAGGCGAAGGGCCTGGAGGTGATCGCACCGACGCAGAAATACGGCTACGTTGCCGCAGGTGTGGATGCCCCACCCGCCGTTGAAACGCCATATATCGCCAAAATATTTTCGATTTACTACGCCGGGCTGGGCAACGTGGAAACACCTTTGAGCGAGGCGAATTTTATCCGCTACGGAGTAAGTACCACGCCGACGCTGGTGCTGGTGAACGGTGCGGGAATCGTCACGCTGTATCATCCCGGGCTGATGACGTTTGGCGAACTATCGGCTGCTCTGCGGCGATAAACGAGCCACGCGGAGGCAACAAAGGCCGCCGTACCAAGTGCCAGCTTCCCTTCAAAAATCCAAACATTTTCGACACCACCCGGCGGGACCGTGGAGCAGATGATGGCCAGCAGCGTTACCGCCATGCCTGACGCGGCAGTCCACTGATGGCCGCATTTCCAGGCGCTTCCGAACAGGTAAACGTAGGGGAGGAAGCTAACAATTACCATCAGGGAAACGATCGTGTCGTAAGCTGCGCGCACGGAATCGCCGAACTGCATGACGATCAGCAGGACAGAGGCCAGGGCTCCGATCGTGAGAATCGAAACGTGCGGTGTATTCCAGGTGGGATGGATCCGGCCGAAAGCGCGGGGCATCAGGCCGTGAACGCCCGCAGCGAAGGGCAGGCGGGCGTTGGAAGATCCAAGCGTACCGAATTGTCCGACGGCGGTGGAACAAACCAGCACGGCGATAAAAGGCGGCAGCCATGGTGCCGCAAGCGCCATCGACGCCGCAGTTCCGGCCTGCGTCAGGCCCTGTAGTTCGCTGACCTGATCTGGCCGCAACAGCACGAGCACAGCGGCGGTCGCTCCCGCGTAATACAGCGTGTTGAAGATGGATGCGATCCAGGCGGCTCGCGGCAGACTTCGCTTTGGATCGCGGATTTCAGCTCCCATGAGACCCAGCAGTTCGATGCCGCACATAGCGAAGGCAATTGTCGATAGAAAGCTGACGGTGTTCCAGCTGAAATCGGGCACCAGACGGAATTGAGTTACGGGTGCATGATGGCGTTGAAATACGAGTGCCGAGACGCCAAAAAGCAGTGCCAGCAGCCATGATCCGGCTGCTCCGATATCGGCGAGTCGTTGTCCGGATTTGACGCCAAACATGTTGGCCGCCAGGGCAACCCAGATGAGAACGAGCGACCCACCAATCAAAATTGTGCGGTTTTGTGCGAGATGAGCGCCAAAGGGGCCCGCGATGCCGGCAGCCGCGCCCAGGTAGAACATGGCTGCGCCGGGGAACCAAACGATGGTACCCATCCAGTACAGCCAGAAGCTAAGGAAGCCGTGCCATGGGCCGAAATCATGACGGGTCCAAATATAAATACCGCCGGCATGAGGGTGACGCACGGTGAGCGCGGCGGTGGCGATGGCGAGCGGGACTGCAAAGAGGATGGCGGCCACGATCCAGAGAAGGATGGAGCCGGGACCAGCGTGGGCGGCGGTGGCGATCCATCGCGGTCCGACGATGCTGGCGATCGCGAAGAGCGTGATGTCCCGCGTGCCAAGCGTGCGCCGGAGTGACATGGAGTTAGTAGAGCATACAGGTCTGAATCGGGAGTCTTCGAATTGGCTCGCCAGCCACTACCCTTAATATTGTGGAAGGACCATGAAACGCGACGAACAAATAGCGCGGCTGCGTGCGCGGACGGAAGCGTGGGATGTCCTCGTGATCGGCGGCGGCGCGACGGGCGTTGGTGTGGCGGTAGACGCGGCGTCTCGCGGGTATTCAGTCGCGTTGATTGAGCAGCACGATTTCGGTAAGGGCACTTCGAGCCGGAGTACGAAGCTCGTCCACGGTGGCGTTCGGTACCTGGAGCAAGGCAATATTCCGCTGGTGATGGAGGCTTTGCAGGAGCGTGGAATTCTGCGGGAGAACGCTCCGCATCTGGTACACGATCTGGCTTTTGTGGTGCCGAATTACGAATGGTGGGAGTCGCCGTTCTACGGGATCGGACTGCGGCTTTACGATTTGCTTGCCGGGAAATATGGATTCGGAAAATCACGGAATCTCTCGCGCGAGGAAACGCTGGAGAAAATTCCGACGCTGCAAACAGAGGGCCTGCGCGGCGGGGTCGTGTACTACGACGGCCAGTTTGACGACACACGGCTTTTGATTCATTTGGTGTGGACGGCGACCGGGCAGGGCGCGGCGCTGGTGAACTATTGCCGCGCGGAATCGTTCCTCATGGATGACGAGCTCGTGGCCGGTGTTGTGGCGCGGGATGTGGAATCGGGCGCGGAGTGTGAGATTCGCGCGCGCGTAGTGATCAACGCGACCGGCGCATTTTCCGATGGCGTGCGCCGCACTGCGGATTCGTCGGCGGAACCGATGATTGCGCCAAGCCAGGGTGCGCATATTGTGCTGGACCGGTCGTTTCTGCCCGGCGACAGCGCCATCATGGTACCGCATACAACGGATGGGCGGGTGATGTTTGCGATTCCATGGCACGGGCATACGCTGGTAGGCACGACGGATACTCCGGTGGAGGGCGTAGCGCTGGAACCAAAGCCGATGGCGGAGGAGATTGACTTCATTCTTGAGAATGCGGCGCGGTATCTGGATCGGCCGCCGACGCGCGCTGACGTTCTAAGTGCATTTGCGGGGATACGGCCGTTGGTGAAATCGGGCGCGGGGTCGACTGCAGGGATGTCGCGGGATCATTCGATTCACATCGATCGAAATGGGCTCCTGACCGTGGCAGGAGGCAAGTGGACGACGTACCGGCGCATGGCGGAAGACTGCGTGAATCAGGCGGCGGTGCTGGGTGAACTGCAGGAGAGGGAGTGCGTGACCCGGCGGTTGCCCATACATCGCTATGCGAAAGGTGCGATTGCGGCCCTGGGGAGGAATGTTCAGTTGCATCCGACCTTGCCTTATACAGAGGGTGAAGTGATTTGGGCAGTGCGCTACGAGATGGCGCGAACGGTCGAGGACGTTCTGGCGCGCCGTACGCGGGCGCTGCTGCTCAATGCGCGGGCGGCGGTGGCGAGCGCGCCGCGAGTCGCGGAGATCTTAGAGAAAGAAATCGGCGTGAATGCGCGGGAACAGGTTACGGAATTCCTGTCTGTGGCGGAGGGCTACCTGCCAGATGTCGATCAACGCGGATAAGGATGTTCGACCAGCTAATTCAGTTATCCTTAAACGGTGCGTCTGGTTGTTTTCATTTTGATCGCTTTGTTTCTGAGTTCATGCTCTGATGCGCCGCCTCCCGCAGCGACGCCGCATGACGCTACTACTGAAGCGTGGTACGGCCAAACCGTGGAGCAACTGACTTCTATGGTGCGGGCAGCGGAGGACGCGCAGAAGCAGGGCAAGCTGGACGACGCCTCGGCGCTGATCGAAAAAGGCGAGCCGCTGGCCAGTCAGCTGCTTGCCGTCCATCAGCCGACGCTCGCGGCGATGGAGGCTGCTTCGGATCTGGATCAGCTCTACGGGCGCATGCTGCTGACGAGCCGTCACTTCGAATGGGCACGTTTCCTGTTTCAGAAAAACCTGGCGCGATGGAAACACTGGACACCCGAGTCCGCCGATACCGAGGCGCGCCTGAAACAGGCGGAAGATGCCATCGCCGCTTGCGACAAAGGAATGATGAAATAGTCGCTGTTATGATCTTCAGCGTGTCACGTATCAGTTTAATCGGGATTACGTTTGCCCTCGTTTTGGCGGCAACTGCGATGCTGGCTCAGAGCCCGCCAGCCACACCGCCGCGTGCCGTAGCAGGAGCGAGGTCCAGCCCTGGCGCCGGACGGCGTACGTTTGACCCGGCTGTCGTGGACCGCGGCAAGGCGGTGTTCTCAGCCAATTGCGCGTCATGCCATGGCCTCGAAGCGCGAGGCGGCGATGGCGGGCCGGATCTTGGACGGTCGCTGGTCGTGATGGAAGACGACAGCGGCGCGACCATAGGCGACATGGTTCGGACCGGGCGCGTAGATAAAGGAATGCCGGCCTTTGCGGGTTTGACTGCGGCGCAGATTTCCGACATTGCCACGTTCCTGCATGAACGTGTAGAAGTGGCGCGGAGTTCGGTAGCGTCAGCCGACAAGATTCTGGTGGGCGATGCGAAATCGGGCGCCACGTACTTCAATGGGATAGGCAAGTGCAATTCGTGCCACTCCGTCAGCGGAGATCTGAAAGGCGTGGGATCGAAATACGACGCCATCACACTCCAGGACAAGTTTGTAAATCCGCGCGCCGGGCGGGTGGTGCCTGTGACGCCCCGGAATCAGAAGTCTGTGAAGGTAACTCTGGTTTCGGGTCAGACCGTGTCGGGAACGCTGGTTTACTTGTCTGAATTCGCAATCACGCTGACGGATGCAACAGGCCAGCGGCGCAGTTTCGACATTGAAGGCGCAACTCCAAAGGTGGAAGTGACTGACCCCCTGCAGGCCCATCTTGACCTAATGCGGAAATATACGGACAAAGACATGCATGATCTGACGGCTTATCTGGTGACTCTGAAATGAGGTGCTTTCTCCTGGCGACGCTGTGGGCGGCTTCCCTGTTCGGCCAGGGCCTCACACCGGCGCAAATTTTGCATCCTTCACCCGATTCCTGGCCGACTTATCACGGCGATTATTCCGGTAGGCACTTCAGCCCGCTCAATCAGATTAATCAGTCGAATGTGAAGGGTCTGTCGCTCCAGTGGGTGATGCGGCTGAGCACCACAATGCAGGGCGCCATTGTCGCCGGTGACGGACCCGAGCCTGCGCCTGGCGCGAACACGGCCGGGGCTTCCGGACTGCTGGTCAAGGCAACCCCTATCGTCGTCAATGGCATGATCTATCTTGCGACGCAGGATAATGCCTGGGCCGTCGACGCGCGCACCGGCAAGGAAGTCTGGCATTATTTCTGGAAAACGCGCGGAGGGAACCGGCTTGGCAATCGTGGTGCCGGAATGTATGGCAACTGGATTTTCTTCGAGACTCCGGACGACTATGTCATCTCGCTCGACGCAGCCACCGGCAAAGAACGCTGGCACAAGCAGATTGCCGACGTCCGCGCGGAGTATTATTCGACACCGGCGCCAGTGGTGATCGGGAATCACGTGCTGATCGGCACGGGTGGAGATTATCTCGACGTCCCGGCATGGCTCGAATCCCGCGATCCAGAGACCGGCGAAATTCAGTGGAAGTGGAACGCGACGCCGCGCAAAGGGCAGCCAGGCGCCGAGACATGGCCGGATGAATTCTCCATGGAGCACGGCGGTGGCTCGCCCTGGCAGCCGCCGACATACGACCCCGAACTAAATCTCATCTACGTCACCACGGGAAATCCACAGCCGGTGATGATCGGCGACAGTCGCAAGGGTGACAACCTCTGGACGTCGTCGATTGTGGCGTTGAATCCCGATACCGGAAAGATGGCGTGGTATTTCCAGAGTTCTCCGCACGATACGCATGATTGGGACGCGACGCAGGTGCCGGTTCTGTTCGAGACAACCATCAACGGTCAGCCGCGCAAACTACTCGCGCAGGCCTGCAGGAACGGCATGTTTTTCGTGCTGGATCGCGTGACTGGGAAGAACATCCTGTCGGCACCGTACATTGAGACTGTGAACTGGTCGCTCGGATTCGCCCCGAACGGGCAGCCGATTCCGAATCCCGCGAAAGAAGCGTCAGTGGGCGGAGCGCTCGTTTCGCCGCACAATGGCGGGGCATCGAATTGGCCGCCGCCCACGTATGATCCCGACACAGGGTTGTTCTACGTGAATACGGTGGAGGGTTACAGTCTGCACTATCGCGTTCTGGCGGAAGGCCAGAAAGCTGGCGCTTATGGTGGCGATGCCGAGCACAGCCTTGGCGGAATCGGCGCGTCGCTGCGGGCGATTGATGTGAAAACCGGCAAGCAGCAGTGGGTGCACAACTATCCTGGTGCGGATGGAACGGGTCCCAGGCCCGAGGCGCTCGGCGGCTTACTGAGCACGGCGGGGCATCTTCTTTTTGGTGGCGGGCCTTCCGGTCATTTGATCGCCTACGATCCGGCGAATGGAAAAATCCTCTGGCATTCCGGGCTTGCCGTGCCGGTGAGTAACACACCGGTCACGTACATGCAGGACGGCAGCCAGATTGTGCTCGTCGCGGCTGGCGACAGCCTGTATGCGTTCAGCGTGCAGAAATGAAGGACGGATTCCGCATCTTCGACGGCCATGCCCACATGGGCTCGGCGCGCCACAGCGGACGGCGCGTCTCATCCGACGATCTGCTGCGCAGCATGGACGCGAACAGTGTGGATCGGTCCATGACGATTCCGTATCCCGTGGTGGAAGACTACAAAGCCGAGCATGACCTGATCGGTCGCGCGGTTTTGGCGCATCCGGACAGATTGACTGGCGCCGCTTGTATCTATCCTTATATCCCCGTCGTGGAGTTTCGCGATGAAGTGCGCCGGTGCAGGGAGCTGTACGGCTTTACGGCGCTCAAACTCCAGCCGCAATATCATGGACTCAATCCGTTTTCTTCGGCCAGCGATTTCCTCTTCGAAGCCGCGCTGGAAAACGAAATCGCGGTGATCTGCCACACCGGCACCGGCGTACCCTTCGCTTCGCCCTCCCTCTGCATGATGCCCGCGCGAAAGTATCCGAACCTGAAGATCGTGCTGGGTCATTCGGGTGGCGGCATCCACGTGCAGGAGGCGATTGTCGCGGCGCTGTTCTGTCCGAATATTTACCTGGAACTGTCGAGCCTGATGCCACATCACGTGCGCGAAGTACTGAATCACCTAACAAGCGACCGCCTGATGGTGGGCTCGGATCTCCCGGAGAGTGCGGCCACGGAGTTCGGCAAGATTCTCGGAATGGAGATTCCGCACGAAGACAAGCGCAACATTCTGAGTACGACTGCCGACCGGGTATTCGCCGCGTGAATAGCTACGCCAGGCGCTATGGCGTCGTCTTTGCGCTGTTCCTGCTCACGATGATCACGTACGTAGACCGCGTATGCATCTCGACTGCAAAAGATCCCATCGCGGCGGAGTTGAAGCTTTCCGATAGCGAGATGGGCGTCATCTTCAGCCTGTTCGCACTCGGTTACGCATTCGCGCAGATTCCGGCAGGATGGTTCGCGGATAAAATGGGCCCGCGTGTCGCACTGGCGGTAGTGGTGACAGGCTGGAGCGCCCTCACTGCTCTAACCGGCTTCGCATGGAGTTTCGTTTCTTTGGGTGCGATCCGTCTGCTGTTCGGCGTGGCGGAAGCCGGAGCGTTTCCCGGATGTGCCCGCGCGGTTCGGAACTGGCTGCCTGTAATTGAGCGAGGCCGCGCCAATGGTGCACTGCTGTCGGGCTCGAGATTAGGTGCGGCGGTTTCGTATCCGCTGCTTGCGTGGATGCTGACGCGCTGGCAGTGGCGTGAATCTTTTCTGTGGCTCGGGATTGGCGGCATGATCTGGGTATTGGTATGGACCCTGTGGTTCCGGGACTGGCCAGAGGGTGCGGCCGCGGCAGCCATTGAACCCGTGGCCGCGAATGAAGAATTCGGAAGCGTGTTTCGTTCGCGGCCG
>CAIKAS010000173.1 GCA_903825445.1 uncultured Acidobacteriia bacterium
GCCGTTGGTGTCGAGCACCAAAGCCGTCCATCCCTGCGACTTCTGTTCGTCGTGCGTCTCGTCCCACATCTTCGTGTTGAGCCAGCCGACAACCCCGCCGCCCCCTCCGCTGCTCGTCCACAAAGTATTGTTGGCGTCTGCCGCGAAGATCAGGTGGTGTGTGGCGAAACACGTGTCGATCATTGAGGTTTGTTTCGTCACAGGGTCGTAGACCGATAGCTGGCGGCCGGAACTGTTCACCGGCGTGAGCCGCGCCGAGATCAGACTCGATCCAGCCTTGCAGAACGCGGGGTTGCCGGTGTCGCGGATTCGTGCCGTGTACCAGACGCGGCCACGTTGATCGAACATCGGATTATGCACGGTAGTGTGACTGTCCCAGATCGCCTCATCACCCCAAATGTTGGAGGCCTGCAGCGGTTTCGGCTGGCCCGGCGTGTTGGCATCGCGATAAGGAACCTTCACCTGGGCGATGGTGTTGTGAACCGGATCCAGCACGGGCAGGTAATCGCGGCTCTCTTCCGGCGATCCATAGATCAGTCCGTTGGCGTTGATGTTGGGGTTGCGCTTGTCGGTCGAAATCTCGTCATGAAGATATGCCTTGGGGTCGGCCCAGTCCCATTGAGTAATCACAACATTGCGCTCAATTCCCTGCGGGCGGGGAGGCGTCTGAGTGGGCAATTCGCCCTTGGCGATACGGGTTGTCCAGTCGGCAAACTGCGCCAGCGCCCGTTCTGTGCCCAACTGGCTCAGTCCACCCAGCATCGCTGAGCCGGCCTGACCCGACTGAATTCTTCGCATCCAGGCCTGGGCCGGAGAATCCAGGTTCGCGAACACAGGCGGAATAGTTCGGGTATAAGCGTTCCCAAGTTGGTGGCAGGATTCGCAACTGTCGGTCTTGATCAAATGAAGCCACTGTCCCTGGTTCCTGATGTTGGTGGAAATGCCGTTGCCGGATGCGCCTGTGCCGGGGAACTCGTTCTTTTCAGGAACCTTCATCAGCGAATACCAGTAATTCGCCGGATAATACTGCGCAGCAGTCCTCGCATCGGGCGCCACACCAGGCTTCAGGTCGACCAGCTTCCCGGGCTCGCTCTGAACTTTGGCTGAATCGATCAGTCCATAGCCGCGCGCCCAGACGGTGTATTTGGCTTTAGGGAGATCCGGGATCAGGTAGCGCCCGCCATCGTCGGTGACCACTTCTTTGATATACCGGGTAGGAAGGTCCGTAGTCTCGGCGATCACCCACACGCCAGCCTCCGGTCCTTTTGAACTTGAAACCACGCCGCCGATATCGTTAGCCGAGACTTTAACCAAAGCGCCCTGTTGGGCGTTGATCAGCATTCCCGCCGCAAAAATGACGACAATGCCGACGAAACCAGGAATACGGCGGATCCGCATAGCTTTCTCCTCATCAAGGCGCACGCGCCTCAATCCTGGATCGTTAGTATATCCCGAAATCACCGCCTGTAGGTTTTCTCTGCGTCTGTCTGCGGGAACTCTGCGGCATCTGCGTGAAGCCCGTTAATCAATACCCCTTAGTAGTAACCCAAAAACTCTCTTCCCACGACCCGCCCGCCGGAATCGTCTGCAGCTCTTTATAGCTCCCCTTCTGAGCCAAATTCAAAGCATTCGTAATCCCAATCATCGGCTCGAATGCAATGAACCCCTTCGCTGTCGGCGCAGCAGCACCCGCCGCCGGAGCCACCGCGGGAGGCGCAATCTTCACGCCATTCGCAGCATCCACCGGGAACGGACCAGACGGCGCAGGCGCAGGCGGCGGAGCACCCTGACCAGCCCCGCGCCCCCCACCACCAGAACCACCCCGACCCCCGCCGCCACGACC
>CAIKAS010000174.1 GCA_903825445.1 uncultured Acidobacteriia bacterium
CGATCTCCCCCAAACTGCGTGTCGATGGCGCATGGCTCAGTGACCTCAAGCAGGGCATACCCGCCGATGCTGTTGTCGAATTTCAGCCGTTATTAACTCGGCAGGAGGTTGATGAACTTCTCTCCGTCCTGTCGAGTGTGTTGCGACGAGACCTACACGAAATCATTCGCGGAGGTGGTTCTGATTTCTCTGGTCGCCGCTGGATTCGCGGGCAATTGACTCCTGAATCCATCCGCACGATCTCGAAAGCCTTTTACTCGATTCAAGCTCTCCATTCGCCTTTAAGGTCCGTGGCAGCGCAAAACGGACGGAGTCGCCGAGCGGGCTCGCTCCCCCATCGAGTCAGTTCTGTCATAGACATTTCAAGTCTTCCTTCCGTCGCCATTCTAGATACAGGAGTGCCCCTCGATCACGAAAAATTGCGCGCCTACTGTAGAGGTCACTACATAGACCCGTTGTCGACGGGGAGTGCAGGTGGAGATCATGGGTCATTCGTAGCATCGCGCGTAGTGTTCGGTGACATCGATCTCTATACCAATTCGGCGAGCCTTCCTTCGGCCACTTGCCGGTTCTACGATGCGAATGTCGCAACTGACCACAAACACATCGAGGACAAGAGCGTGCTCGACGCCATGCGCGCGGTTGTGGCCACCGCACCTGACGTGCGCGTTTTTAACCTCAGTTTCGACAATGGCCCAGTTAATTTGCTCGAACCCGCAAAGCTGCAGCAGAGTCTGATTCTCGTACAAGACCTGGATAATTTCGTATTCACGAATGATGTGGTCGTAGTCGTCTCGGCGGGGAATGTGGAACCCGGAATCGTTCCATCAACTCCGTATCCAAAACACTTCACTGATCCTCAGTGGGCGCTTGGCCCTTGGGCTAGAAGCTTCAATTCACTAACCTGCGGATCGTTCGTAGGCAGACCTCAAACCGATGGAGTCGCCGCGTATGAAGGCTGGCCTAGCCCTTTTTCTCGCGTCGGCCCAGGGATATGCGATTCGTATAAACCTGACCTTTCCGCGCCGGGAGGTGACTGTGGGGCTGATTATCGCTTTCACTCCGGCTTGGGTGTTTGGGGCGTCAACGCGAGCGGACGGTGGGAGGACGGAGTGGGAACGTCGTTTGCCGCTCCCGTTTTGGCCCGCGAGGCTGCGTTCGCGATCGATGCTCTACAGCGCGTTTGCGAAACGGGAGCTCATCCGTTTGGTGTAACGGTCAAGGCATTCCTCGCCCTTACGGCTAGACGTTCAACGCTCGAACCGGCAGTTGAGGAATTGGCGATGGTTACATTGGGCAAGGGTGCCGCAAGTGCCGAGCCATTGATCGCGCCCGTCGCAGACACAGCAATTCTATTGTGGCAAGGCGTGTTGGAGAGTTCTGACGACCTCGCACGAGTTCAAGTGCCCATACCCCGCAGTTGGTTGAAGCAGGCCGAAGATCCGTGCCTTCGGATGGTTCTGGCTTCTGACGTGCCCGCGAACGCTGCTGTGAGGGATCGTTGGGCAAGCCGCCACGTCAAAGTAGCTCTGCGGATTCGCGAAGACGCGCGGGCTCAGCGAGCCACAGGAGGAACCCATCCGTTCTATCCACTGTCCGAACGGGTCTACAGGCTGGGCCGTATTCAAGAGGGTGCCCTTCCTGCCAATGATCTATGGATCGTTGAGTTATCTTACGATCAGATCGCCGATTACTACCCCGGCCTGGACTTCTCGCCGCAACAACGGGTCGCGTTTGCGATTGAACTCCTGGATCAGGGGAGGACGCGATCAAGCCCCCAATCTGCTATACAGTCAATGCCCATCGCGCTATCACTACATCGTCTGAGCGTGCCTCCTCAGATCGTTCGTGCCCCAGTTGTCTTGAGGGTAAAGGGGTGAACGATATGACCGAACCTCCGGGCTCATTCTGCGGGCTGAAGCCATTTCGAGGAGCTCAATGCTAATAGCGGTCGATGGATGTTTGGGTGCCGGAAAAACCACGGTGGCTGAAGGTCTCGCCGCACATCGAAACTGTGTTGCACTCTTCGAAGACTTTGAGGCTAATCCTTTCCTTCGTGCGTTCTATGCCGACCCAGCGGCGAATGCAGCCGAGACGGAGTTTGCATTTCTCTTGGTCCACTTTCATCAGCTTAAGCACGCGGCGAATACGATAAAAACATCAGAAGTGGTTGCTGATTTTCACCTTGGCAAGGATCTGATCTATGCTGATTTGAACCTCTCGGATGCAGTTGCAATACGCCTGTTCGGGGAGATGTACGAATTCTGTTTAAATAAAACTCCGGAGCCAACGATACTGATCTTTCTTTCAGCAACCACGGACCTCATCGTCGAGCGTGTTCGTCGCAGAGACCGCGAGTTTGAGCAGTCCATCGACCCTGAATACTACGCCTCGGTGAACAGATTGTATGAGCAGTACTTCAATCGGTATGCGGGCAAGAAGATCCGCGTGCCGATGGACGAATGGGATTTTGTCCAGGATCGATCTTTTTACGCCCGCCTTTCCTCGCTGGTAGATGAAGAACTGAGTGCCACGTGATTCGATCCGATGCACGATCTCCGAAGGGAAGGCGAGGAGTTGTTACGACCGGAGAGGCCGCTGTCAGCCCGCTGGATGCGGACTATTTTCGTATTAGGGATTTCGAGTATGTTCAGCCGCTCTACGATTTAGCCTTCCTTTTAGAAGTCGACGCGCTCGCGAGAGCCACCGAGGTGCCGAAATATCGAACCTTCTCGCTTTGGCGGGCGGGATACAGTCTTGATGGATACGGTACGACCATCGACCGCTGGCTCGATGGCTCGGCACATGATCAAGATCTGGACTATGTCCCATCGTCGCGAATTCGCGAGTACTTGAATACTATTCGGCGGACGGGTAGCATTCCCGAACTGCGCGCGTACCGCAACGAACGATTCGCTAGGTGCCTACGCTTGCGGTCGGTTAGGGGGCTTGGGCCCAATAAAATAGCGCTGACGGTTGCGTCGCGCTCTTTGGCTGAAGAGTGGTTCAGTCAAACGGCAGTGGACTTGTCGCTTGATCGCGATAGGATCAATGATCTGTATCTTGGAAAGAACATTGGGCCTTGGCAAACGGCCCACGTTGTGCCACCGCTTTTGCGATTTTTACAGACAACTGAGGAGTTCCACGGCCACGCGCTGGCTTGGAGCCTGTCAGGAATCTCAGATCCATTTTGTCCGGTGACGCAAGCGGTCGAAATCAGTAGTGACAGCGATTGGGAGGCGGTCACCATCGCTATAAATAAGGCGCTGAAACGGGAAAAGCAGTTTCGGCGCGAACCAAGCCCGGACAGTGCTGTCTTGACCGTGAAACACCAGATGGGGTGGACTTTTGTCTTTCACCAAAATGGCGAGGGCTCAAAGACAAGCATCGCCGAAATGGCCATGGCCCTCGATCCGATTGCCTCTGGGAACACCCGCAACTTCGCGTCTGATCTGCATTTGCATACAGCGTGGTCGGATGGAAGCGCTTCGGTAAACACTATGGCAATGGCAGTGGTCGCCAGTGGGCTCAACTACTTTGCTGTCACCGATCATAGCCGCACAAGCAAGCTCCAAGGCGGCCTTACCCCCCTTCTGTGGCTGCGGCAGGCTAACGCCCTTACTCTCGCTGGTCCCGTATGCCCGGTACTCCACGGTGTCGAGGTAGACATTTTAAAGGACGGCACGCTCGATCTCCCCCATTCACTTCTTAGGGCTGCCGATCTGGTTGTGGCTTCCGTTCATTCGAATTGGACGGCTAGCGCTCGGCACAATACGGACCGATTGCTGAGAGCGATAGAGTCTGGATGTGTCGATATCCTGGCGCACCCGACCTCCGCCGTCATCGGGAAGCCTGGTGTGCCGGACTATCTTCGTCCACCTGCTGAACTGTTTTGGGGGGAGATCTTCGCGTTGTGTGCGCGTTGGCGTGTGGCTCTGGAGATGAATTGCTTTCCCTCTCGCCTAGACCTCCCTTTGAATTTACTTAAAGAGGCTGTCGAAGCGGGTTGCGCGATCTCGTTTGGTTCAGATGCACATGCACGATCTCATCTGCTAAATCTTCGGTTTGGTGAGGCTGCATTACGTCGAATCAATGCGCCGCTAGTTCTCAATCGTATGTCCCACGGGGAACTCAGGGTTTGGATCTTGGCAAGCCGACTAGAACGCGACACTCTCTCGGCAAGCAGATCAGCGGCCGTGCAATCAGAATTTCAATTCGAGGCCGCGCCGCAACCCCACAGAAACGTTCTCGCCGCGCATATTCAGCCACCCCAACACATCCCGATGGGCTCGCGGATAGTAGGAATCGATTTAACGGCTGGGGATAAAGCAACAGGAGTTGCGGTTCTTGATGATTATGTAGTGAAGAC
>CAIKAS010000175.1 GCA_903825445.1 uncultured Acidobacteriia bacterium
CCCCCGCTCGTCGCGATCAGCTCGTCGATTAACTCTTTTCGGATTGTCATTCGGTTCTCCTATGGTCGTCTGTCCACGAGAACCGCGTTTACACAATCCTTTTTACACCCTCAGATCCAGCAGCAGATCAAGCCATAGACGCAAACCGGAGAGAAGCCCCTTTTCGTCACGC
This sequence comes from uncultured Acidobacteriia bacterium, assembly GCA_903825445.1. Classification (GTDB taxonomy): domain Bacteria; phylum Acidobacteriota; class Terriglobia; order Bryobacterales; family Bryobacteraceae; genus BOG-234. Next base: position 173 of record CAIKAS010000175.1, read on the forward strand.
GCGCGATCACGCACCAGCCGCAGCGCTTCGTCGCCGTATGTCTGGCGGAAATGCTCCGGATAGAGCTTTAACAGCAGATCGTAGATTCTTTCAAACATCGGCTCCTCGCAGTATGCGCTTGGCCCGGGCAATTCGAAGCGTCTGTGCGAGCCCTTCCACTTCCGACCGCACCAGCTTGAGGCCCGCCGACGTCAGGTGGTAATAACGACGGCGCTCTGAATTATCTTCCGGGCCCGAGCTACCTTCGATTTCCACGATGAGATTCGCTTCCAAAAGCGTTCGCAGCGATCCATACAACGTTCCCGGCCCCAAACGCACACGTCCACTTGTCTGTTGCTCAACCTGCCGCATAATCGCGTACCCATGAAGGTCTTCACCTGCCAGTGCCAGCAGGATATTAAGAGCCGCGGACGGCAATGGATCAAGCTTTCGTTTTGGCATAGCGAATAACGATATATCGATAAACGATTATGCGCGTGCCGTAATCCGTTGTCAATCCAAATTAAGCGCAGCCTGACCGGAAATGCCAAGTGAACCCGCCAAACCCGAACCATCCGCTCTACACTGGTGATCTGTGGACCCGCAAACGCGCCCGTCACTCGCAACCGACAGTCAGCCGCTGCCCTGGCGCGATGCCCTCATAGTAACCATCCCCTTCTTAGCCATCGCTCTCGTTCTCTCCGGCCGTCTCTCACTTTGGCTGGATGAAATCCTCCAACTCGTCGAAACCCGCGGCACCACCACCAGCCAACTCATCCACTTGTTGCCGCGTCACCCCGGTGCCGCGCCTCTCGGCTATCTTCTTCAGCACGCGGTCTTCGCTCTCGCCGGGTACTCCGTGCGCCTCGCCCGCCTCCCGTCCGCTGTCTTTGCCACAGGCACCATTTTCTTAACCGCCCTGCTCGGAAGCATGCTTAGTCTGAAGAAAGCATGGCTCGGCGCCGCGCTCCTCGCGATCTTCCCGCTTACCCTGCGCTACGCCTGCGAATCCCGCACTTACGGTCCTGCACTGTTCTTCTCCACGCTCGCGACTCTCTTATTCCTGCGCCTCGTGGCTCAACCTGGCTGGCATCCCGCGGCGCTCTACAGCCTCGCCCTGGCCGCCGCCGTCTACACCCAGCCATACACCCTTTTCGTGGCCCCGGCTCACCTCTTATGGGCGATTGCATACCGGGAAAACAAGCTAGCAATGTGGACTGCCGCAGCCGCTGCCGTTGCCGTTGCTTCCTTCCTTCCCTGGTACCTGTGGACGAAAGCCGTCTGGGTTTCCAACATCGAAGGCGCCGGGGTGCACTTCTCCGTCTCCTGGAAAACACCGCTCATGCTCTTCCGCGAACTCGCTGGTGCAGGCTACTGGGGTTCGGGACTCCTCATCATTCTCTTCGTCTTCGCTTTTCGCGCCCACGATCGCAGGTCGCAGAATAGAGTTCGGCCGTCCCGAAATGGAGTCCTGCTCGCCAGTCTCATCGTGGTGCCCGCGGTGCTAGCGGTCCTCGCCGATGGCTTCTTCGGCTACTTCGTCGCCACGCGCCAGATCATGTGGGTGCTCCCGGCAGTCGCAATCCTGGCCGGACTGGGCATCGAAACGCGCCCCCGTACGGGATACGCGATCGCCTCAATATTTACCTGCCTCTGTCTCTGGCAAACCGTCAAATTCTTCACCAGCCCGCGCGAGAATTGGCAAATCGCCGCCGATGCCCTCGCCACCGAAGTCAATCAGGGCGCATGCCTCATAGTCGTCCCGGCTGAGGAACTTCGGTCATACGCCTTCTTCCACCCCGAACTGGCCGCCTCACGCTGCCCGGCTCCCCGCAGCGTTCTCGCCTTCACTCCCTACACAACGAAGCTCCAGCACGACACAGCGACTGCCTCCCTTGCTGCCGACGGACTCTCCCTTCTATCCACCCGGGATGCCGGCAAAACCGAGGTCGCCGTCTACTCCCGTAAGCCGCAATAATTCCCCGTCCCAATCACTGCTATTCTGGACTTCGGAACCGCATGCCGCAAAATGTAACAACCCGTACTGTGGAACCAGACATCTTAGTCGTCGAACTCAGCGGCAGAGTCACTTTCGGCCGCGAGACGTCGCAGATCGAAGAAATGGTAGTAAAAGCCATTAATGACGGCGTTCGGAAAGTTATGCTCGATATGTCACATGTCACCTACATCGATAGCGCGGGGATCGGCATCATCGCACTGTGCTTCGGTAAAATGACGAAGCTTGGCGGGCGGTTTTGTGTCGCCGGTACCGCCGGAACCGTTCGCGAAGTCTTCCATATGACGCACCTCGATTCTGTGATCCCCTTCGCCGATACAGCCGACCTCGCCTGCGCGGGCATGCTGGAGGCAGTCTAACCTCCCATGCAGGTACTCCAGGCAGGCCCCCACAAGTTCATCCTCCTTGAAATCGATCCGGCCGCTGTGTCCGAAGTGGCCACTCAGGCTGGCTTTGAGTCCCGCGCCAAGGAATCTCCAGGCAATATCGTTCTCGATTTGACCGCCACCGAGCGCGATTCCCCTCTGCTTCTTTTCGATGCCGCCGATCCCGCCAACCTCGGCTGGTTCTCCCGCTGCCAGTTCTATGTCGATGGCCGCACCGGCAACGTCATGCAAACGCCGATTTCTATCGCGAATAAACGTGACAGATCCGGCCGAAACGTGTCTAATGGTTTGAAGCTGCGTATAGCCAAAGAGCTGCCCGCGTCATTTCGCCTGCCAGGCAGGCAGCCGCTTACCGAGCAGGTGCTCTACGCCATGTTGGGAAATCTTTTGATCGCGCTCATGAAGACCGGTGTCGCTGTTTGCGGAGGAACTGCTGTCCAGCCTCTCGCGGGGCGTACCGAAGCGCCCGGTGTCCGCAACTAAGCGGATGAAACTTTCCCGCAATTATTTCGTAAACTACTGAGAATGCCCGATTACGCCATCGAGACCGAAAACCTGACCAAGGTCTTCCGCACCCGCTGGCCCCGCCGTGAACTGACGGCCGTTGATAACATCTCCCTCCGCGTTCCCTCCGGCTCAACATATGGTCTGCTCGGGCCTAACGGAGCAGGCAAAACGACATTCGTCAAAATGCTCTTGTCGGCCGCACATCCCACGGCCGGTCGCGCCGTCGTTTTCGGTCGCGATTCGCGTGAGCCGGCAGCCCGCGCGCCCATCGGCTATCTCCCCGAGAACCACCGCTTCCCCACTTACATGACAGGTTGGGACATGTTGGATTTCTACGGCGCATTGTCCGGCATGAACTCCGCCGCGCGCCGCCGCCGCATTCCGGAACTCCTCGCCCAGGTGGGTCTCGACGAACGCGCCCACCACCTGCGTCTCGGCAAATACTCCAAAGGTATGCTGCAACGCGTCGGCCTTGCCCAGTCGCTCATGCGCGCGCCGAAGCTGCTGGTTCTTGACGAACCGAGCGACGGTGTGGACCCTGTAGGCAGAAAGCAAATCCGGGAAGTGCTGCACTCGCTCGAACAACAGGGTGTCACCATTTTCCTGAACTCCCATCTCCTCGCCGAAGTGGAACTGTTCTGCCGCGAAGTAGCCATCATCCAGAAAGGCAAGCTGGCGCTCAGTGGCACGGTGCTCGAATTGACCAGCGGCAGCGGCTATCGCCTCGAAATCAACGGTGCAACTGAGACACTCGAAACTGAATTGCGCAGCCGGGCCCGAACTGCCGCCAGCACCAACGGCCTCCTCCAGCTTCTTTTTGCCACACGCCCGGAAGCGAATCAGGCTCTTGATCTGGCCCGCGCCAACGGCTGCGAAGTCGAAACCTTCGGCCGCACCCGCAGCACGCTCGAAGAGGTCTTCATGAAGACTGTGGAGGGCGAATGAGCTCCCGCCTGATCCCCGCTGCCGCCTTGATCCGTGACACTTTCCGCGAAGCCTTCGCGCGCCGCATCTTCTGGGGTTTCGCCGGCTGCTCCACTGCTCTGCTGGCCTTCCTGGTCTTCATCATGCGCATCGACGTCGTCGCCGGCGCGCTCGCCACCATTACGATTTTCGGCCGTGCCATGCCCACCACGGACGTGGAAGGGCTCGTCCACCAAACACAAAGCGTGATCGCCATGGCCATGTATTTCTTCGGCATGGCGCTTTCAGTTTTCGCCTCCGCTGGTCTGGTGGCTGCCGTGTTCGAACCTGGCCGCATCGAACTGCTGCTCTCAAAGCCGGTTTCGCGCTCCCAGTTGCTCCTGGGCCGCTACGTCGGCAACGTGCTGGTAGTCGCCGCCAACATCGCTTATCTGACGCTCGGATCCTGGATCATCTTCGGCATCAAGACCGGCATGTGGGGCGCGGGCTATCTGCTTTCCAGCGTCTTTACAACCTTCATCTTTGCAGTGCTGCTGGCCGTAATCGTCCTGGTCGGCGTCTTGTGGGAAAGCGCCGCCGTCGCCATCATGACCACCTTCGGCATCATGATCGTGACACCAATTCTGGCCCAGCGCGCCACCATCGAACGTCTCCTGAGTTCAGAATGGTCGCGCGACGTCGTTCGCATCCTCTACTACGTCCTGCCCAAGACTTCCGATATCAGTGTCATCATCCGGCACCTGATTCTCAACGAACCAGTCGATAGCTGGATGCCCGTTTGGAGCACCGCATTGTTCGGTGCAGTCGTGCTGGCCGCGGGAATTTGGCATTTCCGCCGAAGAAGTTTTTGATGTTTCAAATGAACTCCCGTTCCGTTACCTCTCTTGGATTCCTGCTGGCCCTGGCCACAGCCTCCGCGGTATCGGCAGCCCCGCGCATCGATAACGTCCTGATCCGCATGGTGCCACCCGGCGCAACTTCGCTGGTGGGCGCGCACATGGATCAATTGCTCGCCGCCGACCTCTACCAGAAACTCACGGCGCAGCAAAAACTTCCGCAGTTGGATGCATTTGTTCGGGAAACCGGTTTTGACCCTCGCCACGACGTGCGCGAAGTCCTGCTGGCCACCATCCCCCAGGGCAGTGTCCTGTTAGCTCGCGGCAGGTTCAACGTCAAACAGAGTCCCGCGACCGACATGAAATCCGTCCGCCACGGGCAATATACGATTCACACCCTCGATAACTACGGCTACTGCCTGCTCGATTCCACTCTCGCCGCCGCCGGAGAGATCCCTGCCGTAACAGCCGCCCTTGATGAGTGGACTCGTGGCGCCCACCAGGGCGCGCAATCTCCCCTTCTGAAAAGCGTCGCGACCATCAACGACCAGACCCCGCTCTGGGGCGTTTCCACCGGTTTCGCACAGTTCCTGGCCAACAACCTCCCCCGCACCGGCAACGGGATCGACTTCTCGGCAATCTTCAAAGGCATTGAAAATACGTGGTTTACCACCTCCGTTGCTTCCGGTTTTCAGGCTGCCATCCATTGCACTGCAGCCACGGAGAAAGACGCTGTCGTGCTGCGTGACACCGCCAAGGGCCTGATCGGCTTCGGACGCCTCAATGTGCCGGAAAACAAACCGGATCTGTTGCGCTTTTGGGATGGAATCACCGTCGAGCAAGCTGGCCAGTCGTTTACCCTCAATGCCGATATCGCCGGAGATCTGATCGATGAAATGGTGCAACTGCTTTCCGCCCCCGGCGGCCGAGGCAGTAGCGGCAGGGGCGCCCGAGGTGGCAGCGGACGTGGCGGCAGTGGCAGAGGTAGCCGTGGGTTCATCGCTCCAGGCCCTCCACCCGCACGCTAGCGCCGGGGAACTCGTCACTCTTCGACCTGCGACCGTAACCGACCCGCAACTCTGTTACCGAGCCGTGACCGTAAGGGAGCGGTACTCGAATGCCGACGCTTCCTGACACTTACCACTTCTCTGTCGGCCCCCCACACCTAAACCGATCCCGCAATTGCCTTTGTAGTATCATGGGAGTTCAACCTGGGAATTCCACCCGCGAAATTTAACCCACCATTAAGGGCCCCGATATGCAGAATGCGTTGTTACAGAAGTACATCACGAAGAATTTGCGCGCCGCCAAACATCCGGCGTTCCGCCCCGGCGACACCATCAAGGTCCACGTGAAAATCAAGGAAGGCGACAAAGAGCGTCTCCAGGTATTTGAAGGCGTCGTGATTGCCCGCAATAACTCCGGCATCAGTGAATCCATCACCGTTCGCAAGATCAGCTTCGGCCAGGGCGTCGAGCGTATTTTCCCGCTTCACGCCAGCATCGTGGATCACATCGATTTCGTCCGCACAGGCAAAGTTCGCCGCGCCAAGCTTTACTATCTCCGCGCACTCAAGGGCAAGGCCGCCCGTCTCAAGGAACGCGCCGAGTAGTCTTACGGCAACGGCTTACGGCGCGTCAGTTGTCTATTCTTTTCGATGCCCAACGAGAAATCGACACGCCGTAAACCGCCTGCCTCTCCGCCGCCTGCATCCAAATCAGGCAGGCAAAAGCCTCATTGGAAGTGCCAAAGCAACACTGAGGACCAACTGCGCGCGCGCGGTTACCGCCTGGTCGCCGGAGCCGATGAAGTTGGACGTGGCTCCCTGTTCGGTGCCGTAGTAGCTGCCGCCGTGATCCTGTCCCCCGATTCCCCCATTCGCGGGCTCAACGACAGCAAGCAAATCGACCCTGAACTCCGCGAAGAACTAGCCCTCCAAATCCGCGAGCGCGCCGTGGCCTGGTCCATCGCCGCCGTCGACGCCTTCACCATCGATCGCATCAACATCTATCAGGCCTCTCGGCTGGCCATGAAAACCGCCGTCCTCGGTCTCAATCCCGCGTCCGATTTCGTTCTCGTCGATGCCGTTCCTCTGGAACTTGCCCTGCCCCAGCAGCCCCTCATTCAGGGCGACGAGCGTTGCCACGCCATCGCCGCCGCCTCCATCATCGCCAAGGTCTATCGCGACCAGATGATGCGCGATTGGGACCGTTTCTACCCGGAGTACGGTCTCGCGAACCACAAGGGCTACCAGACGCCGGAACACCTCTCAGCCATCCAGCGCCTCGGCCCCACGCCCATGCACCGCTTCAGTTTTGAACCCGTCCGCCTGAATGCTTTCTATTCGACTGCGGCCGAGGATCGACAAATGGAGATGTTCGCCGCTTAACCAGCGAAGACCATGACTCCCGATCCCACCAGTCCCGCGCCGCGCCAACCCGATTCTCCGCCCGTGCCAGCCGCGCCATCTGCCCCGCCCCAGCCACACTGGTTCCGGCGTTTCGCATCCGTGATTTTCATCATCTTTTGCCTGGAATTGGGTCTGTTTCTGCTCATCTATCCGTGGACCGACAGCTGGGCAGGTAACTACTTCTCCTGGCTCGGACCCGCACAGGTGCAGGCCGTATGGCACGGGATATGGATCAAAGGCTATGTGCGCGGTGCCATCAGCGGCATCGGACTCATCAATATCTGGATTGCCATCGCCGAAGCCCTGCGCATGTACATTGGCGGCAACGACGACGGCGAGTAGCCGGTCCTACCCAACCCAGTAGTCCGGCAGATGATACGTATACGGCATCACTCTGTCCGCCGCAACCACCTTTTCTCCCCGCGCCTGCGAATCGGCCGCAAGGTCTCTCAAATCGTCTTCCTGCGCTGTCTGTGGATCGTTCGGCGGTAACAGTTGCCGATCAGTGTCTTCGTGGACTGGAAATGTTGTCATGCGCTTGTGTCCTCTGGATGTCTCTTATGACGGAATACGGTCGGGAATTTCAACGTTCCAAAGTAAAAACCAGTTGGGCCTGATTGCGCCGCTTCTACAACCAGGCCCAACACAAGACGGAGATTACCGGTGCCAACACACATCCGGCATAAGCGCCATCTGGTTATTCTTTGCGGCATTTCCTGCACGCAAAGTGCCAATGGTGAAATGCTCTCAGTGCTTACCGTCCGTCGGCTTTTCCTGATGCCCACCGAACTGGTATCGCATCGCAGATAGCACCTTGCCCTGATAATCCGCCGCTCCGCGAGACGCAAACCGCTCAAAAAGCGCGGCTGCGAGCACAGGCACCGGCACCCCTTCATCGATTGCCGCCTGGATGGTCCACCGCCCCTCGCCGGAGTCCGAGACCCTGCCCGCAAACTGCGTCAGTTCCGGGTCTTCCGTGAGTGCGGCAGCCGTCAAATCCAGCAACCACGATGCGATCACACTCCCGCGACGCCACACTTCCGTCACATCACGCAAATTGAAATCGTATTGATACAATTCCGGATCGCGCAATGGCGTCGTCTCCGCATCCGCCGTCTGTTTCCCCGAGCCCCTCTGTTCCCCCGCCCCGATGCCGGCGCCGCGCAGCACCCCCAGCCCTTCCGCGTATGCCGCCATCATTCCGTACTCAATCCCGTTATGAACCATCTTGACGAAATGTCCCGCCCCGTTCGGCCCGCAGTGCAGATAGCCCGATTCAGCGCTACCGCCGATCTTTTCCCGCCCCGGCGTCCGCGCAACGTCTCCTCTGCCCGGCGCCAGTGTCTCAAACAGCGGGCCGAGTGTTTCCACTACCTCCGGCTCCCCGCCGATCATCATGCAGTAACCGCGATCCAGTCCAAACACGCCTCCGCTCGTTCCCACATCTACATAGTGGATCTGCTTAAGGGCAAGCTCCTTCGCGCGCCGAATGTCGTCGACATAGCAGGAGTTGCCGCCGTCGATCAGAACGTCATCAGCTTCCAGATAAGGCACAAGAGCCGCGATCGTCTCATCCACCACAGCCGCCGGCACCATCAGCCAGATGGCCCGTGGCTTCTCCAGCTTCCTAACGAAGTCCTCCGGCGAAGTGGATGCCAGGATATTTTCCCCGGCCAGATCCTGGACAGCCTTCCGAGACTGATCGAAAACCACGCAGCGATGGCCTCCCTTCACCAGCCGCCGAACCATGTTGGCGCCCATTCGCCCCAAACCAATCATTCCCAGCTGCATACGCTCCCCTTTCGTTCGTCCCGTGTGTCTGTTTACCTGCGGATCACCAGTAATAGTGTCTGCGAATTAATCAAGCAGATTGCCTTCCATCCGCCGGAACCGGGACTCGTGAGCCCCGGATCCGCAGCTTACTGGTCCATACAGTACCTTAGGTCCACCTAAAGACCTGTTACCTGAGCTTAGTACTAAAACGGTTGCCTTGCCCGCCTCCGGGTGCTACACTCGGCCATCCTGATCTAAAGGAACAGTAAAAAATGAAGACACTCACAACTTTAATTTTGACCCTTGTGGCTGGCAGTGCCCTGCTTAGCGCTGATATTCTGACAGACGTAGGCTACCCGGGTCCCGGCGGTGAAACATTCTCCGGTTCGGGCGATCCTGGAACAACCGGGCAGACTTACAACTACTCAGGTTTCACTTTCGATCCGACCCAGTTCTCGGCTTTGTATTGGGGACCGACGGAAATCGATAACGTCACAGATTCAAACCAGGGCTACACCGGGCAGATGTCCTATTCAGGCAATATTGGATCGACTTATACCTTCAGTTCAACCGCTGACTGGGAAGGGTACAGCACCCGGATGCTTCTTACTGTCAGCGGCCTCGGACCGGAAGATCTGGAATCGAATCTGGGGGCCTCCACAACTCCGTCATATCCGTTGTTCCTCGTGACGGGCGATTACAGTGCTACCTTCGTCTTTCAGGCGGACGTTGGCGGCAACTGGGAGGGCGTTGACACTGCCTTTAATAATATTTTCCAGAATGGTAGCAATAATGGGGTCGAGGACGATATCAACGTCAACTTCGACTTCTTTACGGCGCCTGCGTCGACTCCCGAGCCGGGCACCTTATTGCTCCTGGGTTCGGGCGCGGTCGCGATGGGATTGCTCAAGCGTCGCGCACGGCGCTAATCGAATCGCGGTACTTTGGCCCGGGACACTCGGCTTTCGCCGTGCGTCCCGGGCTTTCTGTTCTTCTGCAGCTAAGTCGCAGTGCCCGCCGGCACTCCGGTAGGCGCCGGATTCAGCCAGCCACCCGGATCTCCCATCAGCAATCCCGCCTCCGTCGGCCCCCAGCTGTTCTGCTCATATTCGTGGATGGGCGTCACATCGCCCAGCACCGGCTCCACAATCTTCCATTGCGCTTCAATCGCGTCCTCGCTTGCGAACAGCGACTGGTCGCCCCGCAGCGCGTCGCCCAGCAGGCGCTCGTAGGGTGACATATCGCCTCCCGTCTGGTGCATCGCGATCAATTCCACGTGTTCACCCTCCATCCGCTCGCCGGGCAGCTTCACCCGCATTCCAAGCGCGATCACCACTTCCGGGCTCAGGCGCAGGCGAAGCCGGTTCACCAGGCCCGGCGCACTCTCCCCGAACGTGTCTCGTGGTGGACGCTTAAAATTCACCACAACTTCCGTCGCGGTAACGGGCATGCACTTGCCGGCCCGGATATAGAAAGGTACTCCCGCCCACCGCCATGTATCGATAAAAAGTTTAACGGCGGCATAGGTCTCTACCCGCGAATTCGGCGCTACGCCCGCTTCGTTCCGATAACCCTTAAACTGTCCCCGCACAATATCCGCGTCGCTAAGCGGCCGAACCGCTCGCAGGATGCGCGCCTTTTCATGGCGGATCGCGTCATGTTCTTCCCCTGTCGGCGGATCCATCGTAAGCGATGCCAGCACCTGAAACAGATGATTTTGCACCACGTCGCGAATCGCGCCTGCCTCCTCGTAAAACCCGCCCCGCCCCTGTACTCCGAAGTTTTCCGCCATCGTGATCTGCACCGAACTCACGTAGACCCGGTTCCATATTGGCTCCAGAAACAGGTTGGCGAACCGCAAATAAAGCAGGTTCTGGACAGGTTCTTTACCCAGAAAGTGGTCGATCCTGAAAATCCCCGGCTCGGGAAATACCCCGTGCAAAATTGCCTGTAACTCGACCGCCGATTCAAGATTGCGCCCAAACGGCTTTTCCACCACCACCCGCGCGTCGGTCGCACAGCCGGACTTAGCCAGACCCTCGGCAACCGGACCGAACATGCTCGGCGGAATGGCAAGATAATGCAGCGGTCGTTTAGCCTCTCCCAGTTCCGCGCGCAAACGTGAATACGTGTCCGGATCGCGGTAGTCGCCATCCACGTATCTCAGCAGCCCCGCCAGTTTGCCGAACTCGGCTTCGTTCACACCGCCGTGCTGCGCGATGCTGTCCCGCGCGCGTGCCTTCAACTGGTCCAGATTCCAGCCCGCCTTCGCCACGCCAATAATTGGAATGTTGAGGCCGTGCCTGGTCACCAGCGCCTGAAGCGCCGGAAAGATCTGTTTGAAAGCCAGGTCGCCTGTCGCGCCGAAAAAAACGAGTGCGCCCGAGTTTTTATCGTCCATAGTCATCAGGCTATCGCACCTCGCCCGCACGCCGCGTCTTCCGTTACCGAACCGTGACCGTCGGGGGAGCGGTTAAAACGTCTGCCACAGGCCCTTCCCCCCACCTATGCGTTAAACTTGCCTGCCCCCATGCATTACAGTCAATAGAGAAGGCCCCACACAACTACTCGTGCACTTCGGCGAAGCACTTCGATTCAGCGTTCTGGCTCTGCGCCACAATCCCGTCCGTTCCCTCCTCACCGCGCTCGGCATGGTGATCGGCACGGCCTCGGTCATTTTGGTCGTCACCATCTCGCTCACCAGCCAGACCTACATCCTCGACCAGATCGAAGGCGTAGGCTCCAACATGATCTTCGCCTCCTATGAAATCGGCACGCAGTCTTCCACCGCCGAAGTCAGCGGCGATTACATCAAAACCGGCGACGTGCAGGCCGTTCGCGATCAACTCGCCGCCCGCATCACCGCCGCCACCGGAATCGAAAGCAACTACGATTCCATGTTCATCAACGGCCGCGAACAGCGCCTGCTCGTGATTGGCTCCGATGAATCCTACAAACCCGTCCGCAACATCGTCGTACTCGCCGGACGCTTCCTCGACGCCGGCGACATCAGTCTGCGCCAGAAGGTCGCCCTCCTCACGCAAAAGCTCGCCACTAAAATCTACGGAAGTCAGGCAGCCGCCGTCGGCCAAACCATCAAGATTCGCGGCCTGCAGTTCATAGTCATCGGCACTTTCCGCGAAAAGGTCGATACCTTCGGCCAGTCGGAACTCAACGACGAAACTGTCCTGATCCCCATCACCGTCCAGCAATATTTCGTTCCGGTAGAGCGCATCGATCCCCTCTACGTTCAGGTGCGCAATCCGGCCGATGTCGAATCCGTTACCGCCGAAGTACAAGAACTTCTCCAAAGCCGCCACCGCATCGGTGCCACTTACAAGGTCGAGAACCTTGGCGCCATTCTCGCCGCCGCCAAAAGCATCGCCGTCGTATTGACTCTTGTACTCGTGCTCGTCTCCGCTATCGCGCTGGTAATCTCCGGCATCGGCATCATGAACATCATGCTCGTCACCGTCACCGAACGCACCCGCGAAATCGGCATCCGCAAAGCTATCGGTGCGCCACGCCGCGTCATCCTGATGCAGTTTCTCCTGGAAGCCGTGCTGATCAGCCTTTCCGGCGGCACCGTCGGCATTCTGGTCGGCGTGGCCATGCCCTTGAGCGTCCGTTTCTTCACGGATTTGAACATCCCCATCTCCATTTGGTCCATCGTCATCGCTTTCACGGTTTCCAGTCTCGTAGGCCTTGTTTTCGGCATTTTACCGGCCAGCCGCGCGTCGAAGTTGAATCCAACCGAAGCACTGCGCTACGAATAGTTCATGCGCAATTTTGTTTTTCTGACTGCCTGGGCTGTCACGTCCCTGGCCGTCACCGCTCAGGCCGAGACCTACACGCTCACCATGAAAGATGCTGTGGAACGCAGTCTCGCCCGCAATCCCGAAGTCACGCTCGCGAAACTCGATGAACTTCGTGTCACCCAGGGCGTTCGTCTCGCAGCCGACCCCTTCTATCCGCGCGTCGGCATCGGTACCGGCCTCGCCTACACCAACGGCATGCCGCTCAGCATGGAAGGTTCCGCCCCCGCCATTGTCCAGGCCAAGGCCACCGAGTTCATCTTCAACATGCCGCAGCGTTACGCCATCCAGCAGGAGAAAGAGAACGCCAAGACAGCCGGGTTCGCCACTACTCAGAAGCGCGACGAAATCGCCTACCG
>CAIKAS010000176.1 GCA_903825445.1 uncultured Acidobacteriia bacterium
GTGCCTGATAGATCATCGAAGCGCCCAGCGCCAGGCCGTAAACTACCGTAACACTGATCAGGATCTTCGTCATCCTGTCCAGTTGAGACAACGTTTTGGCCAGCGCTTCCTGTTTCGTGGTGTGTTGAAGGGAGCCTTCGCCCAGATGAACCAGATCGTCTTCTTCCCGTGTTACGAACTTTCTGTAAGCGACCACAGCCAGCGTGGCCAGTACCAGGAGCATGAGCCCCATCGTTTGAATCGACATAGAATCGGTAACCTCCCGGCCTGAGATTATATGTCAAAAAACTCCCGAATGGAATGGGTAGCCCCAACTTTCCCTAAAGAGTCGAATTCGGTGTTCGCCATGACAATGCAGCCTGCTCCGCGCGGCGCAGAGGACGCCGGCGGAGCAGGCTGCAAAAACAAAAAGATCGTTACACTTCGGGGTGCAGATGCAGCGTCTTACCCGCCGCCACGAACACCTTCTCATTCACTTCAGTCTGCCCTGCGTGCCGCACTTCGATATTGTACGTGCCAGACCGCAGATGGAAGGTCTTCGAGTCCTTCGTCATCCCGGCGAAGGCCCCGTTGATAAACACCTCATCGTCCTTCATCTTCGTATCAATCTTCACTTCGCCCATCGCAGGACCCACGAACGCATACCCCGGACCCCAGGCCGGTCCCCAATAATAAGGGCCGGGGCCGTAGAAACCCCCGCCAATAAAGATGCGTGCGGCCGAGGCCGTCGCGGGTGCCAAAAACGCAGGCGCCAACATCATCGTCGCCCCAAGAACGAAAGTCATTAGCTTTTTCATGGCTCTTACAACCTCCGTCCCCTTAGGAGCATGCTATGTGCCATTCCTAAATCATTGAAAACATGTGAGAATCGCCAGTGAAGCCCTGTTCACCAGCCACCAGTCTGGCTAAATTCCACCAATGGCCTCTCCCGTTCCTACCGACAAAGAATTGAGGTATGGTTCTGAGTATGTTATCCTCAAGATGCATCAATATATTTTGATGTGTTGATGTATGTTGTAACTCATTCATTCTGGAAGCATCTGTGAAAACTTTCGACCAACGCCAGCAAGCCCTCGACAACGCACTCAATTCCCGCATCCTCGTGCTCGATGGCGCCATGGGCACTATGCTGCAGGACCGCAACCTGACCGCTGACGACTTCGGCGGCCACCTCCTCGAAGGCTGCAACGAATACCTGGTCAAGACCCGCCCGGACGTCATCAGCGGGGTTCACGAAGCCTACCTCCGCGCCGGGTCCGACATCATCGAAACCAACACCTTCGGCGGCACTGCCCTGGTGCTCAACGAGTATCACGTCGAAGACGAAGCTTTCGCCCTCAACAAGGTCGCCGCCGAACTCGCACGCAAGGCCGCTGACAAGTTCTCCACGCCCGAGAAGCCCCGCTTCGTCGCCGGTTCCATCGGCCCCACCACCAAGGCCATCAGCGTCGTCGGTGGCATCACGTTCCCGGAACTTGTCCAGAATTTCTACGATCAGGCCGCCGCTCTGGCCGATGGCGGCGTCGACATCTTCCTCGTCGAAACTTCCAACGATACCCGCACTATCAAAGCCGCGCTCCTCGCCATCGAACGCCTTAACAAGGATCTCGGCCATCGCATCCCCGTCATGGTCTCCGGCACCATTGAGCCCACCGGCACCATGCTCGCCGGCCAAAACGCCGAAGCGCTCTTCGCCTCCATCGGCCATCAGGATCTTCTCTCCATCGGCCTCAACTGCGCCACTGGACCGGAGTTCATGACGGACCACGTTCGCAGCCTCTCGAACATGGCCTCGACCCGCATCTCCTGCTATCCAAACGCGGGCCTGCCCACTCACGAAGGCCTCTATCTCGAAACGCCCGAATCGCTTGCCGCCCAGCTCGAAGTCTTCGCAGGCAAAGGTTGGCTCAACATTGTTGGAGGCTGCTGCGGCACTACGGATCGCCACATCGCCGCCATTTCGAAAATGGTCCTGGGTAAAGAGCCGCGCGAAGTGAAACCCGCATCGCGCCGCGCTTATTACTCCGGTATCGAACTCGTCGAGGCCGATGACAGCACGCGCCCGCTCATCGTCGGCGAACGCACCAACGTCATTGGTTCGCGTCTGTTCAAGAATCTGATCGCCGCCGAGAAGTGGGAAGAGGCTGTCGAAATCGCCCGCCGCCAGGTGAAGAACGGCGCGCAGGTCATCGATGTCTGCCTCCAAAACACCGACCGCGACGAACTCCAGGACATCCCGCTCTTCTACGAAAAACTGATCCGCGTCATCCAGGCGCCGGTCATGATCGATACCACCGACCCGAAGGCCATCGAACTCGCCCTCACTTATTGCCAGGGCAAGAGCATCATCAATTCCATCAACCTCGAAGATGGCGAAGAGAAATTCGAGCGCGTGGTGCCTCTCGCGAAGTCATACGGCGCGGCGCTCGTCGTCGGCACTATCGATGAAGATAAGCTGCAGGCCCAGGCTTTCACCCGCGAACGCAAACTCTCAGTTGCGCAGCGTTCCGTCGACCTGCTCGTCAACAAGTACGGTGTCGCGCCCGAAGACATCATCATCGATCCGCTCGTGTTCCCCTGCGCCACGGGCGATGCCAACTACATCGGCGGCGCCGTCGAAACCATCGAAGCGCTGCGTCTGATCAAGGCCAACATCCCCCACGTCAAGACCACGCTGGGTGTCTCCAACATCTCATTCGGTCTGCCCGCTTCCGCGCGCGAAGTAGTGAATTCAGTCTTCCTGTATCACTGCACCAAAGCCGGCCTCGATCTCGCCATCGTCAACGCTGAAAAACTGGAGCGCTTCGCTTCCATCCCGGAGGAAGAGCGTCATCTGGCCGAGTGGCTGCTCTTCAATACGCCGCCACCCGAAATCCCAGCTCCGCAAGACTGGCGCGAACAAACTCCCGAACAGAAAGTCGAAATCAACCAGCACCACATCGCGAAGATCGCCGAATTCTTCCGCGGCCGCACCCAGGTCGTCAAGAAGAAAGCCGCCGACCTCCCACTCGATCAGCGCCTCGCCAACTACATCATTGAAGGCACCAAAGAAGGCCTCATTGCCGATCTCGAACTGAAGCGTGCCGAGGGCGCCGCCCCGCTCGACATCATCAACGGGCCCCTCATGGCAGGCATGTCCGAAGTCGGCCGCCTCTTCAACGCCAACGAACTCATCGTCGCCGAAGTATTGCAATCCGCCGAGGCGATGAAGGCCGCCGTCAACCACCTGGAGCAGTTCATGGAGAAGGCCGATACCGCCGCGCGCGGCAAGATCCTGCTCGCAACGGTGAAGGGCGACGTCCATGACATCGGCAAGAACCTGGTCGAGATCATCCTTGGCAACAACGGCTACACGGTCGTGAACCTCGGCATCAAAGTCGCGTCCGACCAGCTCATTCAGGGCTTCCGCGAGCACCAGCCCGATGCCATTGGACTCTCCGGCCTCCTCGTCAAGAGCGCCCAACAAATGGTGATCACTGCAGCCGATTTCAAAGAGGCAGGCATCCGCGTGCCCATCCTCGTCGGCGGCGCGGCGCTCTCCGAAAAGTTCACCGTCAACAAAATCGCCCCGGCCTACGGCGAAGCAGTCTGCTACGCGAAAGACGCCATGACAGGACTGCGTCTCATGAACCAGCTCATGGACCCCGCCGAGCGCGAAGCCCTGCTCGCAGCCAACACCAACCAGGTCCCTGGCGCATTCGCCGAACCTGTGGAAGCCGCGCCCGCCGTGCCCGTCTCTACCGAACGCAGCAACAAAGTGCGCATCGATATCCCGATTCCCGCAGTACCGTATCTTGAGCGCCGCCTCCGCGACGTGCCCCAGCTCGCCGGCAGTTCCGGCATCTGGAGCTATATCAATCCGTTCATGCTCTACGGCCGTCATCTCGGCTACAAAGGCAATTTCGAAAAGAACCTCGCAGCGGGCGACTCCAAGGCGCAGGAACTTTATAACCTCGTCGAATCGCTCAAGAAGGAAGCAGCCGGATACCTCAAGGTCAAAGCCGTCTGGCAGTTCTTCGAAGCCGAGCGCGATGGCAATTCGATCAATCTATTCGAGCCTGGCGCCGCATCGCCGCTCCACACATTCCACTTCGGTCGCCAGCCCCGCGCCAACGGTCTCTGCCTGAGCGACTACATCCTGCCGCCGTCTAAAGGCCAGCGCGATCACCTCGCCATGTTCGTGGTCACCGCCGGCGCCGGCGTGCGCGAAAAGTCTGAAGCGCTCAAACAAAACGGCGACTACTTCCGCGCCCACGGCCTGCAGGCTCTGGCCATCGAAACCGCCGAAGGTTGCGCCGAGTGGCTGCACCGCCGCATCCGCGAAGACTGGGGCTCCCCCGACGCCGACACCATGACGATGCAGGAGCGGTTCACCTCGCGTTATCGCGGGAAACGCTATAGCTTCGGCTACCCCGCCTGCCCGAATCTCGACGATCAGGCTGGCATCTGGAAACTCCTGCGCCCCGAAGAAATCGGCGTGAATCTTACCGAAGGAATGATGATGGACCCCGAAGCCAGTGTCAGCGCTCTCGTCTTCCAGCATCCCGACTGCGCCTACTTCACCGCCGCCGACGACCGCGACCCAGAATAGCCGGTCACAGTAATCTTGCATCTCTATTTGCCGTAGCTTCAGTCATATCCGATTTTTGTCGGCATTTACTGGCACCCCGTCACGCTAATCTTCGAACGGGACACAACACCGAATGCCATACGAAATCGACTTTCTCGAATCCTACGACCGCGACAGCATCGCCGCCGAACTGCGCCGCATCGCCGATCAACTCTGCAAGAAAACCGTCACCATTGAGGACATCGATCAGTACGGCCGCGTCGGCGCCAAAACCGTCATCAACAGGTTCGGTTCCATGCGCGCCGCTCTGATCGGCGCGGGGCTCGTCCCCACGCGCGGCCGCCAGTGGACCAACACCGAACTCATCAGAATACTTACCGGCGTCTGGGATAAGACTCAGCGCGATTTCGGTCGCAGCCCCCGCCAAACCGATTTCAAACGATACAAGACTCCGGTCTGTGCCTACACCGTCGGCCATCGCTTTGGAACATGGAGGAAAGCGCTGATTGCCGCCAGCCAGGTTTCCGCTACCGGAGTGATTCCCGAAATCCAAACCGCCGAGCCGCGCAGACTCACCCTCTCTGTGCGCACCCGATTCAACGTCTTCAAGCGCGATTCGTACACGTGCTGCATCTGTAAACGCGCCGGCGTGCCGATCGAGGTAGACCATATCGTGCCGCTAAGATTGGGCGGCGCCAGCCGACTCGACAATCTGCAAACACTCTGCACCACCTGCAACCGAGGCAAACGAGACAGCCTCCAATAGCACCTTGGAGGGCGGGCATTCCTGCCCGCAGCCTCCTTTCCAGGCGGCACTACAGCCGCA
>CAIKAS010000177.1 GCA_903825445.1 uncultured Acidobacteriia bacterium
CGGTCTGATACCCGTGCGTATCGGCGTAGCGTGCTGCGTCGAGCCAATCGACGGCCATGCGTTCGCCGTAGCGCGGGGAGGCGAGCAGGCGGTCGACGGCCTTTTCGTACGCCTCCGGAGATTTGTCTGCGAGGAAAGCGTTGAGTTCGGCCAGCGTGGGCGGGAGTCCGGTGAGATCGAAACTGACGCGTCGCAGGAGGCGATCACGGTCGGCCTCGGGGGAAGGCTTGAGTCCTTCCTTTTCAAGACGGGCGAGGATGAAGGAATCGATGGGATTGCGCACCCAGGTCCGGTTTTGGACGGCGGGTTCAGCGGGGCGCACGGGCGCGGTGAAGCTCCAGTGGCTTTGAAACTTCGCGCCTTGTTCGATCCAGGCGCGCAGCGTGGCGACTTCGGTGTCGGTCAGCGGCTTGTGGTCCGAATAGGGCGGCGGCATGCGCATCGCAGGGTCCGCCGGTGCGACGCGCTTCAGGATTTCGCTGGCGGCGGGATCGCCGGGGACGATGACAGCGGGGCGAGCGCCGCGGGGTTTTGTCGCGACACCTTCGATATCGAAACGAAGACCGACCTGACGATTGGCTTCATCGGGTCCATGGCAGGAGAAGCAGCGGTCAGAGAGGATAGGCCGGATATCTCGTGCGAAATCGACCGGCGGAGCGGCGTGAAGCTGCAGTGCGAGTACCGCCGCAGGCAGCGCGAGGCGGGGCAATGCAAAAACACCGCTGGGCAGCCAGCCCCACAAGGATTGGATTCTCATCCTGCCTTGCATATTACAGCGGCGGATTCGGCGGCTTCGCCACTACCCACGCCGCGATGCCTTTACGCAGAGATGGCCGGCGGTAGAGTTTACCGTTCTCTGTCGCATAGATCCAGTTGAGATCTTTGCCGCCGAAAGCGATGCCGGTGACCGTACCGAGTTCCGGCTTGCTCAGAATCGCGGCGGCGCGGCCGTTCGCTTCGCAGAACTGAATCCCCAGTGCGGTCGCGAAGTAGACCTGGCCTTCGGAATCCATCGTGATGCCGGAGACTCCGCTGTAAGGAGAAATATCCGGCATATCGACGCGATAGAAAGGTTCGCCATAGACGAGCGAACCATCGGCGGCGATCTGCGTCGACCAACTGAATTTATTCTGCGCGTCACCGATCGCGAGCATGGCCTGGTCGGGCGAAAGCGTGAGCGCGGCGGGCAGCAGCATTTCCGTGCCCTCGAAAACGGTACGCGGCTTGGCGGCAGCGGCTGCCCCGGGCGCAACGAGTCCGACTGTTTTATGTGCGCTGTCAACGAAGTAGACCGCGCCTTTCACTGTGACGGCGAGATCGTCCGCGACCACATTCTGCGCGACGATCTTCTCATCACCAGTTGGACCGTACGAGACGATACGCTTCTGCTGTGGCTGTGACGCGTAGATGCGTCCATCGGCTCCCACGTGCAGAGCTTTCGCCCCGGCGGTGTTGCTCTTGAATGTGGAAACTTTGCCATCGGCATCGGATTTATAAATCACGCTGGCGGTGGGGTCGGCGAAGTAGACGTTGCCTTCTTTATCGGGTGCGGGACTGACCGCCGATTTGTATGCGGCCCCGACCTGCTGCCACGGTTTGTCGATAGATATTGTCGAAAAGACCTGCGCCCGCGGATCCCAGCCTGGCTTGCCGAAGCCGCCCGGAAGCTGTGCGGTGATCGGCTTCGGGTAGTCGCGCCAAAGCCAGCGCAGAACGTCCGGCATGATGACGGAGGTCTGCCGACCGTCGTGTCCACTTTCGCCGAGTTCGTAATGCACGTCGTAACCAGCGAACTGCAGATCTTCGTAGAGCACTTCGTTATTGATGGGCCAGCTGCCGGCGAAGAAGGTTCCAAACGGTTGCCCCGGAACCAGATGGTCGTTGCGGCCATCCTGCATATAGACGCGAATAGGCTTCGGCTCGGATTTTCGGATGATGGCGAGCATAGTATCCGCGCCCTTCATCGCGACGAAAGTGCCGATGAAACTAATGACGCGGTGGAACTGATCGGGGTGCTCCCAAGCGGCCATGAAAGCCCCGACAGCGCCGGTGCTGGTGCCCTGGATGCCGCGGTCGTTCGGATCTTTCGAGAGATTATATTTCTTCGCGACTTCGGGGATCAATTCATCGATGAGGAACTGGCCGAAGCGGCCGTTGATGGTGTCGTATTCGAAAATACGCTCGAAGCGACGCTGGGCCTGGTCATTGATGGCGGGGAGAATGCCGGGATCGATAAAAATTCCGATCATGGGCGGGATTTCTTTTTTCGCGATCAGGTTGTCGAAGACCACGGGAACCTTGGGGCCACCGGTGACTTCGCCGCCGCCATCGAGGAAGATCATGAACGGCGTGGGTTTCGACGCATCGTATTGGGCGGGGACGTAGACCTGGTAGTTGTGGGGCGTGCCGGGGTAGAACTTGCCGGGCGCGAGTTGGTATTTGGTGGTAACGCCTTTGGGGGTATTGGGCTGGGGCTGGGAATCCGGGCCAGCGGTGTAAACAGCGACCGGGGTCGGCGCTTGCGCGTGGAGCGTCAGAGTTTGCAGGAGTGCGGCTGCAACCAGAAATGAGGGTATGGATCTTGACATATCAGGGACTCCGATTATTCTATAGCGTGGGCGGGGCTCATGGGCAGAGATGCTTGTAACGGCGCGGATGGTGGTATCGTCTCGGTTACTGTGACGTTCCCATGCAAGCCGCGTTTGTTATGCCTGACGGTAGTGAGTGCGTTCCTTGCGAGTATGTCTATGGGGCAGCAAGCGCCGCCCGTAATTTTAGCGAATCAAAGCGCACTCTCAGCCATTGAAGGAACCACGGTTGGCAACAGTAGTCTCCCACTGGCGGGGACTAGTTTGACACTGGCGAGGAAGACGGTTGAGCACGAAGGCGACAAAGTGATAGATTTCACGGCCACCTCAGACGCGTTTGGGCATTTTATTTTTTCTGGTCTGGCACCGGGGCGATATGCACTGTCGGCTTCGCACGATGGTTACGACTACTATCAGGGTGCGCCGCTGGAGCTTACTGCCGGGCAACGCATGACGGGCGCAGCAATCCAAATGACGCCGCTGGCTGTTCTTTCGGGCAAGGTGACCGACGAGGATGGCAATCCAATGCTAGGTGTAACGGTTGACGCCATGCAGCGCGACATGGTCGTTAATGGCCGCGTGTACCTCGCGGCGCACGGCGGCACAAGCGTGCAGACCGATGCGAACGGCTTGTACAGGTTGATGCTGCGGCCCGGTCGTTCGTATCTCCGCTTTGGTCCACCCAAGCCAGCCCGGCCCCCGAATAAGTCCGCGACGGCGGCAAGCGGTGAGCCCGAACAAGGTTACGTCACAACTTACTATCCCGGAGTTTCAGACTCGGCCGCGGCTGTCGGGCTTGACGTGGTGGCCGGGCAGCCGATGCCGGAGTTGAACGTGCGGCTTCGGAAGACGAACGTATTCCATGTGCGCGGCAAGGTGGTCGGTGTCCTTCCGGCGTATCCGACGAAAATTGCCGCATTCAAAGAGCCAGCGGAATCTGACGAAGATGCCGGAGAGGGGCAGTCGCTGGAACCCGATGGGACGTTTGACATTGCCGGTGTCCCGTCCGGAGTCTGGGACTTGCTCGCCGTAGGGGAAGGAAGCGGGTTTATGGATTTCGGTCCTGCGGGCCGGGCCAAAGCCGACGTCACGAATCGGGATGTGGAGGATGTGGTCGTTGTGGTTCATCCACCGCCGGAACTGCATGGCTCCGTGAGAATCGTTCCGGATCGCCCGAAGGGAAATGCAAAACCGCAAGAGGCCGGCGCGGCTTCTCCGCCTGTGCCGGAAATCATACTGATGGATCTTGCGTCTTCCTCGATGTTCTCTTACGTGAGCATAGGAGTTCACAGCGACGGCACTTTCGCGGTCGAGAACGTGGAGCCTGGCAGATATCGTTTGGATCTGAGGCCGCCGCCCGGAAGTTTCGTCCAGTCCGTGCTTTTCGACGGGCGGGAGTGCGTCGATTCCTTTATCGATGTGGCGGGCGAGACGCGCCTGGGGTTGCAGATCACCATCAGCATGACGGCGGGTACGATTGCGGGCTCGGTCGTGAATCCGGACGGAGCGCTGCCCTCCGCGGCCATCGTGACGCTGGTGCCCGATGGACCGGTCGCCGCAATGTATCGGCCGGAACTCCACCCGACGGTCCGTACCGATGCGACGGGGCATTTCACAATGAGTAACATTACGCCGGGGACCTATCGCATGTATGCGTGGGAGCGGTTGGCTCCCGTTCCTGAATTGCCGTTCGGAGAAGCTCTGCCTTTCGCAGATCCCGACTTTCCACGGGCGTTCGACGACATGAGTACGGTGGTAACCGTAGGGGATAGCGAGTCGAAACAGGTGTCGCTCAACCTGATTTCGGCGGCGCGGATGGAAGCTGAAAATCTGCGGCGGAAGTGAGTTCCGCAGCAGTTCTCGGAATTCGTCGAGCTCCGCCTCGGAGGACAAGCTGAAGCTTGTCCTACACCTGCAGGCGGGCGATTTCAACGCGTGAGCGCACGCCTTCCACAACCACAATGCCGGTCGAAGTAACGGTATAGCCGCGCTGGCGGTCGCGATCGAGATCGTAGCCAATCGTGTCGCCCGGAGCAACGCGCACATTCTTATCGAGGATGGCGCGGCGTACTTTCGCGTGCCGACCGATATCGACGTTGTCCATCAATACGCTGTCTTCGACGAATGCGCCCGTGTGAACGCGTACGCCGCGACCCATTACCGAGCCCTTCACGCGACCGCCGGAAAGAATACAACCGCCAGAGACGATTGAGTCGAGTGCTTCGCCGCGGCGCCCGTCGTCGTCGAAAGCGAATTTTGCCGGAGGATCGGGGAAGCTGCTGGTGCGCAGTGGCCACAGACGGTTATAAAGATTAAGCCCTGGATTGACGGCGCGCAGGTCCATGTTCGCCTCCCAATAAGCGTCGATGGTGCCGACGTCGCGCCAGTAAACTTCATGATTGGCCGGCTCACCGGGGATACGGTTGGTCTGGAAATCATACGCGTAGATAGCTTCGCCGCGTTTGGTGAGGAGGGGAAGAATGTCTTTGCCGAAATCGTGCGAGCTTTGCGGATCGGCGGCGTCTTCATGCAGTGCGTCGAGAAGCGCCTTGGTCTGAAACAGGTAGTTGCCCATGGACGCGAAAACGTGATCCGGTCGCGAGGGAATCGCGGGCGCGTTCGGGTTTTTCTCGTGGAACGCCTGGATACGGTTGTCGTTGTCCGTCTCAATGACGCCGAACTCGCTCGCCCAGTGCTTTTCCACCGGGATGGCGGCAACCGTGCAAATGGCATTCGACTTCTGATGGAAGTCGATCATGTGGCCAATGTTCATGCGATAGATGTGGTCGGCGCCGAAGATGGCCACCACGTCCGGGTTGGCCTGCTCGATCAGGTTCATGTTCTGATGGATGGCGTCCGAGGTTCCCTGATACCAGGATTCATTGCTGGATCGCATTTGCGCCGGAACCGGAATGATGAACTGGTTCTTCTGTAATCCGCCCATTTGCCAGCCTTCGCTGAGATGCTGCAGCAGGCTCTGGCTGCGGAACTGAGTCAGTACATAGATGGAGAAGATTCCCGAGTTGATGAAGTTACTCAGGACGAAATCGACGATTCGATATTTGCCGCCGAAAGGCACGGCCGGTTTGGCGCGCTCCTTGGTTAAAGGGTAGAGGCGAGTACCTTTTCCGCCAGCAAGAATGATTCCGAGCACGCTCAGTTGCATGTTGAGGTCATTTTGTCAGCATGCGGCCAAATTGGCAAGTATGATTGCGTGAATTTATTTCCACTGCGTCGCGAGCTTGACAAATGTTCCCAACGGGATGGCCGTGGGACCCTTCGCCATGTACGGTTTTGCGTCGTCCAGCCACGCCGTTCCCGCGATGTCCACGTGAATCCACGGCGTGTCGCCCACGAAGTCTTTCAGAAACGCGGCGGCGGAACTGGCCCCGCCCGCGCGTCCGCCGACGTTGCCTATATCGGCATAGACGGTCTTGAGCAGTTCACGATGTTCGTCTTCCACCGGGAGATGCCACATCTTTTCGCCCGCAGTCTTTGAGGCGGACATCCAGCGACCGAGCAAATCGTCGTTGTTTGTAAACACGCCTGAAATATTGTGACCAAGCGCGACGACGATGGCGCCGGTCAACGTGGCCGCGTCCACCATATGAGTGCAGCCCAACTGCTTCGCGTAGGTGATGGCATCGCAAAGAATGAGGCGGCCTTCGGCGTCTGTGTTCAGGATCTCGATGGTCTTGCCGGAAAGCGACGTGACAATATCACCGGGACGCTGGGCCTTGCTGCCCGGCATATTCTCCACCGTCGGCACAATGCCGAGCACTGTGACAGAAGGCTTGAGCTGCGCGATCGCCTGCATGGCGCCGATCACGGCCGCCGCGCCGCACATGTCGTACTTCATCTTCTCCATACCTTCGGAAGGTTTAATGGAGATGCCGCCGGTATCGAAGGTGACGCCTTTGCCGATGAGTGCCAGGCGGGTATCGCCCGACGGCTTGGCCGGCTTGTACTCCATGACGATCAGCGCTGGTGGTTCGGCGCTGCCCTGCGCGACGCCCAGCAGGGCACCCATGCCGAGCTGGCGCATACGGTCCTGATCGAGCACTTCGCAGCTGAGGCCGTTGGCTTTCGCCATAGCCTGAGCGTGGGTGGCGAGGGCCATGGGAGTGAGCTTGTTGGGCGGCTCCACGGAGATATCGCGCGTCAGGTTGGCGGCTTCACCGATGACTTGCCCCGCGCGTAGGGCAGCTTCAAGAGCAGGCGATGTTGCCGGAACGGAAATGGTGAGCGCATCGATAGTATGCGAACCGTCTTTGTCGGTATTCGTCTTGAGGGTGTCTGGCTCCCATGCGCCTTCGATCACCGCCTGCACGGTTGCCGAAACGTGGTCGCCGGAATCGAAACCGGCTTC
This sequence comes from uncultured Acidobacteriia bacterium, assembly GCA_903825445.1. Lineage (GTDB taxonomy): Bacteria > Acidobacteriota > Terriglobia > Bryobacterales > Bryobacteraceae > BOG-234. Next base: position 6,958 of record CAIKAS010000177.1, read on the forward strand.
AAGCGCAATAGCGATGTTCTTCGCTCCCTTGCCCTTTAGCAGGCGCGCCGCAGCAGCTGCCAGCTTCCAGAGTGAAGCAACTTCAAAACTCTCGCGCTTTCCGGCTCCGGCGATCACAACGCGCCGTGCTTGATATCCGGAAAGATTGTGGAGCAGCGTGAACTCTCCGGACTTCCCGGTGATCTCGCCAGATTCGCGATAAGGTGTCAGGACGGTGCCCGGCTCGGGGCGGGGCGTCCCTTCAAATTCCAACAATACGAGGGCATCGCTTTCCAGACTCGTTTGAGCGGAATCCGCGAGTTGCAGCTTAATTTTCGACAAGAATCTCTCCTGGTTCAGTTTCTGACGCCTGTTGAAACGCCCGCAATGTGCGCGCCCGGCTAAGTCCGACCGACCAGTCGGTCCGCCACAGGGACATTCACTACTATACGTCCTGTAACCGATCCAGTGTGTAGAAGCCGGGAGGCGCTAATTGCCCAGTTTGCTGTTCCGGATGGCCGTACGCGCTTCTTCTTCGTCGCTGCGCGTGCGTTCGGCCTCACGCTTATCGTGAAACTTCTTACCCTTGGCGACGGCTATTTCGCACTTTATCTTGCCGTTCTTCATATAAAGGCGAGTCGGAACCAGCGCCAGGCCCTTCTCTCGAGTGGCCGACTGCAGTTTCTCGATCTCACGCTTGTGCAGCAGCAGCTTGCGGGGACGCGTAGGGGCATGGTTAAACATGTTCCCGTGACTGTACTCGCTGATATGCGCGTTCAGCAGCCAGGCTTCACCCTTTTCCACGGAGGCATATGCGTCGCGGAGTTGCACTTTGCCGGATTTCGCCGCCTTGACCTCGGTGCCGGTGAGAGCGATGCCAGCCTCGTAGCGATCGAAAAGAAAGAAGTTGTGTCCGGCCGGGCGGTTATCGCTCAGCACTTTCGACGGGTCGTATTTGGGTTTAGTAGCCAAAATATGAGGACAGCGGGAGGCCGCAAACCGTTCCTGCAACTATTCTTATCAACACCTGCGGGCCTTCAAACGTCAGACTTGACGCAGGGGATATTTACCTGATGATAGCGCCTACGAGTGATTGTTCTAATAAAATGAGATATTTCAAGCAGTTAGCCGCCACTGTGCTCGCCGCCCTGATGATCCTCCCGCCGGCTCCACTGCTGGCCGGGACGAAAAAAGGCGACAAATTGCGCAATCAGGCGCGCACCGAAGAACTGAAAGGCAACCTGCAGAAGGCCTTTGATCTGACCTCCCAGGCAGTGGCGGAAGATCCCGGCGACCCCTCCTACAACCTCCAGTTGCACCGGTTGCGCTTCGAACTGGGCGTGCAGCACGTCCAAACAGGTCAGAAACTACGCGATGCCGGGAAACTCCCGGAGGCACTGGCGGAGTTCGAGAAGGGCTACGGGATCGACCCGGCCTCCGACGTGGCGGCCCAGGAGATTCGGCGCACGCACGAAATGATGGACCGGGAGAAAGACGGTGGCGCGAAGGATGGGGCGCTTAAGAAGGAAGATACTTCGAGCCTGACGCCCTCTGCTTTTGCCAAAAAGCAACAGCAGGATCGCACCGACGCGCTGATGTCGGTCCCGGTGTTGCGTCCGCTAAGTACCGATCTGATCGATCTCAAGATGACGAACAAACCGCGCACTCTGTTCGAGACGCTGGGGAAGGTAGCCGGCATCAACGTCACGTTCGATCCCGACTACAACACGCAGCAGACTATGACGCAGCCGGTGCAGATCGATCTTTCACGGACCACGGTGGAGTCGGCGCTCGATCAGTTGTCGCTGCAGACCAAATCGTTCTGGAAGCCTCTTACGCCGAACACGATTTTCGTCAGCATCGATAACCGCAATAACCGAACGCAATTCACCGATCAGGTAGTAAAGATTTTCTATCTCAGCAATACGACCACGGCGCAGGAGATCCAGGAAATCCTGACTGTTCTGCGTACCGTCGTCGACGTGCAGAAGGTATTCAACTATTCGGCACAAAACGCGCTGGTGGTGCGATGCGACGCCGACGTCATGGCGCTGGTGGAAAAGCTGATTTCCGACCTGGATAAGCCGCGCGCTGAAGTCCTGGTGGACGTTTTAGTGATGCAGGTCAGTAGCACATATATAAGGAACCTGGGCGCGGGACTCGCCAATGGCATTAATGCGACCGCGTCTTTTCAGCCAAGGCCGGGCATTACTACGCCTGGTGTGCAGGCAGCTTCCACTGCGACCTCCAGCACGACAACAGCCACTACAGCCACAACAACGACTCCGACTACTTCATCCGGTTCCGGCAGTTCGATTCCGTTTTCGGAACTGGGCCACATTTCATCGGCCGACTACTCCATTTCCAATCTGCCCGGCGCCCAGTTTGAAGCCATGCTGACCGATTCAAGCACGCGCGTGTTGCAGGCCCCGCAGATTCGCGCAGCGGACAACACGAAGGCCTCCATCAACATTGGCGACAAGATTCCGATCGCGACAGGATCGTTCCAATCGGCGGTAGGCGCGGTGGGCGCTCTGCCCGCCGCGAATACGCAGTTTTCGTTTCAGGATGTCGGCGTCAATGTGGAAATCACGCCGCAGATTCACGACAACAACGAGATTTCACTGGCTGTGACACTGGACGTTTCGGCGGTGAAAGACCGCATCGACGTCGGTGGTGTTTCTCAGCCTGAGATCACACAGAACAAGCTCACGGCCAATATCCGGCTACGTGAAGGCGAAGTGAATCTGATCGGTGGCCTGATTACGGATTCGGTCAGCAAAGCGCTGACCGGGTTTCCGGGTTTGGCCCACATTCCGCTGCTCGGACGGTTGTTCTCGAATGAGGATTACGAAAAGGATAAAGAAGAACTCGTGATTGCGCTGATTCCCCACATTGTGCGCGGCAAGGACATTACCGCGACCAATCTGAAGGGCGTAGCGTCTGGAAGCCAGTCGCAGATCAAAGTGAGTTACGACACGGCGAGATTTGCGAATGCTGCAAACGCTCCCTCGCCCGTGGCGCCGGCTGCGGGGTCTCTGCCAGCGACGGCGCCAGCGACAGCGCCGGTGGGAGGGGTTCTTTCTACTTCGCCGAACGCGGCCGGAGCGGCGCCGGTTCCTTCGGCTTCCGGAGCGGCGATTCAGTCCGGGTCGTTGCCGGGGGTCCCCGCAATTCCAGTCGTCCCGCGTCCACCAGCCAACGTACTGCCTGCAACTGCTCCCCCTGCGAGTGCGCCGCCCGCTACAGCCCCGCCCGCTACAGCGCCGCCCCTCGGGATTCGCGGAATGAATGCTCCGCCGATGGCGGCACCCGCGCCTCCGGTTGGCGGGCCCGCGCGGATTGCCTTGCAGCCGTCAACGTCGACCGCGAAGCTGAACGCCGCTGTCACAATGACCGTCTATGCGGAGAATGTGGTGAATCTGGCTGACGTCGCTGCGCAGCTTCAATACAACCCAAAAATCCTGAGGGTCACGAATATAACTCTGGGTGACCTGCCGGGGCGGAATCTTGCCCCGCCGGAGTTAACGAAGAACGTTCTCGACGATGTAGGCCGCGCCGACATGCGCGTGAGCCGCGGATCGAATGGCGGGACGATCTCAGGTTCGGGTTCGTTGTTCACCATAGTGTTTCAGGCCATCGGAACAGGCAATTCTGCTGTGACCCTGAGTTCGTTCGCTCTCCGGAATGCCGATGGGCCGGCCGCCGCAAGCACTCCTTCGCCGGCTTCGGTGATAGTACAGTAAGGCAGTGCGATGAAAGTGAAGGCTCTGAGTCCGAGAAGCGGGATGACGCTGGTGGAACTGATCGTGGCTTTCACGATCCTGCTTGCCCTCACGTCGATGGCCCTGCCGCTGGCTCGTTCGCGTGTACGCCGCATCAAAGAGCGTGAACTACGCGAGGCGCTGAAAGAAATTCGCACCGCGATCGACAAGTATAAGGATGCGGCCGACAATCTGAAGTTGGGTCCGCAGGATGGTGTGGATACGTACAACTATCCAAAAACGCTGCAATCGATGGTGGACGGCGTAAAAGGCGCGGGCCAGACTGCGGACGTGAAGGTTAAGTTTCTGCGGCGTATCCCGATTGATCCGATGACGAATACGCGCGAGTGGGGCATGCACAGCATGCAGGACGATCCAAAGAGCAACGGCTGGGGCGGCCAGAATGTGTTCGACGTTTATACAAAGAGTCAGGACAAAGCTGCGGACGGGACACCTTATGCGGAGTGGTAGCGGTTTGTTGCGGAAAAGGCGACCTAACGGCTTCACGCTCATCGAATTGATGATTGTGATGGCGATCATCGTGATTCTGGTTGCGGTAGCGATTCCGCACTATACAAAGTCGATCCTCGCCGCGAAGGAATCGGTGCTGCACAGCAATCTTTCAGCGATGCGCAGCGCGATCGACGAATATTCTTACGACAAGCAGAAGGCTCCGCAAACCCTGCAGGATCTGGTGTCCGACGGGTACTTGCGCGATGTGCCGCGCGATCCGATCACAGGCAGCAACGATACCTGGAAGATCATCATGGAGGACGCCGGGCAGAGCGTGAACTCTACTGAGCCGGGGATTTTCGACGTGCGCAGCGGTTCGGCGAAGACGAGTCTTGAGGGCACACTTTACTCGGATTGGTAAAAAGTTGCGGTAATTTGGGTCACAAAGCGTTAAAACATTTTTACCTGGTAGCGTTGCATTTCAGGGTAAAATTAAGGCACGTATGGATATTCAGACGTGTCTTCGTTCGATTGGCCGCTTGCGTGGCTGGGTTGCGGTAACTGCGGGGCTGTGGATGCTGGGGTTGGCTGGGATGGCAAACGCGCAGACCAGCCCGACCTGCAACAGCGCAGGAACAGTCGCCGCGTCGGTTGCTTCCACCGGACTCGCCGAACAAGTTGGAGATATCGTCATTACCTGCACCGGCGGTACGTCCGGACTCAGCGCTATCGGCGCTCTCTACATAACGCTCAACACGAATATTACCAATAGTCTGGATTCGAACGGTAATCCCCAAAACCTCACAGTCAGCGCGACTGGCGCCGCAGTTTCTGCTTCTTCCCCGGTACTCTCTAACGCCACCACAGTGCTTGTGGGCGGTATTAGTTACACGGTTCCCACTCCCAGTACCACTGCGGTAACGTTGAGGCTCAGTGGTGTCCGCGCCGCCGTGGCATCGATTCAAAACGGGCAGGTGCCGACGGTAGTGACGGCTTCGATAGCGGCCGTTGGATTCTCGTTGCAGACGAGCCCGGTGACCGTGGCGGTGGGCTCTGCGGCGGTCTTATCTTCTGCGTTGAATAATGGCATTCCGTGCTCTGGATCGGCACTTCCCGCTACCATCGACTTCCCCGGGTTCATCGCCGTTGCGGGTACCTCCTCGGCAGTTCGGGTGACGGAGTCTCTACCGGCCGCGTTTGTAGTCAAGAGCACGGCAACCACGAACGGTACACGCATTATAGTGAATCTCACAGGATATGGAACTGGTGTCCGCCTGTTCGTGCCTGACGCGCTGGTTGGAAACAGCGGAGTAACGCCAACATCCGGTGGTGAATTTGCGAACGCAGTGAACGGGGGGACCTATACGCCGTTCTCAAACCAGTTGCTGCTCTCTCGTGTCTCCGGCGCCGATCAAAACGGCCTCGGAGGTACCCTTGTGACGGCGCTCCCCACCATTACCACCAACTTCACCTCGCTTACAGAGCTCACGGTAACCGGTGGGGCCGCTTATGCCGTTTATGAAGTGATTGACCAAAATCCACTGGCTGCGGAGTCATTCCAGGTACCTGTGTTTATGGTGACTGCGCCAAACAACTGCGCGGCAACGCTTCAGACCGATCTGAGTGCGGAGTTAGCCCCGATCAGCACTGTCTCCATCGCCAGCGCGACCGCATTGATTCCTCGCTTCATTGCCGCGGCGCTCAGTTCGGACTGCCAGCAGATCGGCGACTGCAGCGGCAGTTATTTCCCTGTTCTCTCGCTTAGTTCATCCCCGATCGCCTTCACGGGGACTGCGTCCGGAGTTGTGCAGAACGCCGCTGTGGCGATGACGAACTCAGGCGGCACGCAACTGAATTTATCGATTTCCATCGTTTACCAGACCGGTTCGGGTTGGCTCACGGCCGCGCCAGCAACAATTCCTACCGGTACCGTACTTGCGGTCGCAGCGAATCCGGCGAGTTTACAGGCCGGAGTTTACACCGCGACCATCAATGTTAACGCCGGCCCCGCGGGAAGTGCAGCTATTCCCGTCACATTTACCGTAGGCCCGGCGGGCGTCACCATTCAGGCGATCGTGAACGCAGCTTCGTACCAGTCAGGCGCACTGGCCCCGGGATCGTACGTTGCCTTGTTTGGGTCCGACTTAACCGGTATCAGCGGCACGGTCACCAACCCGATCGTCACTTTCAATGGACTGACTGCGAGCGTCATCTATGTTTCCGCGACCCAGCTCAACCTGATTATTCCAACATCGTTGGCCGGACAGACCACCGCAGCGGTTGTCGTCTCGGCGAACGGACAAGTAAGCAATACATACAACATGACGTTGACGGCCAACGCGCCGGGAGTCTTCACACCGGGTATCCTCAATTCGGACAGTTCGGTCAATTCCGCCTCCAAGCCCGCTACGCGGGGGACGTTTGTGCAGGTTTACTTGACCGGTCTCGCGGTCCCTGTGGTTTCGGGCACGGTCACCGTCAGCATGGGGAGCCAGACCGGCATACAGCCTTCTTTTGCGGGAGCTCAACCGACATATCCCGCATTGGATCAAATCAACGTGACGGTGCCGCTGGCTCTTACATTCACCGGGAACTCGACGCCACTTACGGTCTGTGTCGCTCCGGTTCCATTTGCGCAGCCCATTTGTTCAGCTTCCGTAAGCCTTTATCTTCAATAACACTAGGGTTAGTGACATGTTTGATGAAATTTTGCTCATCTATGGGAAAGAAGCTTGCATTGGGGCCACCGAACATATATATTCGATAGGTGTAAGGCTCAAAAAAGCCTGAGGCTCGAAATTGACGATGCCTCCGATATTGTGGTATAAAAGACATTGGTCTGCAATTTTAGATTTTGGCAGCGGAACCGTAGTCAAGTCCTTAAAACATCCGCGCCCCTCGAGTTGTACCGCGCCAAGCTAACCGCTTCAGGAAAGCTGGCGAGCTTAACCTCCGCCCGATACGGAGAAGTTCCCAAAGAAATTAGCACGTAAGCATTTGTTGCAGTTGAGGCTCAGGTGGACGGAACTTCGACCGATTCAGTGATTTAGAAAACACAACACAATTCTCAAGGAGAAAGAAATGGCAGATTTCAGAACAAAACTTATTACGCTTGCTGGTGCCGCAACGGTTTTCGCCGGAATGGCATTCGGGCAGGCGACTTTCACTGGTACTCCGGTATCGGCCACCGCTGGCTTCATCCGGGCGGAAGGCACAACCGAAATTCTTCCCCAGGCAACCGTGAACCTTACGGGCGCTGTGGCTGGATCGATCAGTCTCACCGTGTACATCACACCGGGTTTGACGATCACCAGTGAAACCAGCAG
>CAIKAS010000178.1 GCA_903825445.1 uncultured Acidobacteriia bacterium
CCCGCAGGGTTAATCTGGATCAAGCGAATGCGGGTCACTGTTGTAGGCACAGGATACGTGGGTACGGTTACGGGCGCATGCCTTGCGTACCTGGGGCATCGGGTCACCTGCGTCGATACTGACCGCAGCAAAATCGAAAGGCTGCGGAGCGGCGATCCGGTCATCTACGAACCGGGGCTGGATCAATTGCTGGCGCTGACTATATCCAACGGCCTTCTCGATTTCGGGACGGAGCTTGCCGCGCCGGTGCGTGAAAGCGACGCCATCTTCATTGCCGTGGGGACGCCGCCCCTGCCTTCCGGTGAATCGAATCTGACCTACCTGGAGACTGCCGCGCGAGGCATTGGCGCGGCAATGGATGCGTCGCGATACCGGGTGGTGATCAATAAATCCACCGTGCCGGTGGGCTCGGGCAATCTGGTGGGGGCGCTAATTCGCGAAGGCGTGCCGGCGTCGGAAGGGAACATCGAATTCAGCGTTGGCAGCAATCCGGAGTTTCTGCGGGAGGGTTCGGCGATTCACGATTCGCTTTATCCTGACCGCATTGTGCTTGGTACCGAAGACGAGCGCTCGCTGACGGTGCTGCGCGAGTTGTACCGACCGCTCGCGGAGCAGCAATTTACGGCACCGGTCTTCGCGCCGCGGCCAGCGCGTGTCCAGGCGGCTCCGCTGGTGACCACGACGCTTACGAGCGCAGAAATGATCAAGTACTCGGCGAATGCCTTTTTGGCGACGAAGATCGGTTTCGCCAACGAGATCGCCAACATCTGCGAACGCGTGGGCGCGGACGTGACGGAAGTGATGAGGGGAATCGGGCTCGACTCGCGGATTGGCACGGCGTTTCTGAATGCCGGCATCGGTTGGGGTGGCAGCTGTTTCGGCAAAGACATCAGCTCATTGCTGCACACGGCGAAAGAGTATGGCTACCAGCCCCACTTACTGGATGCCGCGATCACGGTGAACGCCCTGCAACGCCAGGTGCTGATCCAGAAACTGCAGGAAAAACTCTTCATTCTGAAAGGACGTACGATCGCGATTCTGGGGTTAGCGTTTAAGCCGAATACAGACGACCTGCGGGATGCGCCGAGTTTGCAAATCGCGGAAAAGCTGATCCGGCTGGGGGCGAGAGTGCGGGCTTACGATCCGGTTGCCATGCCCGCGTGTCAGGAACAGCATCCGAGGTTGCAGTTGCAATACTGCCGCAGTGTGGCGGAAGCAGTGGAACAGGCGGACGCTTTATTGCTGGTGACGGAGTGGCCGGAGTTCGCGGCGGCGGATCTGGCTGATCTGGGGAAGCGAATGAAGACCCGAGTACTGGTAGACGGGCGAAATCTCTTCGATCCCGCAGTTGCACATGCGGCCGGTTTCGACTATGCGGGAATCGGGCGGGGAAATCACAAACCACGCGGTTAACTGCGGTGCGTTCGGGTCCGTGCGCTAACCTGGTGGTTCAGGCCAATTCATGGGTAATGTGATCGCCATTGACGGTCCCGCAGGCGCGGGCAAGAGTACAATTGCGCGTCTTCTGGCCGATTCTCTGGGCTACACGTATATAGATACCGGGGCGATGTACCGGGCAATCGCGTTGTGGGCGACGCGGACGGGCACCAGCGTATCGGATGCGCACCGGCTGGAACAACTGGCGGTCTCGGCGGAAATCGAACTGCTGCCGCAACGGCGGGTTCGGCTCAACGGGGAAGACGTGACGGATGCAATTCGCACGCCGGAGATTTCCGCAATGGCCTCGCAAGTTGCTGCAATTGGCGCGGTTCGGGCTGCGCTGGTGGCGAAGCAACGGGAAATTGCAAAGCATGCCGACGTTGTGATGGAAGGCCGCGACATTGGATCGGTGGTTTTTCCTGATGCGCGTGTCAAAATATTTCTGGATGCCGATCCGGCTGAGCGGGTTCGCCGCCGCGCTGGTGAAATGCCTGGGGAACAGGCCGAAATATTGACGGCGCAGATCGCCGAGCGGGATGCGCGGGATCGAAGCCGGGCCGAATCTCCTCTGATGCAGGCGCTGGATGCGACCTACCTCGATTCCACTGGAATGACGGCGGAGCAGGTGCGGGACGCGATTCTGGCAATCGTCCGGGCGCGAATATCGAATGGAAAAGCCAACGGTGGCACAACTACGGCGGGCTGACGAAAGGGAACTGAGTTTGGAAAATCTTTTAGTGATGAAATTCGGCGGCACCAGCGTTGGCTTGGCCGCGCGAATGAGGGCAGCCTCCGATCTGATAGCGAAATTCGCCGCCGAACGGCCGGTTACTGCCGTGGTATCGGCGATGTCGAAGGTGACGGATCTGCTGCTGGACACCACGCGGCTGGCGGAAACGGACGATCAGGCCGGCATCGACCGTAACCTGGCGCAATTGACGGAACGACATCTGGAGACCGCGAAGGAGCTGATTCCCGCCGTCGAACTGGAGCGCGTCAATGGCCAAATCCGGGATCTGGTGGGCGAGTTCAGCCGGATCGTGAGTGGCATGCAGATGCTGGGGTATCGGCCGGCGCGCGCGGTGGATGAAGCGATCGCGGTGGGTGAGCGGCTTTCGGCCCTGATCGTGAGCGAACACCTGCTTTCGCGCGGGCTGGTGGCCGAGGCCGTAAATGCGGCGGAAGCGATTGTGACGGATGCGGTCTATAACAACGCTTCTCCGTTGATGGAGGCTACGCGTGTAAAGGCTCAGGCGCGGCTGATGCCGATTCTGCGCAAGGGTGGCATCCCCATCGTGACTGGTTTTAACGGCGCCACGACGGATGGAACGCCGACGACGCTGGGCCGGGGCGGGTCGGACTTTTCGGCGAGCATTCTGGCGGCGGCGCTGGGTGCGACAGAGCTTTGGATCTGGACCGATGTGGATGGCATTATGACGGCCGACCCGCGGCTGGTACCGGACGCCAGAATTCTGGATGAGATCACCTACAGCGAGGCGGCGGAACTGGCGTGGGCGGGCGCGAAGGTACTGCATCCGAGGACGATTGCGCCGCTGGTGGAGCACGGGATTCCGGTTTGGAGCAAGAACAGTTTCGCGCCGGAGAAGCCGGGTACGCGCATAGTTCCGAAGCTGACGGCCGGCAATACGGGCGCGAAGGCCGTGACGTCGATGGCGAACGTGGCGCTGGTATCGCTGGAACCTGCCAGCGCGGCGGTGAGCGGGGTCCATCTGATGGCGCGGGCGCTGGATGCGCTGGATCGGGTGAATGTGGAAATCCTGGCGATGTCGAGTTCGAGCTATCGCCAGAGTTTCTGTTTTCTGGTGCGTAATGACGAAATCGAGAAGGCCGTAGACGCGATCAAGGTCGCGCTCTCGCTTGAGTTCGCGCACGGGTATATCAACGATGTGGGCGTGGATCGCAACGTTGGGCTGCTGGCGGTGGTGGGCGAAGGGATGCGCGGCGTGCAGGGACTCGCGGGGCGGATTTTTACTGCAATTTCACGTGAAAAGGTGAACGTGATAGCGATTGCGCAGGGATCGAGTGAGTTGACGATTTCGATCGCGGTGCGGCGGGATGGGTTGGAAAAGGCTGTTCGGGCAGTACATGCGGAGTGTCATTTGTAGAGGTCGACGGCTTCGACCGGCCCGGTGACCAAGTAACGGAGATTCGGCCATGGCGCTAACTTACGGTTTTGTGAAATGCAAGGTGGTATCCGACCCGGTGCTACAGTCTTCGCGGCACAAACAGGAGATTCAGTATCACGTGCACTCCAAACTGCGCGTGGCTTCAGCCGACGGAACGACGACGGACTGGGACTCGGCCGTCAATGTGGGCACGAACGACGCGGACGACCTGCTCCGTTACAAGCTGGTCTACGACTACCACAACCCAATTCTGGATAAATTAAAGGCCGTCGCGAGCGGCTTTTCCGATCTGACGGGCCAGACCGCGCTCCCCGCACTGGATTTTTTGCGCAGTACGGTGCTGGCTGAAACCGGGCCATGGAGAAACAGCGATGTGATGGATGGCAGCGATCAGCCTGAACCAGTCGCGTCGCTTATGAAGCTGTTGGCCAAAGCGCGCGCTTCAGCTGCTGATGTGTACGTTTTCGGCCGAACATATACCGACGGGTCGCCCGGCATCCACGACGTGCATATGAACCAGGGCTCGTCTGGCAGTTTCTTGAACAACGGGCGGGACGATCATAACGACCACAACGATATCTGGCAGGATGGTGGGGTTGTGGTGGACTTTGGCCAGCCTGAATGCGTGGCGTACTTCACGGCGTTCACGCAGCAGACCGTTCCGACGGACGACCTGGGGAATCCTGACAGGCAGAGCCATCCGATCGGGGACGCCGATTCGGGAAGCATGGCAGGGTAGAACGCGGGAAAGACTCCGAATCGGCGACATGTCGGCTTTGCCGCTACAACGCGCTGCTACAATAGGAAGTTTGGTTTTAACCGCATTTGTAGCAGGAGAACTCCCCCATAATGTTTGATGTATTTCGCAGCCGTGACAAGGCGGTACGCGCCTTCCTGATCTTCCTTCTCGGACTGGTCGCTCTTTCGATGATCACTTACCTGATCCCGCAATCGGGAACGGGTACAACAACGGGCGATGACGCCGTGATTGCGCAGATAGGAAGCGACAAGATCACCTCCCAGGAAGTGACCCGGGCTATCAGCCGGATGACGCAGAGCCGCCAGTTGCCGGCCGAACTGCTGGCGATTTATGCGCCGCAGGTTATCCAGCAGATGATCAACGAACGCGCCATGGCGTGGAAAGCAGCGGACATGGGTATGAAGGTGAGCAACGATGATGCCGAAAACGCCATCATTGACTCCATTCCCGCGTCGTACGTTAAAGACGGCAAGGTGGACCCAACGACACTGGCCGCCGTGCTCCAGAACGAGGGAACTACGCTGCCCGAACTCAAGACGGCCACTGCGCGGGAGATCTTGGTCAATCGACTGGAAGCGATCATCGCCGGCGGCGTTGTGGTTTCGAATCAGGAGATAGAAAAAGAATACCGGCAGCGTAATGACAAGGTCAAGATCGCTTACGTGGTGCTGACGGCAGCCAACTTCCAGAAGGAAGGCGAAGCGACCGACGCCGAAATTCAATCCTGGTATGACACGAACAAGCAGACTTTTCAGGTACCGGATAAGCGCAGCCTCGCGATTGTGATGCTGGACCCGGCCAAGGTGGGTGCGAGTATTCAGATTTCTGACGCCCAGCTGCACTCGGCCTATAACGATCAGCAGGCGTCGTTTCAGACGCCCGAACGGGTGCAGGCCCGCCACATTCTGCTGAAGTCCGACGCGAGCAACGATGCTGCCGTTAAGGTGAAGGCGGAAGCGCTTCTCAAACAGATTCAGGGCGGCGCGGACTTTGCGAAACTGGCGAAGGAGAAGTCGGAAGATACCGGTTCGGGGGCAAACGGCGGCGAACTGGGGTTCATCGTCAAAGGTCAGACTGTAAAGCCGTTCGAGGAAGCTGCATTTTCGCTCAAAGTCGGCGAGACCAGCGGTCTGGTTAAGACGGAATACGGATACCACATCATTCAGGTGGAAGCGCACGAGCAAGCTCATCTGCAGCCGTTCGACGAGGTGAAGGGTCAACTGCTGACCATGATGCAGAAGCAGGCGGCCAGCCAGATGATGCAGACGCTGGCGGACAAAGCTATCGCCGGTCTGCGGCAGGACCCCACGCATCCGGAGAAGACGGCGGAGGCGGTGGGTGGAACGCTGGTTAGGCTCGATAACGCCACCGATCCGATCCCGGGCGCAGGGATGTCGAAAGAGCTTTCCGACGCCGTCGCCTCGCTGAAGAAGGCCGAGGTCACGCTGGGTCCGGTCTCGCTTGCGGATGGACGCGCCATGATCGCTGTCGTTACGGATCTGGTCCCGGCGCATCAGGGGACGCTCGAAGAAGTAAAGACCGAAGTCCGCAACAAGGCCACACAGGCCAAGCTGCAAAAAGTAGTGGCAGCAAAGGCGGCGGAGCTGGCGAGCAAGGCTCAATCGATGGGCGGCGATCTGGAGAAAGCGGCCAAGTCGATGAACCTCACGGTGAAGACTTCGAACGATGTCGCACGCCAGGACGCCATCGAAACGGTTGGCACGGCAAGCGGTGTTCCGGACATCTTCACAAAGTCAGTCGGTTCGATTGTCGGCCCCTCACAGGTAGCAGGCGGTCAACTCGTGGCGAAGATTCTTTCGAGCACACCGGCCGATCCGGCCGGCCTCAATGCCCAGCGCAAGAAGATCGTGGACGATCTGCATCAGCAGATGACACGTGATCGCGCCACCTTGTTCCAGCAGGGGCTGCGGCAGACTCTGACTGCCAGCGGCAAGCTGAAGATCAATCAGGACGTCATCGACCGTATTCTGGCCAGCTATCGTCAGCAGCGCAGCTAACGAGTTTCTGTGCGCCGATAAAGAATACTGAATGCAGCCGATCGTCGATTTCCTGAAGTCACTGTATAACGCCGATCGGTTGCTGGAACTTGTCCGGACTTTATTGTCGAGCCCTCTCGGGCTGGCTGGACTGGTGGGCATTATTTTCGCGGAAACCGGTTTGCTGGCGGGCTTTTTTCTGCCAGGAGACTCGCTCCTTTTCAGCGTTGGCGTGGCAAGCGGAGCGGCGGGGATCAACGTCTATTTTGTGTGCGGTCTGTTGATGGCTGCTGCCATCCTGGGTGACAATCTCGGTTACTTTCTGGGACGCAAGACCGGACCAGTCATCTTCAACCGGCCTAAGTCCAGATTCTTTCATCCGGATCAGGTACGTCGCACCGAAGCTTTTTATGAAAAATACGGAACGCGCGCCATCATGTATGCGCGTTTCATTCCGGTGATCCGCAGTTGCACGCCGTTTATTGCCGGCGTGGCGCGAATGCCCTACGGTAAGTTCCTTGGTTTCAGTCTGCTGGGTGGAATCGTCTGGATTGCTACGATTACCGCCCTGGGCTGCCAACTCGGCCAAATTGACCTGGTGAGGAAGAACTTCGAAAAAGTGGTGCTGGGGATCATTTTGTTGTCGCTCTCGCCGGTAGTCTGGGAGACAGTTAAAGCGCGACGCGGCAAGTAAAACGCAAACGCCCCCAAGGTTTCCCATGGGGGCGTTTGCCGTTTCAGCGTGATTTAATAGCCGGGCTTACTTGGAATCCGCGAATTGATAACCTACGGAATCGCCTTCGATAAACATTTTGTCCAGATGCAGCTTGCCGGCTGCGTGTGAGAGCACAACTTCGGTCTTCTGATCAACGCCCGGTTCCGCCGTACGCTGCGCCACAGCGGTGGTAGTATCGCCTTTTTCGTCACGGAAGACAACGATGCTGGCGCCGCCCACGAGGGTGGTCTCAGTGATGCTGTACTGTCCGCTGGCAAGAGTCGTACCGCCCAGGCTAACTGCCTCAGGCAAGGTCACTTTGACCGTGCTGTCGGCAGCAAACGCCGCACCTGCAATCAGCCCGGTGGCAATCATCGCAGCGGCAAGCTTCGTTCCAATGTTCTTGAGTGCGTTCATGGTAGTTTTCCTTTTGTCCTTTGTAGTTTTTTGGGCTGCGTGGCTTTTCGAAAATCGGAGTTACTTGGAGTCAGCGAACTGATAGCCGACGGAATCGCCCTGGATGAACATTTTGTCCAGATGCAGCTTGCCGGCTTCGTGCGAGAGCACAACTTCGGTTTTCTGATCAGCGGACGGCTCGGCGGTGCGCTGCGCCACCGCAGTGGTCGTATCGCCCTTTTCGCCGCGGAACACAACGATGCTAACGCCGCCCACGAGAGTGGTCTCGGTGATGCTGTACTGTCCGCCGGCAAGAGTCGCACCGCCCAGGCTAACCGGTTCAGGCAGGGTCACTTTGACCGTGCTGTCGGCTGCAAACGCCGCACCTGCAATCAGCCCGGTGGCGATCATCGTGGCGGCAAGCTTCGTTCCAATGTTCTTGAGTGCGTTCATGGTGGTTTTCCTTTTGTCCTTAATTTGGTTGTTGGCCGGCTGGCTTTTGTTCAGCCTCGCGCTGCCCTCTGCATGTAAGAACGCAGGACCGGATGCATCAGTTACCCCGTAAACACGGAGTTCACAAGGCTTTACTTAGTAAAGCTATTTGAGTAAACACCTGTCAGTAAAGGCGCGTAAATGCCACGCCTGGCTTTTCAAAAATAGTTGAGAATTCCACCCCGTCTCCCCACTGATTAGTTCGGGGTATTTATGCGGATCACGGCACTGTTGCTCTTGCTTACCGCGGCGATCGCGTCCGCGCAATCCCCCGCGCCGGTGGCGGCTCCGACCGTTGACCCCGCCTACGCCGTGCTGACAAAAGCATTCGAGGCATTGCGTGTTCGCGACTATGATGCGGCGATTTTATTTTTTCGCAAGGCGGTCGAGTTATCTCCGTTGCGCGCGGACATCCGCAAGAACCTCGCATACACATTGCTGAAGACCGGCGAGAGCGAAAGCGCACGCGCAGAATTCGGCGATGCGGTGCGGATTGATCCAGGCGATTTTCACGTGGCCCTCGAGTACGCGTTCCTGTGTTTCGAAGCGAAAGAGGACGGGCCTGCGCGGAAAGCGGAAGCGCGCCGAATCTTTGCCGCTGTTCGTGACCGTGGCGACCCGGAATCACGATCTACCGCGGCCAGCGCTTTTCGAGGTATCGACGAGCCACTGCGCGTGGGTATTGCGCGCTGGCAGCAGGCGCTGGCGGCATCGAAACCAACCTTCAGCGCGCACTACGAACTCGCGCAGTTAGCGGAGCAGCGCGATGAAACGGAACTGGCCGCTGAGAATTACAAGGCCGCATTCCGGTTGCTGCCTGATCGAAAGTCGGTCCTGCTGGAGTTGGCGCGCGTGGAGAAGGCACGGGGTAATGGGGAAGGTTCGATGGCAGCGCTGATCGCGGCGTCGCGGGGACCAGAGCCGAGGACGGCTGAACTGGCGCGCGAAAAGATACCGGAACGGTATCCCTACGTTTATGAATTTCGTCAGGCGCTGGAACTGGATCCGTCAAATCACGCGCTGCAGAGAGAACTCGCGTTCCTGTTACTCAGCATGTCGGAGAACGGCCAGGCGTTGCGTGACGATGCGGTGAAAGAATTCGCGGCTCTTGTGACCGGCGACGTGGAAGACTACATATCCATGGCGCAACTCGGATTGCTCTATCTGGAAGATCATCGTATGGATCTCGCTATGCCTCTGCTGAACCGGGTGTTGACGAATGGGGATGAAAAGACAGCAAACCGCGTCCGCGCGGCGTTGCACATGCCGCCAGTGCTTCACGATCGACAGGGGGTGAGCGAAGCTTCCGGTAAGGAGCCTGCCGATCCCCGCGCTATGGCTGAGCGCAGCTATCAGGCGGGTTTCATGAAAGACGCGCTGCGGTACTTTACTCAGGCACGCGAAACGAGCCCACTGGATTCGTCGATTGCGCTGAAGCTCGGATGGACGAACAATCTGCTGCATGACGATGTCACTGCGCTGCACTGGTTCGATGTTGCAAGCCAAAGCGCCGATCCTCTGATTGCCGCAGAGGCCAAACGCGCTGGATCGAATCTGCGGGCCGGGCAAAGGCGATTCCGTACTACGGTCTGGCTGTATCCATTGTTCTCATCGCGATGGGGCGATCTGTTCGGCTACGGCCAGGTGAAGACGGAGCTGAAATTGAAGCGCTTTCCGCTGCATCCATACGCGTCGATCCGGTTGGCCGGCGACGTGCGCCGCACCACCAGCGGCCCGGTCGCAGAGAGCCTTTCAGAGAGCGCATTCATAACGTCCCTTGGGGTGGCCAGTAATACGTGGCATGGCGCGACCGGATGGTTCGAAGCGGGCGTGGCGATCAGTTATCTGAACGGCCAGTACTGGAGCGACTATCGCGGCGGTGTGTCATTTGCCCGTACTCATGGTGTGGCGCTGCGCGGAGAGAGAGCGGGATGGTTTCTCGAAACCACCGCCGACAGCGTTTTCATCAGTCACTTCAACGACGACTTCATTAACTACGCACAAAGCCGCGCCGGCTATACAGTTCCAGTCCTGGGAACCCGCGCTCAGGCATTTTGGAATCAAAACGTCACCTTCGATTTGGAACGGCAGTATTGGGCGAACTTCTTCGAAACGGGGCCGGGCCTGCGCATCCACCCTCCTGGTCTGCCGGCAGCTGTTTGGATCAATTTGAGCGCACTCCGTGGTGTTTATTTGCGAAACGAAGGTAATCCGGGGCGGCCTAACTTTAACGACCTTCGCATTGGAATCTGGTATGCATTTACTAAATAGCGTGCGCGCAGTCCGGCTGCTGATGGCCGCCACCATGTGTTCGCCCTGCCTCGCGGGAACGTTCTCATTAACCTCACTGCCTGATGGCGAACGCGGTCCATGGTCCGCTATCCTTTCTTCCGCCGGGCATGCGCCCACGATCGTTTCGACAGAAAAACGCATTTCCATAGAAGACATCTCCATAGCCGACATCAGTGTCACCTCGGCAAATGCCCCGGACACGGGTGGTTGGCACGCGAAGGTGCAGGCTGGCGCGGCCGTTATCTTGCAGGGGTCGTCTCCGCTGGCTGCAAGCTTCGGCTTCAAGCCCACCAGCACGGTCGTCCCGACGATTCACATTGTCGACGAACACAACCCCGGACTTCCCATCGTCTGGATGAAGCCCATCGACATTGCCCGCTATGATGTGCCGGCCGAAGCTCACATCTTTGCCAAAGAACGCTGGAGCGGCGCTCCGATGGTTGCAGGTTATCGCCTCGGTTGCGGTGCTGTGTTGTGGATCGCCACTGACCCCGGCCCATCGGGCTACGAACGCTTCCCGTACCTTCCACAGGCACTGGCCGACCTCGGCCTCACCGCGTCTTTTCGGGCGTCCAGGCTATGGGCATTTTTCGACTATTCGTACCGCACGCGGGCCGACCCCGACTATCTGGCCGAACGATGGCGAGCAGCGGGCATCGCTGCACTCCACGCGGCATCGTGGCACTTTTATGACGCCGACCCGGCGCGCGACGAATACATGCGGAAACTGATTGAAGCCTGCCACCGGCACGGCATTCTCGTCTATGCCTGGGTGGAACTCCCGCACGTCAGCGAGCACTTCTGGGATGCCCACCCGGAGTGGCGGGAGAAGACCGGGTTATCGCAGGACGCGCAACTCGACTGGCGCAAGCTCATGAACCTGCAGAATCCGGATTGCGTCGCCGCGGTGCGGCAAGGTCTCCGCTCCATGATGGAGCGCTTTGACTGGGATGGCGTGAATTTTGCCGAGTTGTACTTCGAATCGCTCGAAGGCGCGGCCAACCCGGCCCGATTCACTCCGATGAACGACAATGTACGCGCGGCGTTTCGCTCGCAATACGGCTGGGATCCACTGGAAATCTGGAAACAACGCACCGATGCGGCATCGCTTCGTCAGTTTCTCGATTTCCGGGCCGATCTCGTACGAAACATGCAGGAAGACTGGCTCGGTTTCGCAGAAAAGCTCCGTGTTATGCAGCCCGATCTCGACATTGTTCTCACCCACGTGGATGATCGTTTCGATACGGGAATGAAGGACGCTATCGGTGCCGACGCCAGCCGCATCCTGCCGCTGCTCGATACACACACTTTCTCGTTCCTCATCGAAGATCCGGCGACAGTATGGAACCTGGGTCCGCAGCGTTATCCGGAGATAGCGAAACGTTACGCGACGCTGACGCAGCACCGGGACAGTCTGGCCATAGACATCAATATTGTTGACCGTTACCAGGATGTCTATCCCACCAAGCAGCAGACCGGCGCGGAATTATTCGAGCTGGTGCACTTCGCAGCGCAATCATTCGCTCGAGTGGCGCTGTACTTCGAGAACAGCATTCTGAAACCGGATCTGGACCTGCTGGGCGCGGCCTCGGCAACCGTGAACAGTTTCGCGAAAGATCAAGAGCGAATTACGGTTGATTCGGCAGCCGACATTGAACTGGTATTGGCGGGCGGCGGTGCGCTGGTGGACGGGAAGCCCTGGCCGCTCGTTACGTCCCGGGGTGTTCTTCTGCCCGCGGGAAAACACGTTGTCGAACGGGCAGGGCGCCGAGATGGCTTGTCCATTGTCGACCTCAACGCCACGCTGCGCACGGCGTCTGTGGAAGGCCCGCTTGTGGCATTTCGATATGTAAGTGCCGGCCGGGGCATCGTCCGATTTGACCGCCAGCCTGGGGCACTGGAAATTGATGGCAAACCCGTCCCGTCGGCTTGCCTCGAATCGGACGGCTCGGGTCCGGGGGGCTGTACTATGCTGCTCCCGCGCGGGGAACACGACGTAGTTGCGCGCTAGGCGGAACTTTTTGCCTCGTTTGTGCAATTACGAATGGCGGCAGCGGCGGGCCATTTGCTCAGCTGGTCCCCGGCAAGAGGCAAACTTATGAAAACAGGAATCTTTGCAATTACGGCGTTCTGCGCAACGGTCGCGTTTGCGCAGGGTCCGGGTGCGTTTGTGCGCCCCGGTGGCCCGGGGCGCGGATTTGGAGCGGAGCGTGTCGTCACCGGCGCCCCTTATTCCGCTGTGGAGGTGCATCAGTTTCAGGAACAACTGGCCGATGGCAACACCATCAACCGGACCTCGCAAATCACTTTGTACCGGGACACCAACGGTCGAACTCGTACTGAAGTGACAGTCACGCCGCCATCCGGCTCGGGCAAGCAGCCATTCACCATGGTCACGATTTCGGACCACGTCGCCGGCAAGCAGTACATCCTTGATTCTTCCACGATGACTTTCCACACGAACCGAATTCCGGTGGCCAACGCAGTTGCTGGTAACCGAAGTGGCCGTGGAGGCAATGCGCAGGCACGTACGGCGCCGTCCACTTCGGGCTCTGCGACTCCCGCAGTGCGTCAGGGGCGCGGCGGCGCGCAGATAACACGCGCAGCACTCGGCAGCCAAATGAAAAATGGCGCCCTGGCAACAGGAACACGGGAGACTGAAGTCATCGCGGCAGGCAAGGTGGGGAACGCGCAGCCGCTGACCGTGACGCGCGAGACGTGGTATTCGGAACAGCTGAAGCGCAACGTCGAAGTCAGGGTAGTTGACCCGCAGCACGGCGACAGCACTACTGAACTCACTAATCTGGTTGCAGCTGAGCCGAGTGCCGCATTGTTTGAGGTGCCATCCGGCTACACCGAGAAGAACGTACGACGCGGTGGCGGCCCGGGTTTTGCGCGGAGCAGTCGGCCGGTCGGACCGGGATCCCGGCAGTAGGTCCGTTCAGTCCTTCGGTTGATAGGGGGGCTCGAGCCTCCCTATTCTACTTAGTGCCTTCTTCAGGCTCTTCCCCTGGTTCCTCTTCGTCCTCGCCATCCTCATCCTCAGCAAGCCCGGCGGCTTCCGCCTGTGCGGCGAGTTCCTCGTCGGAGAGCGGTGTTGACGCCAGCATGCGCAACGCCTGATCAGCCAGAGCTTCGGCCACCATTAGGCGCACGACACCAGGCTCGTGTTCGAGAAAAACCGGAATCTCCGCCGCTTCGAGCAATCCTTTGGCGAGCTCGGCTTCATCAAGATAATCGAACTCGACCACGCAAACGCGTCTCTCTTCCAGTTCCGCGTCCGGGTCAGCCGTGGCTGGCGCAGCGTCCGACGTTTCAGCCGCCTCATGGGAATCGGCGCCCAGCCCGCGCCGGGATATCTCGTCGTGGTAGCATTCCCGCGCGACGGCAACTAACTCGTCCGGATTGATTTCCAGAAGCGCTTCGTCGGACAAACTCTGGTAATGACTGCGGAACTCGTCAACGGAAATGGCCACGGTGCTTTCTCCTCGCGCATCGTTCGGCAAAGGCCGTGACGCGCAGTTTCATCAAGCACCAGTATGCATGAGGAAGGTTTCCGGCAATCGTTGCTGGCCGCGCCCCACCTCAACGCCGAATCAATTCTTCTTAATCGTGAGCGTTCCGCGGTCGGTTACCATCGTCAACTGTGGACCCGTACCCACTTTCCCGACCACAGTCGCTGAGTGGCCATCGCTGTGGTCTTCGAGCGGTGAACCGAATTCATTATTCACCTCGCCCGCAGCGGTCTTCCCTTTCAGTTCAAAACCGACTTTATCGGGCAACGAGAGGGTAATATCGCCATTACGTGAGTGAACGTCCATTTTGGGCAGGGGACCTTTGGAAGCCGAAACCTGAATGTCACCGCGATCCACGCTCATTTCGAGAGAGTTCGTCACATCGTTGACCTGCACATCGCGCGAACTCGTCCGGAAAGTTACCGGCCCCACGACATTGTCCAGCTTCATCTGTCCCAGGTCCATCGTGACGGAGCCGGGAATCTGTTCCACACGCAAATCCGAGCGCGAGGATTCGAAATGCAGCGGTTTCGTCAGGGCACGAAACTCCAGAGTGCCGGAAAATTCGCCGTGAATTGTCACCAGGCCGTCCACATTTTCCAGTTGCACGTCGCCGCCACGGCCCTGCAGGTCTACATTGCCCTTGACGTTCTCCGCCCGCACCAATCCGCCACGCGCCGCTTCCACGCGGACATCCTTGCCGATGTTGCTGAGTCGAACGTCGCCCCGGCTATCGGTCACGGTAACGGTGCCGGACATATCCTGGATGGTGAGGTCGCCACGTCCGCGAGCCTCCACGTTGATTCCCTTTGGGACCATAACGTCCAGGTCTGTCGAAACGCTCAGCATGCCGGCGTGCGTTGGCTCATCCGCGCGCAGTACCAGCGAATCACCCTGACGCTCCAGGTGAAGCTGACTGCCCTGATTGGCACGATCAGCCTCGCCGCGGCTGAAGGCGCGGACATTCTTATGGCCACTTGCGGTAACATCCGTGGCGTCGGCGCCGTGCAGGGTAATGTCCCCGTCGACATTATCCAGCACCAGTCGCGTCACGCCGTCGGTATTTGCGTTCGTGCTCACGTCGTAAGTAAATTCGTTGCCAAGAATACTGATTGTGCCCGGCGCATTCAGGCGCCCGATGTGTATTCCGTCGCGGGCCGCACTCCACCAGGCCAGAACGAGGCAGAGCACCAGTATCCAGAACCATCCGCCACCACCTGCCCGCACAGGCTCCGAGCCGCGGCTCACGTGGAGCAGCACTTCAGTGAGCTGGATAACACCCAGGGCTATTAAAAGAAACGGCCAGTAATCGGCAATGAACCGCCAGAGTGGAACGTCGCGCCCCAGGTTGTTCAGCAGAAAGACGACGCCGATGGCAACCAGGATCAGCGGGCCGGTAATGGATCGCGGTCTCATGCGCGTGGCTCCCCGGCGTCTTCATGAGATTCGTGTTCCGGCTGAACCATTGGGGCGGAAGATGTCGTGGACGAAAATGCTGTGGACGAGTAGGGCGAGGAGGGTGCGGGAGGCGCTTGTGCGGCGGATGAAGCGGAGGCGGGCGGGGGATAGTAATCCGCCCTGCGACGCCTGCCACCAATCAGTTGCAACAGGCCGATTACAATCAGCAGGATCGGCCAGGTTTGGCCGAAGCGATAGTCCGTCATCTTGTCGGCGGCAAACAGCACGCCGATGGTGATCAGGATGACCGGTCCGCGGATAGCGTTGATGAGGAGCCGGCTTTGATCGTTCATCGCCCCACCCCCGGATGATTTTGAGTTTTGCTTTCCGGACTACCCGCGCCAGGGCCGACATGATGGTCGGGGTGTAGCCGGTTATACAGCAAATAGACGCCCAGCAGAATCAGCCCCAGCGGCCAGTACTTCCCGAATTCATCAATGCTGATGATGTCAGTGGTATCGAGCAGCAAAATGAAACCGAGGCCAATCAGGAGAATCGCGCCCACCGGGATGCGACTGCCGCCGGTACGGAAGTCGAGGTTCCCGTAGAATTCGTCCACCGCAATGCCGTAGCGCCGCTTTCGCGCGGTGTGGAAGGCCTCAAAGACCATGTAGAACACCCAGGCGGAGATCATGATGCCAATGAATGCATCCATCCCGGAATTCCTGTTGGCTGCGATGGCGCTCACCAGGAGTCCGAAAACAATGGCGTGCACGAGGCCTTTCACGTACTGGCCGTTGTAGATGGCCCCTACGCCCGGAATGAAGCCGAGAAACAAGGCCAGTACAGGATGGACGGAATCGTCGGGCTTCGGAGTGTGCGCCGCCGCTGAATAAGGTGAAGCTGTGTAGGGTGAACTCGTGGGCGGCGTTGCATAAGCTGGCGGCACGTATGGTACCGGCACACTTGCGACGGGAGGCGCCTGCGCGCTGTCTGGCGGTGTCACCGGCAGATGAACGTCGCAGTACACGGACCCCAACGCGGGCCGCTGGCAATCCGGACACATCGGTCTTCCGCATTCGCGGCAAAACGCCGTCGCGGCGATTTCGGAATGTTGTGCGCAATTCATGGCTTTCGTCCTCTCACTGCTTCTGTCTTGTTTCGTTCGCGTCAGACTGGCCAGTCGCGGGCTGATCCGTGGCTGATTGGTTTGCAGCCGGCTGGCTTATGACAGGCTGGTTTGTTCCAGGCTGGTTTTTGCCGGGTAATGTCAACTGCCTGCTGTTCGCCTTGGCGTCCGCGGCCGCTTCGTCATTAGCGGCCTGTTGTTTATTCCAGTCACTGATCTCATTACGGATTTCATAGACCACCCGCAAACTTTCATAGCCCTTAACCGCCCGATCCCACACGCGATGTCCGCGGGTATCGAGCGATGTCCACAGTCTCACAGGATCCAGATCCGCCGCCGTCATCGTATTCTTCGAGCCGCCCGCGCAGCGCGTCAGCATCGTCAGCGACATCAGGGTCAGCATCGCGCCCATGACGAAGCGCGGCTTCAGCACCGGCGCAAAAAAACGGTTAATCCAGCCACGGATTCCCGGGCCGCGCAGTTTCAGCTCCCAGCCGGAATTCGTAGCAAGCAGAATCTTGCCGACCAGTTCCTGGGGTGGTTCCGCGTCGGCGGCCATTTCCATGAAGGCTACGGCGCTGCGTACTTCCGCCGCCATCGCCGCGCAGGCTTCGCAGGTTTCCAGATGTTGCGCGAACGCGTTCCGCTCCGCTTCACGGCCAGGCGCGGCGAGCGCTCCGTCCATGGAATCGGCCAGCAAAACTTCGAATTCGGCGCAGTTCAGCATCTTCAATCTTAAAAAGCTTCCCGATGTTTCTTTAACAACCTTGCCAGCTCCGCGCGTCCGCGATTGAGCCGCGATTTCACGGTGCCTTCGGGAATATCCAGCACCTGGGCAATCTCCCGGTAATCCATCTCTTGCAGATCTCTCAGAATAATCGTTTCCCGCAGTTCGGGAGACAAACGAGCCAGCGCGGCCTGCAGCATTTCGCTCGCCTCGCGCCCCGCCAGCGCGCTATCCGGCCGGCTGACCGACACAAAGCCCTGCTCGACGCGAGGCAGTTGTTCCTCGATTGAATCCGTGACGCGCTGATTACGCGTTCTGCGATAGTGGTCGATCAGCAAATTACGCGTCAGGCGGGTCAGCCACGTCGTGAAACAGCCTTCGGCCGACCGGAAACTGCCGAGCGCACGAAAGACGCGGAGAAATACATCCTGCGTCAGATCCTGTGCTTCGGTATCACGCCCGGTAAAGCGATAGCAGAGGCCGTACACGCGACGCGTGTGCAGCCGCACGAGATCTTCCCATGCGTTCGCATCGCCGGTGAGGCAACGCTCGACTAGTGTGCTGTCCAGGTCCAAGCTGTTTGACGCCGTTCCAGTCCAATTGGCCACTGGGTTCCCCGCCGGGTTCCACCCCACCCGCTCCCAATTTGCCGTTGCCACTCCCGACATGTTGCTGTCTCCTTCTCTGCGCTTTCATGAGAGGAAACGAGGCTTCCCCATCATAGGTTCATTTTTTCACCAATGTCCACTGATGACGTAAAATCGGTCCAGCCACCGTTGGCGACCTGTTATTCTATTATTTTGATGAACTTATGAGGATTTGGGTCCATTCCATGCCCGACCACCGGGAGGCACGAGTCTCGTGACCTGTCCGTTTTGCGGCAATATCGAGGATCGGGTGATCGATTCGCGCGAAAGCCGCGAAGGCGACTCCATCCGCCGCCGCCGGCAGTGCACCGCCTGCGAGAAACGCTTTACGACCTACGAGCGGATCGATGAAGTGCCTTATATGGTCATCAAGAAGGATGGCCGCCGCGAGAAATTTGATCGTACTAAGGTGCTGAATGGTTTGATGCGGGCCTGCGAAAAACGCCCTATCAGCATGGTCAAGCTCTCGGATCTGGTCAGTCAGGTGGAAGTGCGGGTAACCGAATCGCCGGACAGGGAAATCACCACTACAGAGGTGGGTGAATTCCTGATGGATACCCTGAAGGCGATCGACAAGATCGCGTACGTCCGATTTGCCTCAGTTTATCGGGATTTTCAGGACGAAGAGGCCTTCTTTGCGGAATTGCGCAAGCTGGACAAATCCAGCCACTAGCAGGCGCCCGCCAAAAAAAGAGCGCGCAGGCCGTTGGTGTCCGTTGCGCGTGGCCGACCAAAGCGCGCAGGCCGTTCGTGTCCGTTGCGCGCGATCAGTAAAGACCCCGTAACCTTTCGGCTCCCCCGGCATCTACTGAATTGACGGGAACAGTTACAAGGTATTCATGTTAACATAAACAATCGGGAGTTTTCTGTCGTCACTGACGGCGGGGCTCCCCTTTGTGTGTGTAGCGCTTTGCTTCGTTTCCCGGCAGTCGGCACTCATAAAAATAACAAAACAAAAGACATGAACGGTAGCCCTGTAGTTTTTGCCGGTCTTCCCGCGCGGGAGGTGATTTTCTATGGAATATGATGATCAGTTTCTACCGATAGCTCCGATTGCTATCAACTTCGACGAAGAGGCCAAGTTTTTCGACCCTGAAGCCGAAGCCGATTTTTTACAGCCCCAGCAACAGGTTGAGGAATCAATATATACAGACGACCCGGTTCGCGTCTACTTGCGCGAAATGGGCGCTGTCCCCCTGCTTACCCGTGAAGGTGAAGTGGAACTGGCTCGCCGCATGGAACGCGGCAAGCTGCGGATGCAAAAGGCCATCAGCCGCTCCGCCCTGGTGCAGCTCGCCGTGGTGGAAGTCGCGGAAAACCTGAAGAAGAATCCCGAAGAGCTGGAAAATCTGGTGGATGTCGGCGGGGTGGAAATCGAAGAAGGTTCCCCGGCTGATCTGAAGCGCCGCGCCGATATTCGCGAGACCTTTGCTTCCATCCAGACCTACCACCGCAAACACTCGCAACTGGTGGAAAAGCTGGAAGAAGCGCCTGCCGCCAACAAGAAAGCCCGCAAGAAGCTGCGCATGAAGATGATGCGCGCCTATATCGATACGTCGATTGCAATCCGCAAGGTGCCGTGGATTTCCACCCGCTGGCGTGATCTGACGCGCGAAATCGAACGCGCGGTGGAAGAAATCAATCAGCTGGATCGCGAACTCAAAAAGCTGGAAGCGCGCAGCAGTGCCGCCCAGCAGCCGCGTATCCGCGAACTGAAGCGTGAAATCCGCAAGCGGGAAGTCACCGCCGGGGCCTCGCTCGAAGAACTCAAGCACACTGTTACGGTCATTCGTCATGGTGAGCAGGAAGCCGAACGCGCCAAGAAAGATCTGGTGGAGGCCAATCTCCGCCTCGTTGTTTCCGTTGCGAAGAAGTACGTCAACCGCGGTCTGCATCTCCTGGATCTGATTCAGGAA
>CAIKAS010000179.1 GCA_903825445.1 uncultured Acidobacteriia bacterium
GGTACAAACAGCCTGCCGCGAAGTGGACCGACGCCCTCCCTGTCGGCAACGGCCGTCTCGGCGCCATGGTCTTCGGTGGCGTTAACGACGAACGCCTTCAACTGAATGAGGACACACTCTGGTCCGGCCTCGGTCCGCGCGAGTGGAATAATCCAGACGCGAAACAGCACTTGCCCGAAGTGAGGCGACTGGTGCTGGAAGCCAAAGACTACGTCGCGGCAGACGACGAATGCAAGAAGATGCAGGGGCCATATAACCAGTCGTACCAGCCTCTGGGGAATCTGCATCTTTCAATCGAGCATGCGGGCGACGCAACGGAGTACCGGCGGGAACTGGATCTGGACACGGCCATCGCGCGCGTGTCGTATCGTGTGGGCGCCTACGCATACTCACGGGAAGTCTTTGCGTCGGCGCCGGATCAGGTGATCGTGATTCACCTCACTACGGATAGCCCGAATGGCCTTTCCATGAACGTCAGAATCGACTCCCCTGTGCAATCTCAGGCATTTGCGGAAGTGGGTGGCGTCCTCCGATTAACCGGTAAGGCGGCAGCGCAGGTGGACCCCAACTATGTATCGAGTAAGAACCCGGTGATCTACGATACCGCCGAGGGCAAAGGGATGCGCTTTGAGGCACGAATCGAGGCAACCTCCGTCGGTGGCACAATCCGCCCGGATGGTGACCACTTGCGCGTCGAAAATGCAAAAACCACGACACTCCTGCTTTCTGCAAAAACGGGCTATCGAGGCTTCGACCGCGCGCCGGATCTACCCGCTTCCGACATCGCCCAGGCGTGCGCAACGCAACTGATACCTGCAGGCGCCAAGAGCTATGAAGCCTTGCGCACGGCGCATATCGCGGAACATCAGAAACTGTTCAGTAGAGTCGCGCTGGAGTTACCGAAATCCGGCGACTTGAATCTGGATACAGGAGAGCGCCTCGCCACGTTTCCGAAAACCCAGGACCCCGATCTGGTCGCGCTTTACTTTCAGTACGGCCGTTACCTGCTGATCGCGAGTTCGCGCCCCGGTTCGCAGCCTGCCAATCTGCAGGGCATCTGGAGCGAACTGGTCCGCCCACCCTGGAGTTCCAACTGGACCGCCAACATCAACACGCAGATGAACTACTGGCCGGCGGAAACCTGCAACCTCGCAGAATGCCACCAACCGCTGTTCGAGATGGTCCGCGATTTAAGTCAGAACGGCGCGAAAACAGCCGCCGTCAATTACGGCTGCAAGGGCTGGGTTTCACATCATAATGTCGACCTGTGGCGGCAATCGGCGCCGGTGGGAGATTACGGCAGTGGCTCCCCCACATGGGCGAACTGGAATATGAGCGGCGCGTGGTTTTGCGGACATCTGTGGGAACACTACGCGTTCGGCGGCGACAAGGAGTTCCTGCGGACCGTGGCGTATCCCGTCATGAAGGGTGCGGCGGAGTACTGCCTCGATTGGCTGATCGATGACGGAGCGGGACACCTGACCACCTGCCCTTCGCAATCCACTGAGAACGATTTCAAGACGCCGGAAGGCAAGACGGCGACCACCAGTGCGGGCTGCACCATGGACATCGCGCTGATCCGCGAACTTTTTGCCAATTGTATTGAAGCCAGCCGTATTCTGCAGACCGATGCCGATTTTGCCGCAAGGCTGAAAGCGTCCAGGGACAAGCTGATCCCTTACCAAATCGGAAGCCACGGACAACTGCAGGAGTGGAGCGTTGATTTCGAAGAAAAGACGCCGGGCCAGCGCCATATGTCTCATATGTATCCGCTCTACCCTGGCAGCGAGTTAACGTCCCGGCGAAATAGAGATTTGTGGGAGGCATCGCGTGTTTCGCTCAACCGTCGACTGGCTGCCGGCGGTGCTTACACGGGCTGGAGCCGTGCGTGGGCCACCAACTTCGCGGCGCGTCTGCTGGATGGGGAGCAATCCGGGGAGATGGTCTCCATGCTCCTGCAGCACAGCACCGGGCCGAATCTGTTCGACACGCATCCTTCCGGTAATTCCTGGATCTTCCAGATTGATGGCAACTTCGGCGGGACGGCGGCGGTAGCGGAGATGCTGCTGCAAAGCCACGATGGAGGCATCGACTTCCTGCCCGCTCTTCCGTCGGTTTGGAAAGACGGCAGCGTCCGCGGGCTGCGTGCTCGCGGTGGCCTGACGGTAGATATCCGTTGGGCCGCCCAGAAGCCCGTCTCGGCGACGCTCAAAGCCCAGTTGCCGGGTGAGCACTTGTTGCGCGCCGCGAAAGGCCACAAGATCGGCACTATCACGACGGGTGGCCGACCCATGGCAGGTACAGCCGACGCGGATGGAGCGCGGCGCGTGGCCATGGAAACCGGGCGGAGTTATACGGTTACATTTGTTGACACTTAAACCGCTATCGTTTTCCAGGAACTGATATACAATGGAGCCGCTTTGGGTGTTCGTTTGGCCGCTCTGGCACTCCCGCGCGGTGAGCCAAAGTGAATTGCATCAGCGACAACGTCGTTCCGCAGTGATAGAGTTGATTTCTTAGTTGGAGGTTTGAGGTTAAAAAATGCACAGTAAGCATAAGCTGGCCATGGCGGCCTTACTCGGAATTACACTCATGGGCGCCCTTCAGCTGGTCGCCCAAGCACCCGCTCCCGATGCACCGCAGGCACCTGCGGCCGGCAGAGGCGGCGGGAGGGGAGGTGGCCGAGGCGGCCGTGGTGCTTCGGGCGCAGTAGCCGCATCGGGCGCGGCAGTTGCCGGTCGCGGCGGCGGTGGAGGTGGATCTTATCCGTCACGTCCGCCGGCAGACCCAGCGGTGGACGCTCGCGGCAAAGCCATCTACGATCCGAATTGTTCCAGATGCCATGCGGTGGATCTGCGCGGCGCAACTGGCGGGATCAATCTGGTCCGCAATCAGATGGTGCTCGACGACCAGAACGGCGATTTGATCGGAAAGTTCCTGCAGACGCCCCACGCCAAGGGCCAGGCGCCGAAGATGGACCTCACGCCGGATCAGGTTCACGACCTGGCTATCCATATGCACACTTTCCAGAATTACCGCGCGATTGTGATTCCGCCCGATATCAATGGCGCCATTCTCGCGGTGGGCGACGCGAAGGCCGGTGAAGCTTACTTTAACGGCTCGGTGGGCAAGTGCAGCACCTGCCATTCGGTGACCGGCGACCTGAAGGGTATCGGCTCGAAGTATCCCGAGCCACGCACGCTACAGAACACGCTCGTTTCAGGTGGTGGCGGCGGTGGCCGTGGTGGTGGACGCGGCGGCGCTGATCCAACCGCCGGTGATGCCGCTTCCCGGCGTACAGTTACAGTCACCGTCACAATGCCGGATGGCAAGAAATACGAAGGCCGGCAGATTCTGCGCGACGACTTCCTGGTCACGCTTGTCGACCAGGACGGCGTGCAGCGCACGATTCGGCGCAACGGTGACGTCCCGAAGGTGGAAGTACATGATCCTATGAAGGCCCACAGGGATCTGCTGCTCACTCTGAAGGACGAAGATATTCATAATTTAACTGCTTACCTGGTGACCGTGAAATGACAAACATTCAACGACTCTTAATCAGCACCTCGTTGTGCCTTCTGCCCGCTATCGGTCTCGCGCAGGGTCCGCTCAATTCGGCGGATCTTATGAAACCGCTCGGCGAATCATGGCCCACGTATTCGGGCGACTACTCCGGCAAACGCTGGAGTTCGCTAAAACAGATTGACCAGACGAACGTGAAGAACCTGACTCTGGCCTGGGTTGGAACAGTGGTTGCCGGACCTCCCGGCGGCGGAGCTGTTGCTGCTGGTGGTTTTGGCGGCGGGCGTGGCGGTGGAGGTGGCGGTGGCGGCACCACCATCGTCGGCGGTGAAGGCCCCGATCCGGCTCCCGGTGCAGCGGCCACGGCGCGCATTGCCGGCTCAATCCTCGAAGTCAACGGCATCCTGTATTTCTCCGCGCCCGATAACGCGTGGGCGGTCGACGCACGCACCGGCCGCACACTGTGGCATTACTTTTGGAAGACCAAGGGCGGCACACACATCGGCAATCGCGGGCTTGGCATGTACGGCAACTGGCTCTACATGGAGACTCCGGACGATTATCTCGTCTCGCTCGACGCGCGCACAGGCAAGGAACGCTGGCACAAAGTTATTTCCGATTTCAGCGAGCAATATTTTTCCACGGTGGCGCCGGTCGTGATCGGTAACCATATTCTCGTCGGCACGGGAGATGACCTCGATTCGCCTGGCTACCTGCAATCGGTCGATCCCGAAACCGGCGATCTGCAATGGAAGAAATATCTTGTTCCCATGAAGGAAGGTGATCCTGGCCTCAATACCTGGCCGAGCCTGGATGCGGCGCAACACGGCGGTGCGCAGCCCTGGATTCCCGGCGCGTACGATCCTGAAACGCACCTCTACATCATTGGCACCGGCAATCCGACCCCCGCTTACACCAAGGGCCGCGATGGCGACAATCTGTATACCTGCAGCCTGGTGGCTCTGGATGTCGATACCGGCAACATGAAGTGGTACTTCCAGACCTCACCGCATGAAACGCACGACTGGGATTCCACACAGACTCCAGTCCTCATCGACGCAATGTACAAGGGCAAGATGCGCAAGCTGGTGTTGCAGGCAACCCGCAATGGCTACTTCTTCGTTCTTGACCGCGTTACCGGCGAGCACCTGGTCACCAGCCGGTTCTCCCAAGCCAACTGGGCTTCCAACATTGATGCCGAGGGGCATCCGAGACCGAATCCGATGAAGGATCCGATCGTTCCCGGCGCGCTGGTATCGCCGACAAATGGCGGTTCCACTAACTGGCCCCCGCCAGCATACAGCCCGGAAGCAGGCCTGTTCTTTGTGCGTGAAAACGATGGCTTCGCGATGTACTATCTGACGGAAGGCGACCCGCGCGGCGCCATGGGCCTCGGCGGCAAGGAAGAGGACAGCGTCGGTTCGACCGGCAGCTACATCACCGCGATCGATTACAACACGGGCAATATCAAATGGCGTCACGAAAGCCTGGGCGGCGGTGGCGGCGGCTTGCTGACGACAGCGGGTAACCTGCTGTTCGGCGGTGACGACGGCGGCATCGTAGCATTTGCTCCCGCGACAGGGAAGCCGCTGTGGAATTCGCGCATTGGTGGTTTATCGAATGCACCGGAGACCTATATGCTGGATGGACACCAGTATCTGCTTTGCTTGTCGGGTGAGACGCTCTACGCGTTTACGCTTTACTGAGCCGGTGGATTCTAATTACCAAATCAAGAGGGCGGCTGGCGTTAAGCCAGCCGCCCTTTTGATTTTTCTGACACTTTACTTTCCTTCCGGCCAAATCTCCAAATAATCCAGCGCCGCCACTTCGCGCGCGGTGGGCACACCTTCAATTCGGATCTCGTCACCTGGCTTCAGAGACACACCGCTCACTATATGTCGGGTGGATGTCGAGCCATCCAGCCGAACACCCGGTGACGGATGCGTCGACTGCCACTCATCCACCACCTTGCCCGCTACAAGTACGCGGAACTTCGCGGGTCCGGTCGATCCAACTGGAGCCGGTCCACCGCGCGCCGGCCCTGCGGTGGGGAGTGAGCCGTTCTGATCGTAGTAGCGCACGTGCAGATCGAACGTACCCGCAGCGCCCGTGTAATTCATGGTCGCGGAGCATTGGGTAAGGCCAGCTGTTGCACACTGGACAGCCTTTCCATCGCCCGACGCTGCTTCCCACGGACGCACGGCCACTTCTGTGTAGCCATCCAGCTTCATCGACTCCGCTTCGAACCGATTTGGATA
>CAIKAS010000180.1 GCA_903825445.1 uncultured Acidobacteriia bacterium
CCCCACTTATCTGTGTGCATCTGTGTTTATCTGTTGCCAAAAAACCGGTTTGTAACATCCCCATGCGACCATGGACGAAGGTCCCTCCCTCATGGCAGAACCCCTGATTGAAGCTCACCAGGTAGAAAAATACTACTCGCAGGACGGAGGTGTCCGTATTCCGGTCATCGCCCCCACAGACCTCGCCGTCTATCCTGATGAAATCCTCGCCGTTCTCGGCCCCTCCGGCTCTGGCAAATCGACCCTCCTGCGTATGTTGACAGGTCTCTCCGCGCCCTCAGCCGGTGAAGTTCTGTGGCATGGGAAGCCCGTTACCGGCCCTTGCGAGAATGTCTCCATCGTCTTCCAAAGCTTCGCCCTTTTCCCCTGGCTCACCGTTCTCCAAAACGTCGAAGCGCCCCTGAAGGCCCGTGGCGTTCCAGCCGAAGAACGCGAAAAGCGTGGCATGAAGATGCTCGACATCGTCGGCCTCGACGGTTTCGAATCAGCCTATCCCAAAGAGCTTTCCGGAGGCATGAAGCAGCGAGTCGGTTTCGCCCGCGCGCTGGTGGTCGAGCCGGAAGTCCTGTTCATGGACGAACCGTTTTCCGCGCTCGACGTCCTCACAGCCGAGAATCTCCGTAGCGAACTCCTCGATCTCTGGAGTGACCGCAAGCTCCCCACCCGCGCCGTCTTCATCGTCACCCACAACATTGAGGAAGCCGTCCTCCTGGCCGACCGCATCATCGTTCTCGGCAAGAATCCTGGCCTCATACGTACGGATTTCCGTGTGGAACTGCCGCGCCCACGCGACCGCAAGCACCCCTTCTTCGAACAAATCGTCGACCACGTATACAAAGTTCTGACCCGGCCAGATGCCGTTCCCGCTCTTGAAATGAACGCTGCCGTCCCCGTCAAGGCCCCCAAATACCAGATGCTGCCGCACGCTCGTCCCGGCGGTGTCAGTGGCTTGCTCGAAATCCTCAATGACAACCAGGGCAAGGAAGACATCTACCGCCTGGCCGACGAACTGGCATTTGAGATCGACGAGATCCTTCCAACCGTGGAAGCCGCCGCGCTTCTGGGCTTCCTGAAGGTGTCCGAAGGCGATGTGGAGATCACTCCCGAAGGCGTCGCTTTCGTGGATGCGGACATCCTGGAACGCAAGGAACTGTTCCGAAACGCCGCGCTCGAAAACGCCGCGCTAATCCGCCAAATCACTCGTTCCCTCGAAAAGAAAGCCAACCACAAGCTAGCCGACGAGTTTTTCCACGACACGCTCGACGAGCATTTCACGGAAGACGAAACCATCCTCCAACTGCAGACCGCGATTGTTTGGGGACGTTACGCGGAGCTCTTCGATCACGATGCCAAGGGCAAGTACTTCTTCATTCCTGAAGAAGAGACCCCCGAGGAACTTGACGAGATTGGCACGAGCTCTCAATCGCTATGACGGTGCAGGATCTTTCGCGGTCGCTCATCCATAAGCGCACCTGGCCCTTTCTGATCGACCTCGCCGTTTTCGTGACGATTATGTCCGTGGTGTACGCCATGGTCGCCGTAGGGCGCTACTGGTTCGGCGCGGTCGTCCCGGCCGCTGAGATCTCTCGCTCTCCACGTTCGTTGCCTCTATACGCTTTTTACTCTCTTGTGAGGATGGCGACCGCGTATCTGCTGAGCCTGATATTTGCGGTTGCTTACGGTTACACGGCCGCCTACAGTAAACGCTGGCAGGCGGTGATGCTGGCAATCCTCGACATCCTCCAGTCCATCCCCGTTCTGAGCTTTCTGCCCGGCGTCATGCTCGCCATGGTCGCCTTGTTTCCCACGCGCCAGATGGGTGTCGAATTCGGTTCCATCATCCTGATCTTCACCGGCCAGGTCTGGAACATGGCGTTTAGCTTCTACGCCAGTCTGCAGGCCATTCCGAGGGAGTTACGGGAAGCTTCGCGCGTCTACCGCTTCAGTCGGTTGCAGACATTCCTCCAACTGGAGCTACCTTATGGCGCGATCGGCTTGGTCTGGAACTCGATGGTCTCTGTGGCTGGCGGATGGTTTTTCCTGATGGCCTGCGAGATGTTCGTCCTGGGTAACCGCGATTTCCGCCTGCCCGGGCTCGGCTCATTCCTGCAATCGGCAGCTGGCGCCGGCGATACATCCGCCATTCTTTGGGGGTTGGTTGCCATGATTGCGGTGATCGTTCTCATCGACCAGTTCATCTGGCGCCCCGCCATCGCCTGGTCCGATAAATTCAAGTTCGAACAGGTGGAAAGCAATGCCGCACCCTCGTCCGCGATCCTCAATCTGCTCCGTCGGTCGCCATTGCTTAGCCGACTGCAGGAATCCGTGCTCACGCCGGTTACGGAGCGTATCTACGCTGGTTTGGCACAACATCACGCGCTTCAATCCTCACCGGACGTGGAAAAGCCCGCGCCTTCCCGCTTCGGGATGATTGCCGGAACTCTATTCGGAATCGCGCTGTTCGTCGGTGTCGGCTATGGAATGCTCGAAACATTCCGTACGCTCCGCGCTCTGACCGGAGCCGATCTGAAAATCACCGTCATGAGCGCCGGCGCCACCTTCCTGCGTGTGGCGGCCTCACTGATCATCGCCTCGTTATGGGCGATTCCGGCTGGCGTCGCTATCGGCTTCCATCCGCGCCTGGCCCGGATCGCGCAACCCCTTGCTCAGATCGCCGCCTCAGTACCGGCCACGGCGCTCTTCCCCGTGATTCTGCTCGGCCTCATCAGCCTTGGAGGCGGGCTGGGCACCGGGTCCATCCTCCTGATGCTTCTTGGCACGCAATGGTACATCTTGTTCAACGTGATCGCCGGAGCCATCGCGATCCCCTCAGATCTGAAGGAAGCCGCCGCCGTCTTTCGCTTTGGCACCATTCAGCGCTGGCGCACTGTGATCCTGCCTGGCATTTATCCGTACCTGATTACGGGCCTCGTCACCGCATCGGGCGGAGCGTGGAACGCCAGCATAGTCGCCGAGTACTTCCATCTCAAAGGAAAAGTGCTTTCGACATTCGGGTTGGGAGCCCAAATCAGTTCCGCCACCGATAGCGGCAACTTCGCGTTACTGCTGCTTTCCACCATCGTCATGGCGACGTTTGTGGTTACCGTGAACCGTCTCGTCTGGCGACCGCTTTACCGGCTCGGCGAAACCCGTTTCCGTCTCGAGAATTAGTCCCGGCCGGCGGTACCGTGTGTGATCCGCGTTCATCTGTGTTCATCTGCGGCTAAAGTCTTATTTCCCGGGCGGATAGTACCCTTCCGGTGCCTGCACCGCCAGAGCCTTGTCTCTCGCCGTCAGAGAAATGCGGCGGAACGTCGTCGAAGCAGTCCCCTGATCCGACACGTACCCAATGCTGTACTGGTTCCGCAACTCGTCCTGAAGCCGGCGGTAAATATCGTCAATGGACTCCTTCTTCGATACTTCAAAGAACCCGCCGCCGGTCTCGCGCGAAATCTGCTCCAGGATCTTCTTGCCGTCAGGATGTTGCGCGTTTGCTATCACCGGAGGCATCCCCCGCATCCCGCCGCGCCTTCCGCCCATGCCACCCAGCATCGGCACGGCCTGCTGGCCATAAGCCTCACGGTCCGCAAATAGAATCGAGTAAACCAGAGTGTCGTTCTTCTGCGCAGAGCGGATCGCCTCATAGAGCGACTCCTTGCTGCCTTCATCCACCCCATCGGTTAGCAGGATCAGCGCCTTCCGGCCATGTTGCTTCCGCATGATTTCGTCCGCGCCGAGAAAGATTGCGTCGTACATGGTCGTCCCCGCCTGCCGTCCGCCACCGCCGTTGGAGGGGTAACCGCCGCCTTGCCCGGCCTGGCGCAATTGCGGTCGCCCGTCGTCGGGCAGTTGGACCATGTCCAGCGCCTTACGAAGCTCAGTGCGCGACGACGTCACGTCCTGCAGCAACTCGCTGTAGTGATCGAAGTGCATGATGAACGTCAGGTCCTTTTCGGGACGCAGCACCTGATCGAGAAACCGGTAGCTGGCGTCTTTCTCCTCACCGAGAACACGCCGCTGGCTTAGGCTGGTATCGATCAGCAGTCCTAGAGTCAGCGGCAGGTCACTCTCCTGCGAGAAATACCGGATCTTCTGCGGACGGCCATCCTCCGTCAGTACAAAATCGTCGGCCGCCAGACTATTGACCAGCTTCCCGGCCTTGTCGCGAACCGTCGCGAAAACGTTCACAACGCTGACGTCAGTGGAAAAGGTAGTATCCTGCTGGGCTGGCAGGAACCCGAAGGGCAGCAGTACGACGCCCGCAGCCAGTAACCAGGAACGGCGATCACGCGAAGTTCTCATAAAAGAATGCTGATTCAATTTCTCAATTACAATTGCTTTCGCGCGGAAGTTGGTTCCAGCAATGCAACCAGTACTAACGGGTCAATTCAATGGCGGCAGCACTTCTATTGCGGACAATCCGCCTTGCGGCGCGCCTCTTGGCCTGCGCTCTTACCGCCGCCGCTCGCAAATCCTGAGGGCTGGGACGCGCTGCGATCACGGGTCCGCCGTTCACATCCATCGACGGTGCACCGGGCCCGAACGGAATCTGTATCTGATTGATGTCGGCCGCATCGGTTACGAACTCAACATAGACGGCATCTCCTGCAACCAGGCCCGAAGACGGTACCACAACATTGATCTGATACAACCCGGCAAACGTTGGCGCAAGCCCGGCAAATTGAACCGTGCCCAGGTTGCCGGTTGTGCCATTCGTATAGTCGTCGAAATATACTGCCAGGTTCCCAGCCTGGCTTACATCAGACCAGTTTAGGGAAGTCGACGGTGCCAGTGCCCCGTCGGCAATTGTCGGTGTCACGGTCCCCAATCCCGTCAGGAAGAGTATGATCGTGTCACCCGCCGATACCGGATGAGCCGTGCTGATGATCTGTCCCGATGTGTAGTCCACCGCTGCCGCGTAGCCGATACCAGTCGCCTTGGCCGAAAACGATGCCGGTGCCGCGTCGGTGAGATAAACCTGCACCGTATCGGAGGCCACTTTGTTGTTCGTAACCTGGATATTGGCAAGTCCGGTTGTATTGGAAGCAACTTCATAGGGCACTATTACGGCCAACTGGGTTGGCGTTACGTAAAAAATCGGACACATGGAGCCATCGATAGTGACCGAAACGCCGTTCAAACTTGTTGGCAGCGAACTTCCGCCGGGCGCGCTTACCGTCGAGGTGGACAGTCCGCTGCCGTACAGCACGATCATCTCGCCTGGTGCGATACTTGCCGTTACCGGCTGAAAACTGGCCGCATTCGCTACGCCAATTGGATTGAGATAGACGCCCGTGCCCGAAAACGATGGCGCGTGCACTCCCACCATCAGCGAATAAAGGCCGCTCGTGCCAATGGCGACGAACGCTTGCCCATTATCACCAAAAACGTAGTTGTAACCGTAGACGTCAGTCGGCGTGGTTCCATCCGCATTCAGATTAATATTGTCGTCGGTGCCGAAGTCGATCGAGAGACCCAATGTTGAGTTGAAGCGCTCATGGACGATCGCGTCTCCGGCTGTGTCGCCAGTACTATTGATTCCGCCATAGTAGGAATCTGTACCGTTGCCGTTGAGGTTGTCTTCGAGGGCGGTCGTAAAATAGAGGCCAGTGCTTAGGCTGTTCGTCGCCGCCGTCGTGAGAGCCTTAACTCCAAAGAAAATGTCATAGCCGGTTGCCGTCCAGCCCAGAATGAAGTTGCCGTCGGTGGATTCGTAGAAAGTCTTTGATCCCGTGAACAGGGCGTTTCCTGCCTTCACGCCGGAAGGCAGCGGAAGGGTCAGGGTCGCGCTGCTGTCACTGTTGAAGGTGTAACTCGCTCCTGTTATTGTTTGGGTGATGCTCGTCGCGGACTGGTTGGCAGCCTGGCCGTTGACCGTGATGGTTCCGAATCCGCCCTTGCCATTAGGGCTCAATTCAAACAGTGCATTCTTGGTAGCGGTAGCGCCACCGCTGGTGAAATCCAGCACTCCCGTTTGATATGGAGACGTGAAGCCCGCGTTGGATGGCGACGAACCGGGCAGGATCGCGATGAAGATGTCGTTATAGATATTGCCGTCGCCTTCCGATTCCGTGGCGCTGCCGACAAAGACTCCCTGCGCCACAAATCCGTAAATGTAAGCGCTCACATCGGTCGGGTAATTCGGATTCGTGATATAGCCCCCGCCATTCGAGCCGATCGCATAAGTGCCATTCACGGAAAATGCCTGCTGAGCGCCGCTGGTCAGAACATTGTCGACCTGCGTCCCGTTGATGGAATAGTTTCCCGCTCCATCAAAAGTGATCGTGCCGTATGTGGCCGTAACGTCCGACGGATCGCCGAAACTATCGACGGACTGCACGGCCAGATCCCGGAATCGGTAACTACCCTTAAGCAGACTGTTCTGGCTGTTGTCCTGAGTCTGGGCCGTAGCGTTCACCAGACCAAGCGCAAGAAATGCCGCCAGCGGTAGCACAGATTTGATTTGCGGAATAAACATTATGGATTTAGTGATTAATAGCTCTACGACACACAAGATGCGTCGCCAGACCAACACGTTTCGTCTATTTCCATTAGACTCTGGGCACGCACTGCCATACGAAACGGAATTCTAACACGTGAATCAGGCCCCGTGGTTCGTACCCCATTTGTGGACAAATTTCTCTTTTTTTTTCGTACTCTTCCTTCCATCAGGGCCGTCCAGTATAATTCGGGAAGCACTCTGGGACGTTTGTCATAAGGGGGGCTTTTCCGTCTAATAAGGAGCTTTGTGGTTCGACCCCGTCGCGTGTATGCCATTTCGCTTTCTGCTCTTATGTTGTTGACCTGCGGCGTCGTCATGCTTCTTTCACAAACGACGGGGCGCGAATTGATCCACGCCCAGGTGAACGAAACCCGATTGGTCACCCTCCCAGGCAACACACGGCCGGAAGTGGCCACCGGCACTGACCTCGGGGCCGTTCCGGATGACTTTGCGCTCAACCACATGATGCTGCAGCTGAAGCGTTCGCCGGAACAGGAAAAGGAGGTCGAACAGTTCAACTCAGACCTCCAGAATCGCGAATCCCCAAACTTCCACCGCTTCCTCACGCCAACTGAATTCGGCAAGAGATTCGGCGCGGCGGAAGCCGATATCCGGGCCATTTCTCTTTGGCTCCAATCCCACGGATTTAAAGTAAATGCTGTTTACCCGAATGGCATGGTGATCGATTTTTCCGGCAATGCGGGACAGGTTCTGAATGCGTTCCACACGTCCATCCACAGGCTTAACGTCAATGGCGTAAACCACATTGCCAACATGACGGATCCCCAGATTCCGGAGGCGCTGGCTCCGGTAGTGGCCGGCGTCGTTTCGCTGCACGATTTCCCGCCTCAAAAAATGAGCCGCCTGGCAAAACCCAACCGCGCAGGCGCACAGTACACTTATTCGGGCGGCACCGGGGCGACCCAGGCTATGGTGCCTGCCGACCTGGCCACGATCTATGACTTCAATCCTCTCTTCTCGAAGGGGATCACGGGTAAAGGTCAGACCATCGTAGCCATCGAAGATACGAATCTCTACTCAAGTTCGGACTGGACCACCTTCCGCACCGTTTTCGGACTCGCGCAATACACGACGGGCACGCTCACGACCGTACAACCCGGTGGAGCGGCGCAGAATTGCACTTCCCCCGGTGTCAACAGTGACGATATCGAGGCTGAATTAGATGTGGAATGGGCAAGTGCCGCCGCACCCGGTGCGGCGATTGAAATGGCATCCTGCGCGGACACCGCAACTTTCGGCGTCTTCGTCGCGGCCCAAAATGTGATTAACTCGACTCCGGCGCCGGCCATTGTCAGCATCAGTTATGGCGAGTGCGAGACCATGAACGGGGCTGCTTCCAATGCCGCACTGAACTCGCTGTTCCAGCAGGCCGCCACTCAGGGAACATCGGTATTTGTCTCCGCCGGAGATGCAGGTGCGGCGGGCTGTGATCAAAATGCCACCGCCGCCACGCATGGCATTGGCGTGAGCGCCTTTGCCTCCACACCCTACAATGTGGCCGTCGGCGGGACCGATTTTTCCGACGTTTACAGCGGTACAGTCAGCAAGTACTGGAGTAACAGCAACACGTCGGCCTATGGCTCCGCGCTCTCTTATATTCCGGAGATACCGTGGAACGATTCCTGTGCGGGTAGTCTGCTTTCCAGTTCGTATGGATATTCGACTACATACGGGGCCAGCGGCTTTTGCGCCACCACTATTGCACAGCAGAATTTTTTCCTGAACACTGGAGGCGGCAGCGGCGGACCGAGTGGTTGCGCGACAGGCAATCCGGCAACCTATGGGATTGTGGGCGGAACCTGCCAGGGTTACGCCAAGCCATCGTGGCAAACCGGACTTGCGGGCATACCGAATGACGGAGTTCGGGACATCCCCGACGTCTCGATGTTTGCCTCCGATGGGACGGCGTGGGGACGTTACTCGGTTATCTGTTTCTCCGATCCCAATAATTCCGGGGTGCCTTGCAGAGGGGCGCCAGATAACTGGATTGGTATCGGCGGCACATCGCTCGCCGCTCCTGTGATGGCAGGTGTCCAGGCGCTGATTAATCAAAGTGTGGGCAGCACGCAGGGCAATCCGAATTCCGAGTATTACCATCTGGCATCGAAAGTGCCGTCTGTGTTCCACAGCATCACGACCGGCGACAACGATGTGAATTGCGAGGGTACCGCCAACTGCTTCGGCTATGTCGGCACTATTATGTATGGCCGTGGCGGTCGTCTGTTCGGTACTACCTTCGGTGGTGTGCTTTCCAGCTCAACGGGTTCCTACCAGCCAGCCTATTCGGCAACTTCAGGGACGGCTTGGAATTTTGCCACTGGGATCGGCAGTGTGGACGTCAATAACCTTGTCACTAATTGGGGCAAGTAATAACGTACGCGGAATCCGGCCTAACGCGTCAGTTGCGTCGCGGCGCCCTTGGCAAGCGTGCATACCGTATCCCATGCAGCCGCCGGACGCTGAAGATTGTCGAGCACTTTCCGCATCGCCACGAGGAAGTAGTCGATGGCTTCTTCGCTGACGGTGAGCGGAGGCAGGAATTTGATAAGTTCCGTGTGATATCCGGCCACCTGCGCAAGGATGTGATGTTCGTGTAGCAGCGGCACGATGACCGTCTGGCTGAACACACCTTCATTCAGCAGGTGCAGAGCGTCCCACGCGGCTCGAAGTTTCAGTGGACTCTCCGGACGCCGGAAGTCGATCCCGAACATCAGTCCTTTGCCCCGCACATCATAAACAAAAGGACACGTGCGGCCGATTTCTGTCAGCCGTGCGATCGTGCTTTCACCGAGCTTCGCGACACGGGACGGGATCTCGCCTTCCTCCATCACCTGCAGCGTGGCCAGTGCCGCAGCCATAGCGAGGTCGTTTTGCCCAAACGTATTCGAGTGCACTACACAGCGCTCCATGCCGTCGAACACGGAGTCCATGATCGCCGCTCGCGAGATCACCGCGCCCACGGGGACATAACCGCCCGAGAGCGCTTTCGCCACGCACACGATGTCAGGTTCGGCCTCCCGCCAGTGCTGAAATGCAAACCATTTACCTGTGCGTCCCAGGCCACATTGAACTTCGTCGACCACCAGTAGCGCGCCAGCCCTGTGACACAGACGCGTCGCCTGCTCCAAATAGCCGTCCGCGACGACTTCGCACGTTTTGCCTTGCACCGGTTCCACTACGAATGCTGCCACATCCTTAGCCTGCAACGCGCGTTCGAGCGCCGCCAGGTCGTTAAACGGCAATTTCTCGGTACCGGGCATCAGTTCGCCGAATCGTTCGCGGAAGAATTCCGAACCGTTCAGTGAGAGTGAGCCAACGGTGAGTCCGTGAAACGCGTGATCGCAGAAAAGTATCCGCGGCTTCCGGGTGTGGCAGCGCGCAAATTTGATAGCGGCCTCTACGCTTTCCGTGCCCGAGTTACAAAAGAAGACGCGGGAGAGACCCTGCCCGGAATCGGCGCACGCGTGACTCACCAGTTTCTCGGCCACCAGACCCGCCAGCAGTGAACAATCCATCCGGACCAGGTTCGGCATATCCCTGGATAGCACCTGTTCCAGGATTGATCGCACGCGGGGATGATTGCGTCCCAATGCGAACATTCCCCATCCGGTCAGAAGATCCAGATATCGGTGACCCTCGGCATCGAAGAGCCACTCGCCTTCGCCGCGGATGTAGTTCCTGTCGAAGCCTATCGTCCTGATTGTCTTCACGAAGGCCGGGTTAATGTGGCGTTCGTGAAGTTCATACTGGCGGCCCTGTTGGGCATCGAGCCAGGTGAGAAATCCCTGTGGCATGTCGGAAAAATACAGCGATGCGGCGCAGGGCGGGAAGGTTACTCTCTCACGTGGGAAAGTTGCCTCGTGCCGGGCGATGCATCACTCTTTAACTCAAATCTAACTGAATCATCCGTACTGCTTATTCACCGAACTTGTGCCACCGGCCGTCATTGGCAAAACGATGCACAACAACCACCGGTGCAGGAGCCTCTGCCGTTACGGGATAGTCGTAGGATTGTGGTACGGATCCCCCGTAGGGCACCGGGGCATACACGGGCGGATAAACCGGCCCGTAACCACAGCCGTAGGAGTAAGAGTAATAATAGGGATCACAGTACGCACCTGGCCAGTAGCCAATCCCGAATCCGATTCGCGGACCATAAAACCCGCGGTAT
Organism: uncultured Acidobacteriia bacterium; assembly: GCA_903825445.1. GTDB lineage: Bacteria > Acidobacteriota > Terriglobia > Bryobacterales > Bryobacteraceae > BOG-234. The sequence goes on from CAIKAS010000180.1 coordinate 10,695, forward strand.
GGGTATCCGCCGAAACGATAAGCGCCTCCGTATCCGTAGCCACCGCGCACTGGTCCGAGTCCGCCCCGAAATGCCGCGCCGTCAATGCCTCCGCTGCGAAATGCGCCGCTGCCAATGCCTCCGCCGCCTCGCATTGCTCCACCGGCGAATCCACCACCGCTGCGGACCGCCCCACCAAAACCGCCGCTGCTGCGCACGCCTCCGCCCGCAAATCCACCGCCCCCTCCTCCGCGAACCCCACCGCCTCCGCCGTGGCCTCCGGCCGCGAAACACACGGTGCTCGCCGCCAAAACCAGGAGGGCAAAAAGTAGTCGACGCATCGCAGGAACCTCTGCCTTCAGCGTAGCAGTTTTTCTGCCACAGAAGACGGCGCAGGCGGTATAGTGAAGGCGACTATGAACCTCTCTAATTCAATTGCCCTCGTCACCGGCGGAAGTTCCGGCATCGGCCTCGCCATCGCGCAATCGCTCACTGCGGCAGGCGCACGTGTCGCTATCACCGGACGCAACAAAGTGAAACTCGACGAAGCCGCGCGGTCGCTCGGCGCGTTTGCCATTCAGGCCGACGTCGCAGTGGAAGCCGACGTTCTCCGCACTTTCCGCGAGCTTCTCGATAAATTCGGCGATCTTGACATTCTGGTGAACAACGCCGGCATCGGCACGTTTAAGCCGCTCGTGGAGATGGATACTGCGGGCTTCGAGCGCGTCTTCGCAACCAACGTCACCGGCGTGATGATCATGGGGCGCGAAGCGGCGAAGGTTTTCGCCGCGCGGAACCGAGGCAACATCGTCAACATTTGTTCCACGGCCAGCCTGCGTGGCGCGGCCAAAGGTACGGCCTACTATGCGAGCAAGTTCGCTGTGCGCGGTATGACCGAGTGTTGGCGCGCTGAACTGCGCAAACATAACATCCGGGTCATACTCGTGAATCCGAGTGAGGTTGTGACGGATTTCTTCGCGACCAACGGCCTTTCACAGAAAGTGAACGATTCGAAGCTGCGTGGAGAGGAAATCGCCTGGGCCGTGAAAGCGGCGCTCGAAATGGATGATCGCGGTTTTATCCCGGAACTGTCAGTGTTTGCCACAAACCCCGTAGATTGACGGCCTCAGAGCGCGGCCATATCTGGAACGGCCCAGCCCTGATCACAACGATCGCAGAGAAATCTTTGGGCCCTCACATCACTCTGATGTAGAAAGAGTTAGTTCCATCGCCAGCGCCAGATGGGCCGCCACAGCCGCACCGATCCCAACGCGCCGCATGGTACTTTCTGGTTGAAGTCGCACTGGCCGCCCCTCCTGACGCAGACGGCGATACCCGGTTGGGTCGCACGGTCGAGCGTTGCAACAGGTGTCTTCGTGGTCAAGGGCTCCGGCCAAAGGTTCTTTGACAGCTGAATATCTGGCAACCAGCCCAGCCATAGTTCGTTTTGTGAAACCACATTTCTCCCTACGGTGCAGCCACCTAACCAACCTGCAATCAACAGCCACCACAAAAATTGGGTTCATTTTTTCGAATGACAGATCCGGGCGTCGACCCAGCCGGAGTTTTGTAAAACTCCCTCCACTGTCGATGTCGTGGCCCCGTCGCAGCCAAATTGAGTCTTCCCGCCAACCCATCCATTAGAATTAAAGTTTGAGTTCTAAGCCCCAGTCCGGCGTTGTCGCCATTTACCCCGGCTCCTTCGATCCCATAACCAGCGGACATCTGGATGTCATTGAGCGTGGTTCGAAAATGTTCAGCCGGGTGATCGTTGCGATCCTGCAAAACGAGGCCAAGCAGCCCCTGTTCACGGTTGCCGAACGTATGGAGATGTTGCGGGAGAGCCTGGGAGGATTCGTCGGCGTCGAGGTCGACACTTTTCAGGGTCTTCTCGCGGATTATGCTCTCGCCAAGGGCGCTCGCGTGATCCTGCGCGGCATTCGCGCGATATCAGACTACGAGTACGAATTGCAAATGGCGCTTATGAACCGAAGACTGCAACCGGGCCTCGAGACCATCTTTCTGCCAGCCAGCGAAACGTTCTCTTTCATCAGTTCGAAACTGGTGAAAGAGGTGATTTCGCTCGGTGGCAACATTAGCGGACTCGTGCCGCCGCTGGTGGAGGACAGGCTGAAGCGGCGCATCGCGAACTACAAACGAACCTCCAGTACCTAAAACTCAAAACCCAGTACATACAACAATGACACCAACACCCACCAAACCAGCCATCGCCGATCGCATTTCGCTGATTAGCGTTTCCTCGACCATGAAGGTCATGGCCGATGCCGATAAACTCCGCCGCGAAGGAGTCGACGTAGTCGATTTCAGCGCAGGCGAGCCGGATTTCGTTACGCCGGATAATATCCGCATTGCCGCTATCGCCTCCATTACGGCAGGCTACACCAAATACACGCCGGCAGGCGGAACGGCCGAAATCAAGGCCGCCGTTGTCGCTCGCCACAAGGCTGAGTTCGGCACCGATTACAAGCCGTCGGAGTGCATCGCGACGGTCGGTGGTAAGCATGTGTTGTTCAACTACACGCAGGCACTGGTGAATCCGGGCGACGAAGTTATCATCCCCGTGCCGTACTGGGTGACCTACAAAGACATCGTGAATTACGCGGGCGGCAAGTGCGTGTTCGTGGAGACTGACGAGCAGGAAGGTTTCCGCCTCACTGCCGACATGGTGGAACGCAACATCACACCAAAGACGAAGATCGTCATCATCAACTCACCCAG
>CAIKAS010000181.1 GCA_903825445.1 uncultured Acidobacteriia bacterium
CTCCAACCCCCGCAGGCCCGAGGAAAACCGAATCCGCGCGTTTGACCCGCTTTTCAACCGCGCCGTCATGTTTGAAACTAACGAAATCTCCTGGCATGGGTTTCCTGGTATTTACCTGCCGGAATCTGACCGTCATCGCTCGCGCAAGTCGCTCTCTATCTATCTCTATACGAAGGAACGCCCGGCCGGTGAAGTTGCCCCTTCGCACGGCACCTTTTACGTCCAGCGGCAATTGCGGGATCACTTTAAGCCGGGACGTGTCCTCAACGATGGCGATTTGGAAGAGTTGAATGAGATGCTGACGCGGCGAGATCGCTGGATCGAGTTCTACCAGAAAATGGAGCTGGATAAGAACCGCACGATCGACGACCTGAATCGTTACGTTAGCCAGCTCCAGTCGAACTCCCGTATGCCTCTGACAGGCTATGTAATCCAGGAAGGCGCGGCTAGCGGAGTTCATGGCGATGGCTGGATTGCGTCAGCAATGAAGATGAGCGTGCGCCCGGTTGAGCCGATGAATTCCATTACGCTACAGGCATTCAGACCCGACCCGGCGGGCGGAGGAAGGCTCAGAGTGCTGGTCGATGATACGGAAGCGGTGAAGACCCGCATTCAGGGTGGAATAAGCCAGGTGAGCATACCCGTTAAGCGCGGCAAGGACGAGACGTTCTCGCTCGAAATCCTGTTTGAGGGGGACCAGAAATGGGAACCCGAGGGGGACACCCGGGATCTGGCATTCGTGATTAGTGAAATGCGGGCAGAACACCCGTCACTATCCGCCAGCAGAAAGTCGCGGCTCTTTAAATGGTGATGAAATGACTGACGCTTCATCGGAAACTTCAGTCGAACGCCCCCTTTACGTGGCACGCCGACTCTCAGACGCTAAGCGCCTCGAAGAGGCTCTAACCACTGCGGGAATCGAGTACGAAGTGGAGCCGGATACATATCAGGGCGGCGTCATCTTCCGCTCTGCGCGGGTTGGCGCATTCTTCTACGTCGAACCTGCGGTGCGTGAGCGGGCGTCGGCATTGATGCTCGAACACGGCTTTAAGCCGCTCTCCTGACGCAGTTTCGGCAAAGGGGCCTGCGCCGCGCATCGAACCTGGAATACAATACGGATATGGGTACACTTGGCGGCCAGGAGATGCTGTTCATCGTGATCCTCGGGTTGCTGCTGTTTGGGCCGAAGGAACTGCCCAAAATAGCCAGAACACTCGGGAAAGCGATGACGGAGTTTCGCAGGGCCCAAAATGACCTGAAAGCCACGTTCAATCGTGAAATGCAAAATCTGGAACGTGAAACCGGAGTCCGTGAGCTGACAGCGACGAACTATCTCGCTGACACGTACAACTATGAATCGCACGACGATTCGTACTACGATGGAAGCGATTCCGATTACGGCACCACCACCTATGAAGCCAGCGCATCCGCAACAGAGGGCGCTGAGTATGTTGCCGGGCCTCTGCAAATAGAGGCTGCGGCCGATACCGTCCCCAACGGACACGTGTACGATGCCGGTCACGCGGAGGCTGTTCATGCCGAAGCTGCCGAATCCGGTTCGTCGATACACAACGAGGCCGAACACGCCGCAGCCGGTGATCCGGCCCACGGTACGGTCCACACATAAGAAGAAAACCGCATGGCATCCAATGACGAACCACGGGGGGAGCAAACTCCCCCCGAGGAAGAATCTCTGCTCGGTCGCCTGAGCAACATTTTCGGAGGCGAGAAACGCCCACCTTCCAGCGGAATGGGCAGCCCTGACGAAGGCGAAGACGACGGAATGGTCCGGATGAGTTTCCTGGATCATCTGGAAGAACTGCGCCATCGCATGTTCATGGTGGTTTACGGCATGTCTGCCGCTTTTGCGGTGGCCATTTGTTTCCACGACTGGATGTGGAAAGTTGTGTTCGGGCCGGCCAAAACCGCACTCACACATCTCCACATCGTCCCGCCGGAGTTGGCGTTGATCTCGCCAATGGACAGTTTCCAGATCATCTGGATGAAACTCCCGCTGCTTGCGGCGATCTTCCTGGGTTCACCGTGGGTTCTTTACCAGGTTTGGGCTTTCATCGCGCCTGGCCTTTACAAACATGAGCGGCGATGGGCCGTCCCTTTTGTCGCTTCCAGCGCCGGACTCTTTATTGCAGGCGGATTCTTCGCTTACTTCGTCGTTTTCCGGTACGGGCTGGAATTCCTGTTGGGCGTCGGCATGGGGGTCGGGATACATCCGACAGTCAGCGTAAGCGAGTATTACGACCTGTTTGTCGACGTGATGTTATCCGTGGGCCTGGTGTTTGAAATTCCCGTATTGCTATTCCTGCTTACGCTCATTCGCGTCGTCAGCCCATCGTTCCTGATGAAGCACAGCCGGTACGCGATCATGGCCATCGTTATTGCTGCGGCCATCGTCACTCCGACCGGAGATGTTTTCAATCTGACGTTATTCGCTACTCCCATGATCGTTCTCTTTTACGTGGGCATCTTCGCCAGCTACCTGCTGGTGTTGAACCGTGAAAACAGAAAGTTTCCGTGGAAAGTATTCCTGATTTGGTTCGCCGTGGTTGCAGTGTTAATCTTTACACTGGCATGGCTTGGTGCTCACTACTTCGGCTACAAGATCGTGATGCAGCCGCCATTTTTTGTAAAGTGACCCAGGCATAGCGCCCGGGTAGACAATTGCGAGGTTGCCGGAAAATGGATTTGTATCGGATAATCGGCGAACTGGTAGAAGAACGAGGCCGACTGCAACGGATCATAGAATCGATCGAGGCTATGGCCTCGACGGACGGTAAGCCAACTCATGCGCAAACGCGGTTGACGAAGCGCCGGGGCCGCAAATCGATGGATCCGGCAGCGCGAAGAGAAGCGTCGACACGCATGAAGCTCTACTGGGAGAAACGCCGCGCGGCGCAAACGCCGGAAGTGACCGCTCATTAGCGAAGCACCGGTAAGACCAGCATTTGGGCCGCAAAATGCTGGCAACAAGAATGATTCGGTTATTTACGCCACGAAGTCCGTTGAAATTTGTAGGCGTCACAACGCATTTGTTATATTGAAGTTGTTCAGCCCGAAGTGGGCGGATAGCTCAGTTGGGAGAGCACCGCGTTCGCATCGCGGGGGTCGCGGGTTCGAATCCCGTTCCGTCCACCAAATCTAACACGATTTTTGCTTTCTTCCCGATATATCCGGGGATACTGCTCTAACGCGTCAAAATAAACTCCTGTCGTTCGCCGTACCTGTGTGCGAACGTATTCGGCTCCCGATCCTTGAGGCATATCTTGACCTCAATCCGGTCTTCCCCGCAGAGAAACGGCACCACTGTCCAGGTCTCGCGACTCAGGCTGCGGGTGCTGAAGTTACGTCCGTGAATCACGGTCGGAATACTCAGGCCCGTCGGCCCGACCCGCTTCTCCACCTCGTTCTTGAAGTTGCCTATGATCATATTCGTAAGTTCGGCAAAGGCGTCCAGAACTTCGTCGTCCACCGAAGGGAGTTCGGTCATGAGGAATCTAGACGCGAATCGGCATGCGGCGACAGAACTGCAGCGCAGAGTGCCAGTACCTGCCCAGTGGTCTCCCGCTCGCCCCACGCCCGCCAGTCCCACAAAAGATACTACTCCCTCGGTATTGGAGTGGGGCGCGGTTTCCATGTAGGACTCTTCTGTTTCGGCCTCAAGTCCCAACATAGTAGACAGCACCTCGCGAGTCGCGTTTCCTACTATTGTCACGATGGTCGCTGAATCCAAGATCTCTTCCACTGTTATCTCCCCGCGCCATTGAGGGCGCACTGCTTCCCCGCATCCTGCAGGCTCTTAGTCGCTGACTGGCTGCCCAAGTAATCCTGCCAGTACGTTGCCGATCTGTTCCGGCGTGAACGGCTTCCTGACGTACCCGGTCGCACCCATATGCGCGGCTTCCATTACTTTGGTCTGGCTTCCCTCGGTAGTAATCAGAATCACCGGCATCGTCTTCCACTCTTCTTTCGCCCTGATCTGGCTCAACAGCTGTAGTCCGTCCATGTTTGGCATGTTGATGTCGCTCAATACAATGTCGATCTTGTTTGCCCGCAGGACGGCCAGAGCTTCCACTCCATCGCCGGCTTCGTGAATGGTTCCTATGGGCATTTCCGTCTTTAACAGGACTCTTTGAAGGATCTTTCGGATCGCTGCGGAGTCGTCGACAATCAGCAAGTCAAATGGCATATAGGTTCGGTCTCTCGATTCGCATTCGGCGTAGAAGTCATATCGACCCGAATCGCTGCATCCTTTATCGAGGTTTCTCTGCAAGGCTGGCGGTGGCTTGCTCCCGTTACCAGAGAGAGATGCTATACAGTCATCGCTCCATTCCGCCGATGAAGTAACCGGATGAACTGTAATGCCTTTCCATGCTGGCGCAGCATCGCGGCTCCGAAAGCGCAGCCGGTGCCGCGCCGTGCGGGTAACCAGTCTTCCGCGCCTCGTTGGCACTACAGGGAACTGCGTTATCCACCGATAGAGTAAGCAGCCTCAGGACCGTTCACGAGTATGCAGTACGGGGCGGGTGAAATCGCCGACAGGGAGAAAACGCATAATGCAGGATCAGGAAGTTATCCGGGAATTCCTAGTGGAGAGTCATGAGAACCTGTCGCGTCTCGATCAGGAACTGGTTCAGTTGGAGAAGTATCCCAAGGATTCCTCCCTGCTGGATAGCATTTTTCGCACAATTCACACCATCAAGGGCACCTGTGGATTCCTGGCGTTTTCGATGCTCGAACGCGTGACTCATCAGGCTGAGACCCTGCTGAGCCAGCTAAGAGATGGCCAACGGGATCTCACGCCCGCCCTGGTCTCCCTCATACTCGAGACAGTCGATGCTACCCGGACCGTACTGGCGTCCATTGAGGCGACAGGCGAAGAAGGCCCCGACGCATTCAAAGACCTGACGGACCGCTTACGAAATGCTGCACAGTTGGCGGCAGCCAATGGCGGTGACAATAGGGCGGAAGACCAGACGGCGGCGCGAGCGATCCACATCCCCGATGCGGGTTCTTCTGGAAACATGCCAGTCGATACTCCACCACCAGTCTCAACGTCCTCCGTCGGTGAGCGGTCCGGCCCTTCGCCATCTCCGAGCCATCCATCCGAAGCCCCGACCGCCCCTGACCTCAGATCGGGAACCAAACCTGAAAGTAAGTCAGAAGACGACGGCACACGGCCTTCCGCCGTAGCCGACGCCAATATCAGGGTTGGAGTCGGTTTGCTCGATAAGCTGATGGACCTTGTGGGGGAACTGGTCTTAACCCGCAACCAGATCCTGCAGTTCAATGCCGAACGGGAAGATGCGGCTCTCAACGCAACATCGCAGCGTCTCAACCTGATCACTAGCGAATTGCAAGAGGGTGTCATGAAGACGCGCATGCAACCCATCGGCATGGTTTGGAACAAACTGCCCAGGGTGGTGCGCGATATCGCCCTGGCTCTCGGGAAGCAGGTTCGCCTGGACATGGATGGTGCAGAAACAGAGCTGGACCGAACAATCATTGAGGCGATCAAAGATCCTCTCGTCCACCTGGTTCGGAATTCCTGCGACCATGGCATTGAACTGCCCGAAACCCGGGTGCGGGCAGGAAAGGCGGCTCAGGGAAGGCTCAGCCTGCGCGCCTATCACGAAGGTGGCCAGGTCAATATCGAGATCGCAGACGATGGCGGCGGAATTGACGTAGTACGGGTTCGGCAAAAGGCCGTCGAAAAAGGCCTGTTGCGGCTGGGGCAAGCGGAAAAACTAAGTGATCGCGAAGCATTGAATCTGGTATTCGCGCCCGGATTCTCCACGGTTCAGGAAGTGACGAATCTCTCGGGGCGCGGCGTTGGAATGGACGTCGTCAAGTCTCACATCGAGAAAATTGGCGGCGTGGTGGATATCTCCAGCCGTCGAGGCGAAGGAACTACCGTCAAGATCAAGATTCCCCTGACACTGGCTATCATTCCCGGGCTGGTGGTCTCTAGCGGCGGGGAGCGTTTCGTAATTCCCCAGGTAAGCCTGCTCGAACTGATCAGGCTGGAGGGAGACGCCGCAGGAAAGAACTCTGAGGGCAAGCGCATTGAGCATGTTCATGGGACTCCGGTGTATCGGCGACGAGGCAGCCTTCTCCCCATCGCGTATCTCAACAAAGTGCTCGGCCTGCCTCAATCCGAGTCCGCAGACGCAATCAACATGGTGGTGTTACAGGCTGAAGACCGCCAGTTTGGACTGGTCGTCGACGGCATCAACGACACGCAGGAAATCGTTGTCAAGCCCCTCGGGAAGCAACTGAAGGGCATCGCTGAGTACGCCGGAGCCACCATTATGGGGGATGGGCGAGTGGCGCTGATACTCGATGTTCTGGGTATCGGGCAGCGTTCGGGCGTGATGGCGGAGTCCCGCGAACAGGCGCGCACATCCGCTGAACAGAGATCCCAGCCCGCACTCGAGCAACAACGCCTGTTGTTATTTCGGGCGGGCTCGTTCCAGCGGCTAGCGGTACCACTCTCCCTGGTTGCCCGACTGGAGGAGTTTCCGCAGTCGGCGATCGAGCGAGCCAGTGGCGGAGAGGTCGTTCAATACCGGAACCGAATCCTGCCGCTGATATCCCTGAGCCGGGTCTTGGAAGGTATCGGGCCGATTGCTGGCCAGATTTCCGATCCAGTTCAGGTGGTCGTCTTTAATGATGGCGACCGAAGTGTCGGCATCGTGGTCGATCAGATTATGGACGTGGCGGAAGAGATCGTCGAGGTGCGGCAAAAATCAAACCGCCTCGGGCTACTCGGTTCCGCCGTGGTGGGCAATCGTGTGACTGATTTTGTGGATCTGAATTACGTCATCAATTCTTCGGCGGATAATTGGTCACAGCGCACAGGTGGTCCTGCTACAGGCAAAAGGGTTCTGCTGGTCGAAGCCTCTGCGTTTTCGCGCGGGCTGATCCGAAGCGGTCTGGACATGGCGGGTTACCGTGTGCTGGAGGCCGGAAGCCAGGAAGATGCGATTCGGTCTCTGGAGCAGCAGTCGGTCGACGTTGTAATTGCTGCGCTCGATTTGCCATCGGAGGGCGCGCAGGCTCTCGCGAATGCGATGCGCAACCGGCCAGAGTGGTTGTCAATCCCTTTGCTCGCGCTGGCAGATCCGTCGGGTAACTCACGGCCGGATGACATTGCAACGGCAGGTTTTGGAACGTGTCAGTCCAAGTTCGACAGGGAAGGCATGCTGGAGTCGCTGGAACGTCTGGCAACCGCGCTTGCGCCGCTACAAGCGCAGTTTGCACCTGCTGGAGCGTAGTTGTTTCTTGCCGAGTATCGGCGTGACCGTTCAATCCAGGAATAGAGGACATAAGACGAATGAGAAATCAAATTTCAATGGCCGCACACGAGTTATTGCAGAACGAGCATCAGCCAACGAGTGGGCAATTTTCCACATTCTTTGTCGCGGACCTGTTTTTCGGTGTCGACGTTCTCTGCGTTCAGGAAGTTCTACGTTCCCAGCAGATGACTCGCGTGCCGCGCGCTCCCCGCGTCATTGAGGGGCTGATCAACCTTCGCGGGCAGATCGTCACCGCTATCGATATGAGACGGCGGCTGGGCTTGCCTCCGCGTGCCGGTGACATGACGCCCATGAACATGGTGGTTCGCACCGAGGACGGCGCCGTAAGTCTGCTGGTTGACGAGATCGGAGATGTGCTGGACGTCGAACAAGCCACGTGGGAACGCGCACCGGAAAGTCTTGACCCTGCGGCCCGTGAAATCATACGGGGCGTTTACAAACTGAAAGAGCGCCTGTTGCTGGTTCTCGATGCTGAGCGAACGGTGGATTTCCTGGCAGGGTCATCCGCGAGCGCCACTCCCGGTATGAGCCTCATATGAGTTCCGCGCCCGGACCCACGGGTGGGGGAAGGGCGATTCGCACCGCCTGGCTCCCCTTTTTGTTCTTGGGGCTATTTGCCGGCGGCATCGCATGGAACGCGGCCGGCGCATTTTCCGGAAGCACCGGCGGATTGGTCTGCCTGACGTGTCATCAGACCAGTGGCAGCACATTCCACGTCGACCAACAGTTACGAGCAACAAATACCAGGAGAGAAAGAATATGATCAGCAAGACCAGCAGGAAGAGCAATAGTTCCGCGATTTCGGACCGTCACTCACAAGGCGGGGCTACCGCAGTGGCCGATCGGTCCGAAGAATTCAGGGGTCAGTCAAGGGCGGAAACAAGAACCGCTCGCCCTGCTGCCGTCCACGTAAACTGGCCACAGCACGGTGCTGCGGATTCGCTTGCACGACGTTTTGGGATGGACGATCAGAATCTCGCTGTGCGCCGCCAATTCATCAGGCTCGGAGAAGAGGAGCGTGACCTGCTGGCCGGGATGGCTGGCTGGGCACAGGAGAATGCGGCGGACATTGCACGCGAATTCTATGACTGGCAGTTCCAGTTCGGTGCAACACGACAGTTCTTTGAAAGCATAGCCAGCGAAAAAGGCATACCGGTTGCCACCCTGCGTCAACACCTTGAAGCCGCCCAGTCCGGGTATATCACTGAAGTTTTCGCCGGAGCCTCCATTAATTGGGATATCCGTTATTTCGAGAAAAGATTGCAGGTTGGCGCATTACACGATCGAATCAATTTGCCCTTTAAGTGGTACGTTGGATCCTATACCGAATATCAGCGCGTCCTGTCGCAGTTCCTGCGGCGCGATATTGAGGACGAGGACAAGGTTCGGCAAATCGAAACGGCAGTGGGCCGGGTGTTCAATCTCGACCTGCAGGCGATTGGCGATGCGTTCATACTCAATACTCTCGAAGGCGTGCTCGCCGCCGCCGGAGTTCGCTTCGACGATGTCTGCGGGCCTGGAGATCGCGCCGAGCAGGTAGGCAAGATCAAGCAGGGGCTCGCGACGCAACTCAACGGTTTCATCGCCTCCATGACTCATATGTCGGAAGAGCATGACAAGGGCGACATCGATGTTACGATTCCGCCCGACCAGTTCCTTGGCAGTTTTTCGGCACTGGCCAAAGCGGTCAATGGAATGGTCGCCGGTCACATTGTGGTTAAGAAAAAAGCAATGGCATGCGTAGCTGAATTTGGAAGAGGTAATTTTGATGCAGATCTTGAAAAATTCCCTGGTAAGAAAGCCTTTATTAATGACACTATTGAAGCCTTGAGAATAAATTTAAAGAAATTTGAAAAAGAATTAAATGTATTAATAAAAGCCGCAGCCGATGGACAATTAGACAAGCGAGCCGATGCCGATCAATTTATGGGAGGTTGGAAAATTTTAGCGCAAGGTGTAAATGATACAATAACAAATATTGTAAATCCATTAATGGTAACATCCGATTACGTTGATAGAATAAGTAAAGGCGATATGCCACCTGTAATAACTGATGAATATAAAGGACAGTATAATCTTATCAAAAATAATTTGAACATGTTGGTTAAAGCTCTTAATGAAATTACAGAAAATGCAAAATTAATAGCAACAGGAAATCTTGATGTAGAGCTTAAGATGCGTTCAGACGATGACGAATTGATAAAAGCTTTGATGATTATGATTAAATCAATAACAGAGATCATAACACAGGTACAGGCATCAGCCGAAAATATTGCAGATGCAAGTCAACAGATGAGTTCCAATTCGCAGCAAGTATCACAGGGTGCAGCCGAACAGGCATCTTCATCTGAAGAAGTATCTTCATCGATGGAGATCGAAGAGCGTCGTGTAGGGAA
>CAIKAS010000182.1 GCA_903825445.1 uncultured Acidobacteriia bacterium
CAGACATGCCAGTAGCCGTCATACTCGACGTATTGACTGACGGCCAATATGAGGCGGGGAATCAGGGAAAGCAGGATGGTCGCCAACAGCGCCCAGTTGAAGTAGCGGGGGATGGCAGGCGATGGAGGCGGTTGGCTGGCTTCTTCGCCGACGGTGGGCATCTCCAATTACTATAGCCCCTGGATTTTTAAACAGCGTGCCATAGAATGGGTTCTTTCACTCATCGACAACGTGATTATTTCACCCAATCTCGATTTTGTTTGGCTTACGCATGGATTTGGACTGCGCGATTCAGCGATTCCGCCGGATTTGACGACGGTTCGCCAGGTGCATTCGGCCATCGTCCTGGACGCATGCGGGCGACGGGGGGAGCAGATTGGCGAAGGGGATGCCATTATTTCGACGGAATCCGGCGTGACAATTGGGGTACGTACGGCCGACTGCGTTCCGATTCTACTGGCCGACACCGTGAACCGGACAGTTGCCTGTGCGCATGCCGGCTGGCGCGGTACGGCCGCGAACATAATCGGTGCGACGGTGGGGCGGCTGGAAGCTCTTGGGAGCCGGGCCGCGGATCTGCATGTGGCAATCGGGCCATCGATCGGGTCATGTTGCTACGAAGTTGGCGCCGATGTGGCGCGGCAGTTTCAGGCGTGGATGGACGCACCGCCGAGCGGTTGGGGAGAGCACACCGCGGTCGATCTGCCGAAAATCAACGAGATTCAGTTGCGCGAGGCGGGAGTCGGGAAAATCTGGATATCCGGTGAGTGTACTTTTTGCCGTCCGGAGCGATTCTTCTCGTTCCGGCGCGAAAAGGAACAGGCAGGACGAATGCTGTCGTATATCGGAACAGTGGTCTAAAAACACTTCGGGCGGACCTTGTGGGGTCCGCCCGGAAAGTCGTCGCGATGCTGTCTCGAAATCGGTAGAGTCCGCGTTAATTAAGCGGCGCTGGCAAACAGGTCGGCGTTGTCGTCGACTTCGATTTCGTGGCGATCCACCTGCTCCTGACACTTGATGCAATACGCTGCCCACGGCACCGCAGCGATGCGCTTCGGCGAAATATCTTCATCGCAATGCAGGCACACGCCGTAGGAACCATCGGCAATGCGGCCCAGTGCGCGGCGGATCTGGCGCAACATGTTAGAGTCACGGTCCAGATTGCGGATCGCGAGTTCACGTTCACCCGCCAACTGCACTTCATCGAGAGCGTCGGGCGCCTTCTCGATCACAATTTCGTCACGGTTACGGAGCGAGCCGGAGAGTTCCGAGCGCTTCGTATCCAGTATGTTCCTGAATTTTTCCAAATCAGTCTTGGTCATTTCAAATTCCTCATCTTCCTGCTACCACCAACTACTACTGAGGCCTCTTTCGCGTCGTCTGAGATTAAGACGAATATCTGCCTGCAAAGTTTCAAAATAATATGAGTACCGAAAGCTTAAATATTACTCACCCGTGCGGTACGGATTATTTTTCACAATCCATCGCCGCGCCGTACCAATCTACTGCTTACTGCTTTAGAACCCAAGAGACTGCACTATCTGAGCAATTCCCCTGCCAAACCCCACCCGGTTGCTACCCGGGCTTACATCCTATACCAACCCGAAACTAATGTCCATGTCTCGGTGTTACTGATCGGACACTTTGTTACAGATATTTAGGGCAAAACTGCAATTTTCCCAAAAATCAATCCGTAGTCCTGATCATCCTTACGTTCCACGGGATCCACTCGGATTTCCAACTCGACCGCAGATTTGCCGGCAAAAACATCCGGCATAGGAAATAGACGGTGGAAACTGCTTTCCGGATCGTAAATTCGCGTATCTCCGACTACATCACCATCGGCCAGAATGATCAGATGCCTGGGTGCGACCAAAAGTTGCGACTCAGGGCAGTGACCGGTAAGTTCGAGCCTTCTCCCTCCCGCTGCCGGGACACCGATGCGAAACGTTGCGCTGCCGGGCATCCAACGGACGCCGGATTCGGGAGGCAACCACGTGGGACCCAAGAGCCAGGAGTAGAGAGTATTGCCGACATCGAGCCGGGTCGGCAACAGATCCGCCTGCGACTGATCAACCGTGCGGCCCAGGAGGCGCCGCGTGTATCCCTCCGTTATGTTCCGGAGGTGATCACTTTCCAATGAATATACCACAACGTCATCGTGGGTCACGGCATGCCGGAGCAGGTTGGGGTCCAGTACGAAGTCATCGAGGCTGATTTCCGGACTGGCTGGAATTATGCTAAGTCCTGATTCTGGAGTGAGATAGACGTCATCCAAGCCAGCAGCGCGAAAGGCCGAGTGGGCGAGCGAGAAGTTGAACAGATCGGTCGTGACCGCATCAAGGACGATGGCTTTGCCTGGGTGGGTCTGGCTGGCAGAGCGAGCGCCCAGGACAAGGGTGCGTACGGCCAGAGACTTAATGAGCCACCAGTCAGTCACGGCGCGGGTAACCGGAATCATGGCCCACAGATAGACAGCGATGGGGATAGCGACGACGGCGGACTGCAGGAACGCCCGCAGTGAGGCGAGAGTCATGGAACGGCAGCAATGCCCTGCGGCGGCACCACCGAGCATGGCGATTCCGATGGCGGGGATGGTGAGGTAGTAGTCCGTGCGGTGGTTGGCGAGGGGGAGCACCGGAGCGAGAGTAGCGATAAACCATGTCAGAAAAAAACCAATGGCGTAACGACGCTGACGAAATTCCGTCACAATGAACCCGGCAACGGCGATAGCGCCGGTGAGCAGGACCAAGGTGGGGGCGAAACGGCGGTGTGCGCCGAAGCGCGCCATCGGTTCGGGAACAAGGGTCCATTTGCAGTAAAGGGCGAAGGTCTTCAGGATGGACGCGTCAAAGCGCAGGGCATAGGGGCCCGATTTCTGCAATGGTGCGACCAAAGTGTGGAGGAGGAAGTATGCGACGGAAATGGCGACAAGGGGCAGAAGACTTCGCAGAAGCGACTGTCGGGCGTGACCGGTTTGGTTTGGGGAAGGCGGTGCAGCCACGAATAACACCCACCCGGCCGCGATGGCCGGATAGACAATATTGATCTCCAGCGCGCCAAAGCCGAAAACAAAGGCGGCAAGCTGGCACCACCAAAACATCTTGCGTCCGGTTTCGACGTAGCGGATGAAGAGCGCAAGCGCCGCAAGAAGGAAGAGCGGACACATGACCTCGTTGTAGGCAGAGTTCCACGTGACGGAGAGGACCAGCGCGGTGTTAGCGGTCCAGAGAACGGGGGCGACGAAGCCGGCGAGTTTCGATGCAGTGGCGCGGCGGGTGATCCACGTGATGAGGAGCAGGTCCGCGCTTGCGGTGAGGAAGACGACGATTCGAAAAGGCCGGCTATCGAGCCCGAACAACCCCTGCAAGGCCATGAAGAAACCGCGCTCGCTCCATGGACGAATGGTGCCCTGCGCCATGGGCGAGAACATTTCGTGGAGGAAATCATGGCGAACTTCGGCGCTGTGGAGCAGAGTGAGCCAGGCGAAATCATCCGACCAGAACCAGGAGTGGAGGGCGTTCCGGTACAGCCAAAAGAAGAACAGGACGGGCAGAAGCCAAATGGCGACTGCTGTGGCGCGACGCAGTGCAGGACTGGCGGAGGGAGACGGCTCCGACATCAGTTAGCTTCGATAGAGATCGCGTTGGCGATGATGCCGAGTTCGCGGCGGTCGGTAGTGCCCGGGGGCACGGCGTTATCGAGCGAGAAATCGATGTTCACGGCATCGCCGGTCAGCGCGGTAGCCGGGATATCGGCGGTGAAGGTGTGAACGCCGGGATCGACGTATTTTTCCGACTTCAGGGATTTGCCACCGATGGAGGCTTCAAGGGTCTGGGAATGGAGTTGTTTAAGACTCGACTCCGCTACAGTCAGGGTCAGCGTCAGAGTCGCACCGCGCTGAGCCGCGCCGGGAGGGGTCTTCAGAAGCACCGAAAAATTGCCCTGCGTCCAGCGCCACGCGTGATCTTCCACAGCGTAGAAACCCTTGGTGAGCTGGGCGGGCGCGCCGGGATCGCTCATCTTCAGGGCTGAAACCAGCACGGCCTTTGCAGCGGGCTCGCCTTCGTCATTTTCGACGGCAGGCGTATTCTTGCCTCGGCAACCGGCGGTCAGCAGGAGTGCGGGAATCAGCAGCGCGAACGGAATGGCGCGCGAGAAGAAACGGGAACTGGTGGATCGGATGATCAGCGGTGAAGTCATAGAATTTTTTCTGCCTGAACTAAACAACTATAGAACGCCGGACCCCCGCCTTTGTCAGTGAGCCGCTGGGATGTCAAAAAATTGACGCTATTGCCATCACTAGCCAGCTTTGGCCACCGCGTGGAACGAGCGCAAACGACACCACGTGCGACGGTCTCGTCGACGACGGCCTTGAGGGTGCATTCACCGCGCTGGTTGAAGACGCGGACAGTGTCCCCGGTGGTGATAGCGCGGGCGGTGGCGTCGGCCGGGTGCAGAGTGAGGCAGCCATTGTGGGCGTCGTTTTCCGGACGAGAGGCCATGGTCGAATTCATATTATCGTCGGCCTTGGGAGAGATGAGTTCGAGGGGGAAGCGGGCGGCAAGAGATGCATCGCCGTTGCGGGATTCGACTGGCGGCGTGTAGTCCAGAGTTTCGGCGCGGAACTCACATTTGCCGGAGGGCGTGCCGAAACCACCTTCAGCGAAAGGAAGGAAGGGATCCGGAATATTGAGCCGCATGAAATGGTGTTGTTCGAGAGCATCAAGCGTGATGCCGCGCAGGTGAGGATGCGTGGTGGCCAGGGCGGCGCGAATCATGTCGTCATCGGTGTCCTGGAAGCAGGGCTCGGTGAAGCCCATACGCGCGGCTAGCAGGCGGAATACGTCCTGATTCGAGCGGGCTTCGCCGGCGGGAGTGAGGACGGGGCGCGCCAGTTGCAGGTAGTAGTGGCCGTAGGCGGTGTAGATATCTGTGTGTTCCAGAAACGTGGTGGCGGGAAGTACGATATCGGCAAAATCGGCAGTGTCGGTAAGGACCTGCTCGAGGACGACAGTGAAGAGGTCGTCGCGGCGCAGACCCTGACGGATGGCGTTTTGGTCGGGTGCGATGGCGGCGGGGTTGGAATTGTAGACGACCAGGGCTTTGACGGGCGGGTCATTCACCGTGTTGAGGGCCTCACCCAACCGGGACATGTTCACCATCCGGGCTTCGCGCCCGAGAGGCGAACTCCGTTGCAGTTCCGGCATTTCTATGGCGCTGCGGTTCAACTGAAAAGCGTAAGACGTCGACAGCTGAACGCCGCCGCCGGGATCGCGCCACGCGCCGGTCAACGCGGGCAAAAGGGCAATTGTGCGGACGGACATCGCGCCACGTTCCGAACGCTGCACGCCATAGTTCAAGCGGATAGCGGCGGGGCGCGTGGTGGCGTATTCGCGGGCGAGATCGACAATATCCTTTGCGGGAATACCTGTCAATTGCGCGGCGCGATCCGGCGTCCAGTCGCGGACGCGTTCCTTGAGTTCGCTGAAACCCAGGGTATGCCGCTCGATGTAATCACGATCTTCCAGCCCGTCGCACGTGATGACGTGCATCATGGCAAGGGCGAGAGCGGCGTCGGTGCCGGGCTGAATGGCGTAGTGGCGGTCGGAGAGCTTGCCGGTGCGGTTCTGATTGGGATCGATTGTGTAGAACTTCGCACCGTTGCGGCGGGCTTCCACGATGAACGGCCACAGGTGGACATTCGTGCCCATGATATTGGCGCCCCAGGCGATGATGAGCTTCGCGTGGCGAAATTGCTCGGGTTCGACGGAGTAGCGATGGCCGAGTGCGTCGTTCATACCCGCCATGCCGGTGGTGGAACAGATGGTGCGGTCCAGGCGCGACGCTCCCAGCCGATGAAAAAAACGGTTGCTCATGCCGCCGTAGTTGAGCAGCCCGCAGGTTCCGGCGTAGCTGTACGGAAGGATGGATTCGGAACCGTATTCGACCGAGGTGGCCTGCAGACGGGCCGCAATTTCACCGAGCGCTTCATCCCAGGAGATGCGGGCAAAACACCCCTCGCCTTTCGTGCCGGTGCGGCGAAGCGGGTGGAGCAGGCGCGCGGACGAATACTCGTGTTCCAGATAGCGGGCGACTTTGCCGCAGAGGAATCCGCGGGTGACAGGATGCGCCGGATTGCCCCGCAGACGACTGCCGCGGCCGTGTTCGTCGATATCGATCAGAAGTGAGCAGGCGTCCGGACAATCGAGCGCGCAGACAGAATGGACAGTACGAGGCACGTAGTTTGATTATCCCCAATGTATGTAACCGAACGAGTGATCCGGGGACGTTTGGGACCCCTGTGCCAGGATAGAAGTTTACAGATTTGTTCTAAATTCACCCTTATGAGACTTTCTACGTTTTCCGCGGCGCCTGCCCTTTTGCTAATCGCCGCTTGTATGCTCCCGGCACAGACAGCTTCAGCCCCGGCTTCCGCCTCGTCCGGCATCGATGAGCAGCAGGAGTTTTCCGTTACTATTGGCTCTCTGAGCGGCACCAGTCCGAATCCGGCGGGTGGTCCGCTGAGTCTGGGTTCGGGCCTCGCAATTGAGGCTGATTTCGCCCAAAAGCTGAAGACACTGAACTGGGCCAATGTGTACTGGGAGGCCGACGGTTTGATGAATCCGTTCCGGCATCTCTCGGGATCACCCGCAGCGGCGACGAACGAGATCCGAAGCTTTTACCTTACGCCCGGCGTAAGGCTGCAGTTTACGCCGAAAGAAGTGGTTTCGCCATGGGTTTCAGCAGGCGGCGGCGTGGCGCTTTTTGACGCGAGGAGCACCAGCGTTTCCGGCGGACAGACGGGTGCCGGCGCTGGAAAAGACGGCGGCGGCAATGCCACAGGCGTGGTGGATTTCGGCGGCGGCGTGGATATCAAAGCTGGTAAAAGATACGTGATTCGCGGCGACGTCAGGGGCTTCTATTCAGGCAGCCCGAATTACGGCGTGCCAACGTCGGGCGGACTGTTTAGCTTTGAGATCGGCGGCGGAATTGTGTGGCGCTGGTCGAAGTAGCGACCGGCCATCAGCAACACCCGAAAAATGATAACCTCTTGGCATGAAGTGCGCCGGAGCGATTCTTTTCGTAATCGTTGGCTGCCAGTCGCTCGCGGCCCAGGGCGCGGTGGCATTTGATGTCGCATCAATCCGGCCATCGCAGCCGGATAATCAGAAATTCGTCGCCGACACGCTACCGGGCGGTCGTTTTGTGGGCCGTAATATCACCGCCAGATTCCTGGTCAATGTCGCGTATGTTCCTAACCGGAGGGCTGATGAATCTGGTCGATTACCGCTGCGATCACGGCCTGTTTCCCCGGCCGGAGAAGAACGGCTAAGCTCAAACCCACCAGCGCCCCGCCCGACGAACCGTATAACGTGACGCCACGTTGTACCCGGCGGCAAGCGGAGGCATCGATCATGCCCTTCTTCCGGCACACAACATCACCATTCAGCAGTTTGCCTCGGTGCTGCAACGGGCGATTCTCGACCGGCCGGTCGTAGACAATACCCAACTTGCGGGCCGCTACGATTTCGATCTCGAATGGACTCCGGACGAGAGCAATTTCGGTGGAACGTTGCCCCCGGAGGCGTTTAAGGGACGAGGCAATGGCGACTTCTTCAGCCACGATCTCGAAGATTTCCTTAATGTCGTCGACGGACGCGAGATGCTCGCGACAGAAGTTCGCGGAGAGAACGCAGCATTACGCGAATTCGTGCGAAGCGAAATCGGCGGACTACTTGCATCGGCACAGTTTCTGGACCCGTTACCGGGGCACCTCCGACCCGATCCAACAAGCGAGGCACGAGTTCGCGTGGTGCTCCAACGTCTCCGGGAGTTCACGAGCATATAGGGCAGGCAGTTCACGTCAACAACGCGGTGCTCCGGCGGAGCCTTAAAAGACAAGGACTGACTCGCGCTGTGCTCTTTCGAGAACCTCGGGACGCAGCATGGTCCGATTCGCCAAATCAGCCCTGACACCGAGGATGTCCGTCAGGCGATTCTCGAGGTGGACACGACCAACCAAAGATAGCTTCTTAGAACGGTCAAATTCGGCGATAAAATCAACATCGGGCTGGCCATTGACTGCCGTTCCGCGCGCATAAGAACCATACAGTGCTAAATGCGCAACGCCGGCAGCTTTGAGCGGCGGCAGATCGCCAGTCAGCGCAGCCCCAAATACTCTCCAGGTCGATCCGCTCATGTACATGGCGAAGCTGGTTTCCAATGCCTCGAATAACCCGCCAAGGCGGATCCTGTAGGCGCCTTTCGGAAGCGGCTCCCAGCCGGGTACCGAGCGCTTGCTGGGTAACCGGGAGAGTGGGAGAAAGACGATAGTACTATTTAATTAGGATGTAGTACAGTAAGAGCATTATGCTTGCTCATAGCCCAGCCTCAATCCGAAAGACGACGACAAGAATATGCAGCGGCTTCGTTCTCTCCGGCGTGCTTGCTTGGTGCCAGACGGCCCATTTTGAAGCCGCATCGGTGAAACCTGCGGGACCCGAGGTACGTGGGATGCGCTGCACGGGCGGGCCCGGCACTGACGATCCAAGCATATTGAGGTGTCAAAGCTTCAGCCTCTCTCTTCTCGTAATGATGGCGTATGATTTGCGTCCATTTCAGTTGAAAGCACCCGCATGGATGGAGACTGCTGGCTACGAAATCATTGCGAAGATTCCGCCCAGCACCGATAGGCCACAATTCGGTGTGATGCTTCAAGCGTTGCTGGCCGAGCGATTCGGCCTCCGAATTCATTCCGAGAAGCAAAGTATGACCACATACGATCTAACTGTGGCAAAAGGAGGCCCTAGGTTATCGAAAGCGGCGGAGCCTACACCTGCGAAGCCCCCGCTCGCGTGGAGACAGCCTGCAGGGGGTCCTCCCCGGCGCACTCGGGTGCTAGTCACGCGGAAGGGGGATTCCACCGCGGATTTGGCGAGCCTGCTGACCGATTACTTGGGGCATCCCGTCAGAGATGCAACTGGACTAGGGGATCGGTACGACTATTCCTTGGGATTCTTGATGGATCCTAACGGTCAAATGGCCGGAGTGCTGCCGGAAGCCGAATCCGAACCGGAGTTTGGGGTGAGTTTACTCTATGCAATCCAGCAACTCGGCCTCCAACTGAAAAAGACAAAGGGCGATATCGAGGTATTCGTAGTGGATCAGGCTGACAAGGTTCCCAGCGAGAATTGACCTTTGAAACGGTTTCCAGTAGCGGCGGCACCACATCCGTTCGGCCCTTCGGGCCGATGCGCGCTTAAGCCTTAGTCGCGGCGTCGACACGAGCCTGAGCTCGCATGACCTGCTCCAACGCCACAGCCGGATCACCGCCATCCGGAACCTGCGCAGCCTGCTTCAAAGCAGCCTGTGCAGCGGTAAGATCGATCTCTTCCTTATTCTCCGCAGAGTCGGCCAGCACGCGCACTCGATCCGGCAGCACTTCCACGAACCCACCGTACACGGCTACCACTTTCTGCACGCCGTTGGCGATATAGGAAAGCACTCCGCCAGCCTTCAGCTCCGAAAGCAGCGGCGCATGGCCCGGCAGCACGCCAATATATCCTTCGCGCGCCGGAACCTGCACCTCCGTCACCTGCGTTTCCACCAGCAGGCGTTCGGGGCTGACCAACTGGAACAACAACGTGTCTGCCATGGCGTCCGGTTATGCCGCCTTCATCTGGCGGGACTTCTCGATCACTTCTTCGATCGTGCCAACCATGTAGAAAGCCTGTTCGGAAATATCGTCGTACTTGCCATCCACGATTTCCTGGAAGCCCTTGATGGAGTCGGCCAGTTTGACGTACTTGCCCGGAATGCCCGTGAACTGTTCGGCCACGTGGAACGGCTGCGAAAGGAAGCGCTGGATCTTGCGGGCGCGGGAGACGATCAGCTTGTCTTCTTCACCCAGTTCGTCAACGCCCAGAATGGCGATGATGTCCTGGAGATCCTTATAGCGCTGCAGCACGCCTTTGACGGCTTGCGCGGTGTTGTAATGATCGTCGCCGATGATGCGCGGATCCAGAATGCGCGAGCTGGAGGCCAGCGGATCCACGGCGGGGTAAATGCCAAGTTCGGCAATAGAGCGCGAAAGATTCGTGGTCGCGTCGAGGTGAGCAAACGCGGCTGCGGGCGCGGGATCGGTGTAGTCGTCGGCAGGCACGTAAATGGCCTGCACGGAGGTGATAGAACCCTTCTTGGTCGACGTGATGCGTTCCTGCAGTTCACCCATTTCAGTGGCTAGGTTGGGCTGGTAACCGACGGCGCTGGGCATACGGCCGAGCAGAGCGGAAACTTCCGAGCCAGCCTGTGTGAAGCGGAAAATATTGTCGACGAAGAGCAGAACGTCCTGGCCTTCCTGATCGCGGAAATATTCGGCGACGGTGAGACCGGTGAGACCGACACGCAGACGCGCGCCTGGCGGCTCTGTCATCTGGCCGTAGACAAGCGCGACTTTTGACTTGGTGTAGTCCTTCGGATCGATCACGCCGCCTTCCTGCATTTCGAGCCAGAGATCGTTGCCTTCACGGGTGCGCTCGCCGACGCCCGCGAACACCGAAACGCCGCCGTGCTTCATGGCGATGTTATTGATCAGCTCCATGATGATGACGGTTTTGCCGACGCCGGCGCCGCCGAACAGGCCGATCTTGCCACCGCGCAAATAAGGCTCAAGAAGATCGATGACCTTGATGCCGGTCTCAAACATTTCGAGGCGCGTGGACTGGTCTTCGAAGGACGGCGCGGGCCGATGAATCGGATAGAAAGTGGTGGCGTTGACCGGGCCCATCTGATCGACGGGCTGGCCGAGGACGTTCAGCACGCGGCCGAGGGTCTCACGACCGACCGGCACCGTGATCGGGCCGCCAAGGCTGATGGCTTTCATGCCGCGAACCAGACCTTCGGTGGGCTGCATCGCGATGGTGCGGATGCGGCCTTCTCCGATGTGCTGCTGGGTCTCGCAGATGATATCGATGGGTTCCGGAACGTCGAAGCCTTCGCTGACGATGCGAATGGCGGTGCGTACTTCGGGGATCTGCCCTTCGGGGAACTGGCAGTCGATGGCCGGTCCGGCGATCTGGACGACGGTACCGACCACGTCCACGTTTGTATCTGTAGTTGCCATAAAATTCCTTTTAACTGTCTTTTCGAGCTCGCAGCGGCAGCGCCGGTTTATTTCTTGTTAACCCGCAGCGGCCGCGCCGCTGACGACTTCAATAATTTCCTTGGTGATCGCTGCCTGGCGTACTCGGTTCATGTAGAGCGTCAGCGCTTCAATCACGTCTTTTGCGTTGGAGGATGCTTTATCCATGGCCGTCATTCGGGCGGCGTGTTCGGCCGCGCCGGTTTCCAGCATGGAGCGGAAAATTGCGACCTCGACGTAGCGCGGCATCAGCCGTTCCAGCATATCGAGAGGAGACTGTTCGTAAATATAGTCGCTGACCGTAGTCGGCGCGCCTGCGACCGTGGCCAGATTCACAGGAAGCAACTGCATCACCGACAGCGTCTGTGTCATCACGCTCTTAAAATCGTTGTTGATGACGTAAACGGCATCTGTTTCGCCATCGCGGTAGCGACGTATGACGTCTTTGGCGACGGTCGCGGCATCGGCATAAGTTGGCTTCGCCAGGATGTTGACGTATTCACCGATAATGTCCGCGGAACGGCGCTTATAAAAATCACGTCCCTTGCGCCCGACGAGCGTCAGGGAAACCTTGGCGTCCGGATGCTCTTCGATGAAGCGCTGCGAAGCTTTGATCAGATTGGAATTGAACGCTCCGGCGAGGCCCTTGTCGCTGGTGACCAGGATGAGATCGATGTTCTTCGGTTCGCGCACTGCGAGCCAGGAACTTGCGAACGCGTTATCGTCCGATTGCGCGGCATGCGTCAGATTGGCCAGCATCTCGCGCATCTGCGAAGCGTAAGGCCGGGCCGCGATCACGCGTTCCTGCGCGCGGCGTAGTTTCGCGGCCGAGACCATTTTCATGGCCTTGGTGATCTGCTGCGTGTTCTTTACGGAGCGGATGCGCCGCCGGAAATCAATCAGACTCGGCATGGGTAAGTATTAACCGCGCACTCCCTTAACGAAGCGGCCCTTGAGTTCGGTGATGGCGGCTCTGAGATCGGCTTGCAGAGCGTCGTCGAGAACCTTCTTTTCGCGGATACCGGTGAGAATCCCCGGCTTGGCGTTCTCGAGGAACTTGTACAGTTCGGTTTCAAACGCGCGGCAGTCTTCCACGGCAATATCGTCGAGAAGTCCCTTGGTGGCCGCAAAAATGATGGCAACCTGTTTTTCCACCGGCAGCGGCTTGTACTGGGGCTGCTTCAGAATTTCCACCAGGCGCTTACCGCGATTCAACTGCGCCTGCGACGATTTATCC
>CAIKAS010000183.1 GCA_903825445.1 uncultured Acidobacteriia bacterium
CGCGCCAAAGAACCGTTTCGGCCGCTGCAGGGCGTTGGAATCCACACCACCTGAAAGTACCTTGCCCGAAGGCGGCACGATCGTGTTGTACGCGCGGGCAAGACGCGTGATGGAATCGAGCAGAATCACGACGTCTTTCTTGTGCTCCACCAGGCGCTTGGCCTTTTCGATGACCATTTCCGCAACTTGCACGTGGCGAGTCGCAGGTTCGTCGAACGTAGAAGAAATGACTTCGCCGCGCACGGAGCGCTGCATGTCGGTCACTTCTTCCGGGCGTTCGTCGATCAGCAGAACAATGAGCGAAACTTCCGGGTGATTGGTGGTGACCGAGTTGGCGATGTTCTGCAGCAACATGGTCTTGCCGGTACGTGGCGGAGCGACAATCAGACCGCGCTGCCCCTTGCCGATCGGTGTCACCAGATCCATGACGCGCCCGGAGAAGTTATCGCGGACGGTTTCGAGTTTCAGACGGCGATCCGGATAGAGCGGCGTAAGATTATCGAAGAAGATCTTGTTGCGCGCTTCTTCTGGCGGCTCGAAGTTGATTGCGTCAACCTTGATCAGCGCAAAGTAACGTTCTCCTTCCTTCGGCGGACGAATCTGCCCTGAGACGGTGTCGCCGGTACGGAGATCGAAACGGCGGATCTGCGAGGGCGAAACGTAAACGTCATCAGGGCCCGGGAGATAGTTGTACTCAGGTGCGCGCAGGAAGCCGAAGCCATCCGGCAGGCATTCCAGAACACCTTCTGAGAAAATGAGCCCGCTCTTTTCGGCCTGCGTCTGCAGGATCTTAAAGATCAGTTCCTGCTTGCGAAGGCCTGCGGCGTTGAGGACGCCCATTTCCTTCGCGATCGTATTCAGATCCAGAATGCTCTTGTCTTTGAGTTCGACCAGATCCAGCGTAGGTCCGGCCTGCTTGCCCTGTTGCTGCTGCTTGCGGCGCTGTTCGCCTGGATGAAGCTGCCGCTGCGCGTGGGGATGGTTACCTGGCGCCTGTCCGATCTGGACCGCCGGAACCTCCACTACCGTAGGCGGCCCGACTGGAACCAGTGCCTTACTATCCGCTGCCTGTGGCGCGGAAGCATTCACTTCCGGAGCGGGCGCGGTAGATTCCGGCTTGGGCGCTTCGGCCTTCTGATCGGGATTCCTGGAATGCTCTCCCCGATCGCGTGGCTGCCGATGGTCTCCTTTCGGATGCCGATGAGGCTTTTGCCCCTCGTCTGTCTTCTCGGCGGTCGCTTCCCGGGCGGGCGGCGCTGCCGTCTTCTCCGGAGCCTGCTGCGTCTGCTGCTCCTGAGGCGGTGTGTCTGTTATTGGTGTGTTTTCGTTATCGCTTGCCAAATTTCCCTCACTCCCCGGCCTGTTACGGCCGAGAACGGCAGCGGCTCGGCGTATTGCCTGATGGCCTTTAGTCCGTGCTGCTGCTCTGCCTGATTGAGTTTGTCCATCTTGGATGCCACTACTACGTACGGCCATCCGCTTGCTTCCAGCCACATCTTCAATTGAAGGTCTTTTTCCATCCAGCCCCGCCGGGCATCCAGAATCAGGAACGCGGTCCCCAGATTCTTTCTCTCGTGCAGGTACTGTTCAATGAGTCTTGCCCATTCATCCACCGATTCGCGGGGCGCGCGAGCGTATCCATAGCCGGGTAAATCGACAAAGTAGAACTTGTCGTCTATTCGATAGAAGTTCAGAGACTGCGTACGGCCGGGCGTATTACTGGTGAATGCCAGCTTGCGCTGTCCAACTAGCGCATTGATAAGACTGGATTTACCGACGTTGCTTCTCCCTAAAAATGCAACTTCCGGCAGTCCGTCGGTGGGGAACTGGCCGGGATCGTTAACGCTTTTGACGAATTCTGCTTTCAAGTGTACTACAACCAGGAGGGCAATTTCAGGGGGAAAAGACGAGGTACTGTCCTGCTTAGAGAGTACCACGGTTCAGGCCCTGCGAACATGGAAGCTTGGAACATCCCGTAGAAAACGAAATTCAACTCCAGAATTTGGACGCCCGCTCAGAGGTTCGCACCTCGTCGGAGGTTCACAACTCTAATGTCACGCCGGTCGAAATCAGCCGGAAGGGTGCCGACCGCCTGGCCAGCGGACATCCCTGGATATTTCGTTCCGATGTGGTATCCACCGGTGAGGCCGGCGCAGGTGAACTGGTGCACGTACTCGATCCACGCGGGCGCTTCCTCGGCCAGGCGCATTACAGCACTTCCTCGCAGATCGCGCTGCGCATGTTGACCCGCACGCCGGAGAAAGTGGTTATGGGAGCGCGGATCGCCGCTGCTGAGCGCTTCAGGCGCAAGGTGATCGGTGACACGACGGCCTATCGTCTGGTCCACGCGGAAGCCGACTTTCTCCCTGCGCTGATCATCGACCGCTACGCCGACACCTTTGTCATGCAGGCTCTCGACCAGGGAATGGAGCGGGCCACACCAGAAATCGTCGCCGCTCTCGAAGCGCAGTTTGCCCCACGTGCGATAGTGGCGCGCAACGATGCGGCCGTTCGTTCGCTCGAACAGTTGCCACGCGAAGTGAAGATCATGCACGGTGAAATCAGCGAACCTGTCAGCATCTCCATGAACGGCCTGCAAATGGAGGCCGATCTGGTCAAAGGCCAAAAGACGGGTGTGTTCCTTGATCAGCGCGAGAACTACCTGGCCGCTGCGCGCCATGCTTCCGGACGTGCGCTCGATTGCTTTACATGCACAGGTGGTTTCGCATTGCACCTCGCGCGAACCTGCGAGAGCGTTGAAGCAGTAGATTCCAGCGCCCAGGCGTTGGGAACGGCGCGCCGCAATGCCGCAGCCAACGGCTTGAACAACATCGAATTCCGCGAAGCCGATGTGTTCGACCTGCTTTCGTCTTATGCGTCCGGTCGCCGGAGCTACGATACGATCGTGCTCGATCCGCCAGCGTTCGCAAAATCGCGCAACCAGATCGATGCAGCCATGCGTGGCTACAAGGACATCAACCTTCGGGCGCTGCGTCTGCTGGGGTCCGGCGGAATTCTGGTGACATGCTCTTGCTCCCACCACGTGAGTGAAGCGATGCTCCTGGAAATTGTGGCGGAAGCGTCTCTTAACTCCGGCAGAACGCTGCGAGTGCTGGAACGGCGAACGCAGGCCCAGGATCACCCAATCCTTCTCACCGTCCCGGAGACGCTCTACCTGAAATGTCTGGTCCTGCAGGTTGCGTAGACCCTCTATCAGTCATTGGCCGTGCTGTAAATCACATTAAAAAGTGACTCCCTGGACGCAATACCGAACTTCCAGCGTCATTAGTAGTGGAAACAAGAGTGTCGTCCCCGTCCCGCGCCTCTGAATTCGAACGTCGTCTCCAGGCGCACTTCGCGACGCTCCGGACCGCCCCTGGTCGCGAATTACTGAGACGAAGCGCCGCCAGGTGGCAGCTATACGCAGCCGTTACGGGTTCCGTGATAGCAATGGCAACGGGCGTATCGGCCTCAGACATCCGCCCTGGACAAGTGAGTCTCGTTCCGCCATCCACGGCGAATGAGATGCCTGCAGACGTTCATCTGGCCACTTCCGGAAATATTCGCCTCTTCAACGCTATCCGGTTGGCCGGCGTAAACCGCGCCACCGTGGCAGGCGCGGCCAGTCAAACGAGTCAGGCGCAGCCCCCGACTATAGCTCCGGGCGGCGTAGTCCCGCTCTACAGCACAGTTAGCACTATCCAGACGGGCGAGTGGATATCGATTTACGGAAGCAATCTGGCCAACCAGACCGCATTCTGGAACAATGACTTCCCGCAGACGCTGGGCGGTACCAGCGTCATGATCGACAATAAGCCAGCTTATTTGCTGTATGTGAGTCCAGGCCAAATCAATCTGCAGGTACCTGACGATACCGCAGCCGGAAGCGTAACCGTAACGGTCACCACCTCGGCCGGCAGCGCCTCTGCAATTGTGACGATGGCCCAAATCGCGCCGTCTTTCAGTGTTCTCGACACGAAACACGTAGCAGGCATCATCCTCAGGGCGAACCATTCGGGTGCCTGGGGAGGCGGCACATTCGACATCGTGGGTCCCACAGGCGACGCGCTGGGCTACCGAACCGTTGCCGTAACGGCGGGTGATGACGTGGTGCTCTTCGCATTTGGATTAGGCCCGACAACTCCGGCAGTCCCTGCCGGACAGGTCTATTCGGGAGCAGCGCCGACCAACGACACTGTCAACCTGTACATCAACAATATTCCGGTCAAGACGACATTTGCGGGCATCTCGAGCGCGGGCGTATACCAGATCAATCTGAGAGTCCCTTACGGACTCGGCACCGGGGATGTACCTTTGCTGGCCAGGGTGGGTGGTGCGCAGACGCAACCAGGAGTCGTGATTTCACTCGAGGATCCGCCAAACGTGCCGGTCGGGAATACTGGCACCGTTGTGGCGGCACCTCCCGTGGCCTCCACGCACCAGATCTTTTCTTCATTCCCGCCTACGTTTTCCGGCTCTGCCTCCAGCATGGCGCGAAAAGCGCATTTCGAGCCCAGAAAATTGAAATTCAACCCGAAGTAAAAGACGCGAGCCAGTGCCTTCGCTACTGTAGCTGAATTACGGTGTGGCCGTCGAACGGGTAGCGGCCGATCAGGAACATTCCGAGGCGCGGTCCCGTTCGCGTCAGCACCAGTTCCACTCTGTTGAGATTCTGCGGCAGAACGAATTTACGCGTCGTCGTGACCCACTTGCCCGGATTAACGATCGTATCGAAAGGAGGCGTCGAGGGTTCGGGCGCAGCATCGTAACGTGTCCCGTCTTCGCTCACCAAATAGGCAATCAACCCCTTCACGCCTTGAATCGGCTTGAGAGCCCGATTGCCCATCCTGAAATCGATTTCGTAGTCTTCGTCCAGGTCATGGGGCAGTCGGCGCATGCTAACTACGGAAATAGACCAATCGCCCCCGTACTGGGTATCGCCGACCGGCAGAGTCTGCAAGGGAAGTCCCAGTGTGGTTGCCATCAGAACCGCACCATATATTCCAACCAGTATCAGGAATAGACGAATCGTCATCCATGCACTGCGTCCCCGGCCATCCTTGAGCGACCTAATCACCGACAGCACCATCAGGAGCCCCAATGCGACTACAATATAAAACACGATTTCGGATAAGCTCAACGTTATTCCCTCCGGCGGTTTTTTCTCAGCAGTGCCACGTCATCACATTCGGGTGAATTGAGATCTCCCGGCAATGCGGGCACCCGTTTTCATATCAGATACACCCTGACACTGATTGAGAATAGCAAGGCTCAGCACGTCATGAAAGCCTCCACCCCGGACATCAGGCAGGTCGTCTCGGACGCTGTTTGGCGGAGATGGACCGGATAGTGAGGGTGCCTTTAGCGGCGGGATCCATTGGAATGCGTGCCATCTCAAGTGCTGCGGACATCAGTTCCCGGATCTCCTTCCGGTTCAGGTCCGCAGGCGACTTAAGCCTGATGTGGCGGACGACATTACCACTGCCCTGAAGCAGTCTGTCCGGGTCCGGAATCTTCACGCCCTGAAGAAAACAGAGAGTTACATGGTCCGCCAGGACTAGCAGCGAAAATATTGCCGCCGAAGGTCTCTCCGTCGGTCCAAATCCGATCACAAGGCCGTTGTAATTGTCGTACACAAGTTGCACGGCACCCGGCAGACGCGTACGCATGATCTTCAGGCAGGCACGCGCCTCCGCGGCAATTTCGGGCAAATACTTATCGAGGAAACCATCCAGCTGTTTTTGGGCCGATACCGACATTCTCGTCTTGTCTCGGTGCCTAAGGCACTTGTTTAGAATCGGCTCCTGCGCTGAGGTGACGAAAGAAACCCAGGTCCCCGCCGGTCAGCATCTTGGTGATGAACATGATCTGTCCGGTGTGCTGCGCAAAATGTTCCACCACGTGATACACGGCCTCGACGCCGGAGACGCGATAAATCTGGATCTCATACATTTTCGTTAGTCGCGCTTCGTCCAAACCCGCAATGACATGCACGGCCTGCTCCACCGTATCCCGCAGTTTCGCTGTTAATTCTGGCGCAGTAAAACCGCCGCGTGCGTTGAATTCAGCATCGCGATCGCGCACGACAGGATTTTCACCAAGCGCGGTTACGATCCATTGCCGCACGTTGCCCGCCAGGTGGAGAACAAGATTCCCGACCGCGTTCTCATGTTCGCCACCCCGGGCCCATATCTGCTCCTCGGTCAGTTTCGCCAGACACACCTCAATGCGATCCGTGAACTGCCTCAGTTGATCTACCGAATATTCCAAAAACAGGGTTTCGACGCTCATAATCGTTTATATCGTTCCCACTGCCACTGGTTTGGTTGAAAACGGCACTCGGCGCAGCGGATTTCGCAGCGCTCGGCCGAAACCGTCGAATCTTACCTGCATCACGTCGCCATCCTGTAAGTGAACACCGGCGCCAAAACTAAACGCATCGGCGCCAAAGAAGTGGATATGCAGATCGCCAGGTTGCCGGTGGAAATCGAACTTGAAATGATGATGCTCTATATTCGCCAGGCTATGACACATCGTCTCTTCACCAGTCTTGATCGGATGTGACCACAGCACCTTTCCCTCACGTTCCACCGATACCTCGCCTGGTATCAGGCCGAACTTCGCATCAACCACAAGTTCGGGACCGATTGAACAGATCCTCAGCTTGGAAGCCGCCAGGTAAAGGTAATTCTTCCGCTCGAAGACATGGTCGGAAAACTCGTTGCCAACCGTGAAGCCAATACGTCGCGGAGTACCCTGGGCATCAATAATGTAGACGCCGGCAATCTCCGGTTCCTCGCCTCCATCTTCGGCAAATTCCGGGACCACCAGCGGTTCGCCGTGGGCGCGAAGCACGCTGCCGTTTCCTTTGTAAAACCACTCCGGTGAAACTCCCGCTTCGCCCGCTGGAGGCTTGCCGCCTTCTACGCCGCTCAGATACATCCGGGTGCTGTCTGTGACAGCCTGCGTCCCTGCATGCATCGCGTCGCGATTCTTCGCGCTGGCCTGATGTGTGAGGCCGGTACCACTAACAAGGCAACGTGCCGGTTCGGCCGGAAAATCGGCGGATGGCAGCAGCCGCCAGTCCGATTCGCCGCGGTAGATCGCATCGTAATCGAGCTCTTCTCCGGACACTAGCTGCGTCACTCGGTCCGCCAGCGACACTCCCTCGCGCAGGCATTCCGATGCCAAACTGTAAACGGAATCGGAGCCCCGCAGAAGGCGAAGGCTTCCCTTCCCCGCAGCCGCATCCTGTACCAATGCTACGCGCCGCCCACCGGGTCCACTCAATTGAACAAGTCTCATGTCTGGCTACCAGTCTAACCGCGTTACCAACTCCACTGAAGCAACGACAGTCCTTGCCTTGGCAGCTTCATCTCGAAGGTAATATTCGCACCAACTGTGACATTCGCCGGCGGCTTCAATTCCTGTAGCTGACCCGCTGCCTCCAGCGCTATGTACTGGGCATCCGTCGGCTGCTGCGGAGAACCCATGTTCTTCCACGCAGCCCAGGCATTACTGTGAGTGTCATCGATCCGATAGTGATGCAGCGTCGCCTTCTTTGCCCCGCCAGGCAGCCCGGTTATCTGCAATTGCACCGATGCCTCCGTGGCCGGCAAATCGTCGTCATGATAATTCCAGACCAGAACTGAAATCCCGCGCTCAGAGCGCACCGCGATACCATCGATATCCGGATTCGCGCCGCGCACTCCCCCTGCCTGAATCGCCGCCAGCGAAACGGCACTGCTGCCGGTCACCGCAACCCGATCGCCCTGCATCCGCGCCGCCATGCGAAACAGATTGAGCACCGGCTTATCGAGACCGTTACTCGCCAGGGTCCGAAAACCTTCAAAATACGGCTGCCCTTCAAACTCGAAGGCCCAGGTGAGCATGCCTGCGATATTCGTTTTCTCCCGATCGGCCAGTTCGAACATGTTCTTCATCATCACCGCTTCATAGGAAGCATAGAGCGGGCCGTTACGGTAGGCATTCTGCGGATAAACCCGCGCTGAACAGGCCGCGCAGCCTTCCGAATCGGATTCGCTGACAACAATGGGCAAATCGCGGAACTTCGCGAACGACGCCACAATTTGCATGCCTTGCGCGGCGTCGGCGACGTTCTTGGCGATCCCCATACGGACGTGTCCGTCAACTACTTGCGGCTGGCCCTTCGCGTGGTATGAAATGAAATCAAGGGGCGCGCCGATCGCCCCGGTCGCAGCGTTCTTCCCAGTCGCGCAATGTTCCAGGAACTGCTTCAGAAAAGCCGCAGCACGCGCACCATTTGGGCCCGTCGACGCCGGCCCGCCAACCCTGGCTCCGGGCAAAGCTCGCTTCACGCCGTCCGCAGCGAAATCGTAAAGCTGATCGTACTCTTCCGGAGTGCCATGCCAGTAAGCGATATCGGGCTCGTTCCACACTTCCCAATACCAGCTCTCCACTTCGGCGCGGCCATACTTCGAGACCGCGTGCAGCACCCACTGATGGATGAGTTCACCCCACTTCGCGTAATCCTTCGGAGGATAGGCCCAGCCAAGGTAGTACTGATTGAAATTGTCGCCGGGCTTCCACTCGGGCTTGTAAGGATCGGGATGCGACGACAACGCCTGAGGCATGAAGCCGATCTCCACAAACGGTTTTGCCCCTGCCTTCACATAGGTATCGATGATGCGATCTGAAATCGTCCAGTCGTAAACCTGCTTACCTGCCGCGTCTTCGGTATAGGCGTTAGTGGAACCCCATTTAAATCCAGGCGTGCCGTCGCCTGTCGTCAGCATGAAGTGCGTGCGGATGTACACCGGGCTTCCGCCCTTCCTGCCATCGAGCGCACCCAACTCCCCGACCAGCTTCTGCCCGTTCTTCGCGTAAGTGAAGTTTGGCTCGTCGTAGCCGAAATAACCGGTAATCGGCTTGTAGGGTCCGATCTTCGTCGCGGCGTCCACCCGGATCGTGACGCCCTCCTGCGCGAGTGTGCAAGCGGCAAACCCAGGCAAAATAGCAATGGCAAAGCTGATGGTTTTGAGCATCTACCGGATTCTACACGATTCCGGCAGCTTTAACATTCCGCTAAAGCGCGTAATCGGCAGGCATTTGCCCTTCCGGCAGCAGTGCACCTTTTTCCAGATGTCGGATCTTGGTCGCAAAGCGGGCGGCGTGGGGATCATGCGTCACCATCACAATCGTCTTGCCGAATTCCTTGTTCAGCCTACTCAGCAGACTCAGGACCTCAGTCGCAGAGGCCGCATCCAGATTACCCGTAGGTTCGTCGGCCAGAATCAAATCGGGATCCGTTACGATCGCACGAGCGATGGCCACTCGCTGCTCCTGTCCCCCCGACAGCTGCCGCGGCAGATGCGTCAAACGGTCGCCCAGTCCTACCAACTGCAGCGCCGTTGTCGCATGCTCCATCCGCTCTTTCTTGTTCAGCGAGGTGAGCTTCAACGGCAATTCCACATTCTCGATCGCCGTCAGCACTGGAATCAGATTGAACCCTTGAAACACAAAACCGATATGAACGTTTCGCCAGTGCGCAATTTCCTTGTCGCTCAACGCGCGCAGATTCTCGCCCAATACCAGGATTTCGCCGTCGGTCGGCCTGTCCATTGCGGCGATGAGATGCAGCAGCGTCGACTTACCGGAACCTGAAGGGCCCATCAGAGCCACAAACTCGCCCTGATTGATTTCGATGTTCGCGTCCTTGAGCGCCACCACGTGGAACTGGTCGCGCACGAACTCCTTTGTAAGATCACGCGTCTGGATGACTGGTTCGCTCATTTCTGTTTCACCTTGTCGCCGTCTTTCAGTTCCGCGGGCGGGTTCAGAATCAAGTCCTCACCCCCGATCAACCCGTCTTCCACCAGCACGCCCTGCCCGCCGCCGGGCATCGGATTCGTCGTGCCGGCCTTCACTGCCCGCCTGACTGCGCGTCCATCCGCGATCACAAATACCGAGCCGCCGCGAACCGCGGACGAAGGCACCACAATCGACGGCTTCTGCACTGCGCTTTTATCCGCACCTGCAGGTTTCGCGTCAGAGAGAAAAGCTACACTGGCATTCATCTCGGGCCGCAGGTACTGATCTGGATGAAGGATTTTCACTTTCACCTGCACCGTGGCCTTTTGACGATTGGCCTCCGGAGAGACTTCGTCGATGATCCCGTCATACTTCCGATCCGGAAATGCGTCCGTTGTCACGACGCCCTTTTGCGTCGGTCCCAGACGTGCGAAGTCGTTTTGGTTAATGTCGAGCTCCACTTTCAGATCGTTGAGATCGGCCATCGACACCACATAGCCCTTCGCACCCTTATCGCCGGTCATCCCTGTCGTCACAAACTCGCCCACTTCCACATTTCGTTCCAGAATGGTGCCCGTCACGGGCGCCCGAATAATCGTATTGGAGAGTTGCGACTCAGCCAACGCCAGTTGCCCCTTGGCTTGCTCCACCAAACCGCGCGCTGCATCCACATCTTCCTTGCGAGGGCCCAGCTTCACCAGATCGTAGGTGCGCTGGAACGATAGAACCTGCGCCGCTGCGCTATCGAATTTCGCCTGCGCATCGTCCAGATTCTGTTTCGACATCACGCGCTCGTCCACCAGCGTCTTCGTACGATCCAGCGTGACCTTCGCGTTCGCTTCGGTCGCGCGGGCATTATCCAGATCGGCTTTTGCCTTGGCAACTTCCTCAGGCCGTGATCC